>CAZJXG010000072.1:0-15763 GCA_964549965.1 uncultured Sphingomonas sp. | reverse complement strand
GTATTTTCCTGACCGCCGCCACCGCTATCGCGCTGGCCCTGCCCGGCGTCGCCGGCGCGCACAGCAAACTCGTTTCGTCCGATCCCGCCGCCAACGCGACCGTGGCCAAACCGACGACGCTCAGGCTGACCTTCTCCGAAACCTTCCTGGCACCGGTGAGCGGCCTGGAACTGACGATGACCGGGATGCCAGGCATGGCCGGCCATGCCCCGATGCCGGTCAAGGGCCTGAAGACCAGCGCGGTGGGCAAGACGATGACCGCCACCTTGCCCCGGGCGCTGCCGGCGGGCAGCTATGAGCTGAAATGGCATATCGTCGGTGCCGACCAGCACAGGATGGAAGGCCGTTACAGCTTTCAGGTCAAATAACCCATCATGACCGATGCGGCGTTGATCGGAGCGCGGTTCGCGCTGATGATCGATCTGGCGCTGCTCATGGGCCTGCCGTTGTTCTGGTGGGTCATGGGCATCGTCGGACGGCGGAGCGTCGTCGCGCTGCTGGCGGGCGCGGGGATCCTGCTGTCGGCATTATGGCTGCTGGCAAGCGCGGCAGCGATGACCGGCACGCCGGTTACGCAGCCGGACTGGGCAACCGCGCAGATATTGCTGACGATGACGCCGATAGGCCCCGTGCTGGCCGTGCGTGGCGCCGCATTGTCGCTGGCACTGGCGGCGGCCGCGGCACCGCGTGGCGACCGATGGGCTCTGCTCCCGGCCGCGGTCGCCGCCGCGACGCTCGCATGGACCGGCCATGCGGGGGCAACCGAGGATGTCGCCGGTTCGCTCCACCGCGCGGCAGATGTGGCGCATATCTGGGCGGCGGCGGGTTGGGTCGGTGCACTGGCGGTGCTGCTGCATGCTATTCTGACGCTGCGTCCGGTTGCCGCCGATGCACGACGGATTGCCGCGATTTTGAGCCGCTTTTCGCTGATGGGGACGCTGATCGTCGCCATCCTGGTGGCGACCGGCGCGATCAACGGCGCCCTGATCATAGGGCTTGAGCAGCTGCCGGCGCTGGTCGGCAGCCGCTATGGCTGGCTGCTGGGGGCGAAGCTGGCATTGTTCGGACTGATGCTGGCCCTGGCTGCGGCCAATCGCTGGCGGCTCACGCCCGCGCTGGAAAGCGGCGCGACGGCGCGGGCATTGATGCATCTGCGGCTGTCGCTGCTCGTCGAAACGAGCGCCGCCATCGCCATCGTCGGCCTGGTGGCTTGGCTCGGTACGCTGGACCCGATGGCCTGAGCCCGCCGCTCCGGCGCAGTAATCGGTCCTGGCACCCCGGCTGGGCGAACGGACGCCCAATCATGGCGTGGGCTCTCGCCGACGGCGGGGAACAGGCGGGCGGCAGGGCCGTTGAGCTGGCACCCTCCAGACAAGGCCGCCGCCATGCCCCGCACCCCCGAAGACAATATCGCCCCCGAACTCGACAATGACGAGCAGCGCGAAGCCGATCAGGCGCAGGATGTAGCGGACGATGCCCGGATTCTCGGCACCGATCTCGCCGAAGACAGCGAGCATGGCGGTTCGCCCGACCGGACCGCGATCATGCCCGACGACGTTCCCGATCTGGTCGACACGATGAACCAGATGGTCCGCTCGGGGCTTATCGACAACGGCGCCTTTGCCGGCGAGCCGATGCACGACGATGAAGAGGACCGGCTCGGCCAGACGGATGACGACGACGACGACTGACGGCTCGGACAGCGGGAAGGCGGTCGATCTGCCGCTTCCGCTAACCGCGATCAGGCTCTAATGCCCATGGCATGACCGCCGCCATCTATTTCGCCCCCGACGCCTATGTGTTGGAGGGCAACCAGATCATGGGGCGGCGGGCGGCGGGCGCCGCCTTCCTGCGCGCTGTCGTCGAAGGGCGCGATGGTGAAGCGGTGACGGCATATACTCTCGGGCAGCAGAGTGTAGACCTGTTCGAGAAGATTGTCCGCGAGATCGATCCGACAGCCCCCACCAGCTGGGTCCGCGTCGGGCAGCATGATCGCGTTGCGTTGCCGGGCGCATTGCACCGGGCCGATCCGGCGATCGGCGCCGAAGCCCGGATGCGGCTGCGCACCGGTCCCGCGGGCTTCAGTCTGACAGGGATCACCCACACGCTATCGAGCTCGTCGACGCTCGACTTGATCGGTGCCTATCTTACCGAACCGGTGATGCCCTGGGACGCGTTGATCTGCACCTCTTCGGTCGCACGCGATGTGGTGCGGGCCACGTTCGAACGGACCGCCGACTATCTGTCGTGGCGTCTCGGCGCGGCAACCATGCCGCCGCCGCCGCAGCTGCCCGTCATCCCGCTCGGCATCCACAGCGCCGACTGGGCACCTTCCGATGCCACGCGCCATGCCGCCCGCACCCGCCTCTCGATCGGCGATGACGAGGTGGCCATCCTGTTCGCCGGTCGGCTCGCTTATGCGTCCAAGGCCCATCCGTTCCAGATGTTCGAGGCGCTTCGCACGGTCGCGGACCGCGCCGGCCGCCCGATCCGGCTGCTGCTGGCCGGACAGTTCTTCAACGATACGATCGCGCGGAATTTCCTGGCCGACCAGCGCATCTACTGCCCGAACGTCCGCTGCCAGCATGTCGACGGCGCCGATGCGGATCTCTATGCGGCCGCCTTCAGCGGGGCCGACATCTTCCTGTCGCTGGCCGACAACCATCAGGAAACCTTCGGCATCACCCCGATCGAGGCGATGGCCGCCGCGCTGCCGGTCGTGGTCAGCGACTGGAACGGCTATCGCGATACCGTGCGCGAGGGCGTCGACGGCTTCCGCATCCCATCCTGGGCGCCCGGCCCGGACGCGGGCGAGAACATCGCCCATGGCTATGAGATTGTCGGCAATTACGACATCTATTCGTCGCGTACGAGCACCACCGTATCGGTCGACATGGCGAAGCTGGTCGATCGGCTCGCGGCGCTCGTCGCCGATCCGGCATTGCGCCGCCGCATGGGCGCCGCCGGGCGCGAGCGCGTCGTCGCCGAATATGACTGGTCGGTGATCTACCGGCGCTACCGGGCGCTGTGGCAGGAGCTGGAGGCCATCCGGACCCACGAATCCGCGACGGCGGTGACGGCCGAATGGCTGAAGCGTGCGCCCCGCGCCCACCCTGCCCATGACGATCCCTTCCGCCGCTTCGCCAGCTACCCCTCGCATATGATCACGCTGGACACGCCGGTACGCGCGGCCCCCGGTGCGTCGCGCGCCGCCTATGATGCGCTCACCGGGCGCCTGATGTTCGGCTTCTGGAAGCTGGACGCCGATCTTGCCGAACGGGTCATCGTCGCGGCACAGGCCGGACCTCGGCCGCTGGGCGACATTGCCGGCGAGGCTGGCCTGGATGCCAGGCTGGCGATCGAACAGATCGCCCGCCTTGCCAAGATGAACCTGCTGATCCTGGGTAGCGACGCTATTTGATCGCGGCGATCTGGATCTGCAGTTCGCGGACCACGCCCCAGTCGGTCTCGGCGCGCCGGCGCACCTCGTCCTTGGTCATCCGCCCCTCGTTCATCGCGGTCACATATGCCGGGTCATAAACCTGCACCGCCTGGCGAAGCTCGAAATCGACCCCCATCACATAGGCGAGCATCGTATAGTTCGCGCGCGCGGCGATCCACTCGTCATTCTGCCGCTTCGACATCATCCGGAAGGTCAGCGGGGTAAAGGCGCGGACATGCGTCGGGTCCGACCAATAGGTCTCGTGCCGATAATGCGGCACATGGATCTCCGCGATGCCGCCGGGGCTGAGGATATGGTGCAGGTTGCGCATGATCCGGGCGAAATCGTCGAACTCCCGGCCGACATGCTCCAGCACATGCTTCATCAGCACATGATCGAAGCGGCCGCCCTCGAACGGCCATTCGGCATCCTCTATGTCGAACAGGATATCGGGGCCGCATTCCGGGAAATTGTCGGCATTGACGAAGCCGGGCCGGATATCGAAGCCGCAGCCGAGATTGAGCTTGCGGATGGCGGGATCGATCATGCGTGCTTTTCCCCTGACAGGGGGCCACCGCTATAAGGCTCCCGCCGCGCCGGCAAGAGCGGCGCTCAGGCCGCGCGCAGCCGCTCGACGATGCGCTCCAGCTCGTCATCGAGCCGCTGGGCGTGGTCGCGGACCTTCGCCCCGATCGACCGGGTGCCATCGGCGCTGTCGCGCAGCGCCCTGATCGAGCGGGCGATCGTCTCGACCGAATCATGCGTATCGCCGGCGTGACGGCCGACGAGCTGGCTCGCCTGCAGGATCGCCGCCGCCGTCGATTGCTGCTGGACGACCGCGCTCGCCGTATTCGTCACCGTCTGGTTGAGATTCTGGAGCAGGCCATGAACCTTGTCGACCAGCGAGGTCGTCGCCCGAGCGGCCTGCTCGACGCCGACGACACGTTCGTGGATGTTGCCGGTGGTGCGATGGGTCTGCGAGGCGAGGCCCTTCACCTCGCTGGCGACCACCGCGAAGCCGCGCCCGGCCTCGCCGGCGCGCGCCGCCTCGATCGTCGCATTGAGCGCCAGCAGATTGGTCTGGGCGGCGATATCCTCGATCAGCCGGGCCGCGGTCCCGATCGAATCGATCTGGTAGAGCAGATCGGCATTGGCGCCGGTCGCCGCCTCGGATTCGGCATCGGCCAGGCGCATCGCCTCGGCCATCTGCTCCGATTGCTCATGGATATGGCGGGTCGCGCTCTCCAGTTCCTGAAGGCTGCCCTCGATCTGTTGCAGGGCCGAGGCGGAGGCCGCGCTGCGGGTCTGCGCCAGCTCCGACGCGCGCCGCTGGCTCTCGACCGAATCGATCGTTATCGCGGCGCTGCGGTCAAGCTCGTCGGCACTCGCGACGAGCTGGTCGATCATCGTCCCGATCGAGGCGGTCAGCCGATCGGCGACGAGCTGCGATATCTCGCGGCGCTGGCGGGCGCGTTCGGCCTGCTCTTCCTCCGCATCCTGCGCCATGATCCGAAGCCGGCGATTGGCCTCCTCCGCCTGTGCGAGCGCCACTTCGGCGCTGTGCCGGGCGGCTTCCGCCTCGGACAGCGCGGCCTCGCGCTCGATCTGGCGGCTGTCGGCAAGGCGGGTCTGCTCGATAAGGGCGATCCGCGCGGTGCGGATCGATCGGATCAGCCAGGAGGAGAGGAGACCGAACAGCAACGCCGTGAAGAGAATGAACATGGAGAGATCGAGCATTGCCCGGCCGCCGGCACTCGGAACATCCCAGCCGATATAGCCGACGGCGCGGCCCGCCGCGTCGAGCAGGGGCACCGCATCCTCGGCCCCCTCCCGTTCCCCGCCAAGCCAGCGCATGCCACCGACGCCGAAGGAACGTTGCCAATAGGCCATCATCGTCCGATCGATCGGTTTGAC
This sequence comes from uncultured Sphingomonas sp., assembly GCA_964549965.1. Taxonomy (GTDB): domain Bacteria; phylum Pseudomonadota; class Alphaproteobacteria; order Sphingomonadales; family Sphingomonadaceae; genus Rhizorhabdus. The sequence goes on along the minus strand of CAZJXG010000072.1, from coordinate 10,407 downwards.
GATGACGACATGGCGCAGCGCACCCTGCGGCACCGGCCCACGCGCGGTGAACGGGCGCACGGCGGTCGCTGCGAACAAGGCGGGTTCGCCGCGGCGATAACCGGCGGTCACGACGGTGCGGCCGGCATTGGCATCATCGGCCTTGCGAGGCAGGCGGCTGACGAGCTGCGCTATCGTGGCCGGTGCATCGGCCTCGATCCGGGGTCCGAAACGGCTATCTGGCCGCGCGGCATAGAGCGTGTGGCCGGCCCCATCGATCACGTAGATCGGAATCGTCCCATAGAAATTGGTCGCCAGCCACGCCCGGTCGACCGTCCCATAGATATGCGTGACGGCATCGTCCCAATGGCCATATTCGGCAGCCGTCTCGACCAGCCGGCTATGTTCATGCCCGATCGCGTTGAGCACCATCTGCCGCTTATCGGCGGCGCCATTGGCGTCGATCCGCAGGATCAGGGCCGCAATCAGGCCGACGGTGGTGAGCACGGCCAGCAGGGCCAGCGCCATCAGCGCCCGTCGACCGGTTGGCCGGGCCGGGCCGGGCTGGACGAGCCGGTCGAGTGCGGCGCGCATACCGACTGAAATCGCGGATATCATGGCACCGGCAATGCGCAATGATAGTAAGAATAATGTTAACCATGCGACGGGCGGATGCGGAATTAGACCATCGTCTTAAACGCTTGCCGAGCCGGCTGCGGCAACGAAGGGCATGGCCCTCGCTGCCGATACTGGGGATCCGTGGGAAGGAAATGGTCGGGGCGACAGGATTCGAACCTGCGACCCCTTGACCCCCAGTCAAGTGCGCTACCAGGCTGCGCCACGCCCCGACCAAGGCTGCGCGCTTTAGGCAGGTCTTCACCGCTTGGCAAGCGCCCGGTTGCCTCTGATATGCGGAACGTGATAGGCGCGCGCCACTTCAAGGCCGCAACCGGCCCGCCTCTTTTCCGGGATGCCATAGAATGTTTGCTTCTCCCGCTTATGCCCAGGCCGCCGGCGCAGCACCCGCCGGTGGGGGTGGTGTCGCGATGCTCATGCAGTTCGCGCCGCTCGTCTTCATCTTCGTCATCTTCTACTTCCTGCTGATCCGTCCGCAGCAGAAGCGGATGAAGGAACATCGCAACGCGGTCGATGCGGTGCAGAAGAACGACCAGATCGTCACCGCCGGCGGCATCCTCGCCAAGGTGACAAAAGTTGAACCGAACGAGGTGGAGGCCGAGATCGCGCCCAATGTCCGCGTGAAGATCGTCAAGGCCACCATATCCGAGGTCCGCCCCTCGGGCGCGGGCAAGCCCGCGAACGACTGAGCCCAGAAATGCTCGATTTCCCGCGCTGGAAAATTCTGTCGATCACCATCACCCTGGCGATCGGCGTTCTCCTCTCCTTCCCCAGCTTCATTCCCGAATCGCTCTCGGCGCGCTGGGGGCTGAGCGGGCTGCCGCGCATCAACCTGGGCCTCGACCTGTCCGGCGGCAGCCATCTGATGCTGGAGGCCGACACCACCGATCTGGCGAAGCAGAATATCGATCGGATGGAGGAATCGGTCCGCACCGAGATGCGCCGCGCCGATCCGTCGATCGCGATCGGCGACATCTCGACGACCGGGGGGCGCCTGTCCTTCTTCGTGCGCGATGGCGCGCAGCTCGACGCCGCTGTGGAGCGAATCCGTACCCTCACCCAGCCTTCGGGCATGACCGGCCAGCGCGACTGGAACGTCGCGGTGGTCGATTCGACCCGGATCGTCCTGACGCCGACCGAGACGGGCCTCGCCCAGGCGACCGATGCCGCGATGCAGGTCGCCACCGAAGTCGTCCGCAAGCGCATCGACGAAATGGGCACGCGGGAACCCAACATCGTCCGCCAGGGCAGCGATCGCATTCTGGTGCAGGTGCCGGGCCTGCAGGATCCCGCCGCGCTGAAGGCGCTGCTGGGCCGCACCGCCAAGCTCGAGTTCAAGCTGGTCGATCTGACCGCCGACCCTGCCGCCGTCGCGCAGGGCCGTGCCCCGGTCGGCAGCGAAGTACTCGCCTATCCCGAAAGCCCGACCGGCGTCCCGCTGATCGCGGTCCAGCGCCGGGCCATGCTGTCCGGCGACGAACTGATCGACGCCAGGCTGAGCTATAACAGCCAGACCAACGAGCCGGTCGTGTCGATCACCTTCAACAGCGAGGGCGGCCGCAAATTCGCCCGCGTCACGCAGGAGAATGTCGGCAAGCCATTCGCGATGATCCTCGACAACAAGGTTCTCTCGGCGCCGAACATCAACGAGCCGATCCTGGGCGGACAGGCCCAGATTTCGGGCCGCTTCACCACCGACAGCGCCAACCAGCTCGCCATCGCGCTGCGATCGGGCAAGCTGCCGGTCGCACTCAAGGTGGTCGAGGAGCGTACCGTCGGTCCCGAGCTGGGCGCCGATTCGATCCGCGCCGGCACGCTGGCCAGCGCGATCGCAGCCGTCGCCGTCATCATCTTCATGCTGATCAGCTATGGCCGCTTCGGTTTCTATGCCGATATGGCCGTGGTCATCAACGTGTTCGTCATCCTCGGCGTCATGGCGTTGCTGAACGGCACGCTCACCCTGCCGGGCATTGCCGGCTTCGTGCTGACGATCGGCACCGCGGTCGACGCCAATGTGCTGATCAACGAGCGTATCCGGGAGGAACTGCGCCGTGGCCGCTCGCCCACCCAGGCGGTCGAGCATGGCTATAAGGAAGCCAGCCGCACCATCTTCGAGGCGAACGTGACGCACGCGATCGCCGGCGGAATCATGTTCGTGCTCGGTTCCGCTCAGGTGAAGGGCTTTGCCGTCGTGCTGCTGCTCGGCATCGCCACGTCGGTGTTCACCGCCGTGGTCTTCACCCGCATGATGGTTTCCACGTGGTTGCGCCGGGCGCGCCCCACCACCCTCAATATCTGATCGGATTTGGTGCCATGCGCCTGCTGAAAATGGTTCCCGACAATACCAATATCGGTTTCGTCCGGGTCCGCTTCATCGCCTTCATCCTCACCGCGCTGCTCACCGTCGCCGCGATCGCGGCGGTTGCGACGCGCGGGCTCAATCTCGGCGTCGATTTCGTCGGCGGCCTGATGATCGAGGCGCAGTTTCCATCGGCGCCGCCGCTCGACAAGGTCCGCGCGACGATCGACGGGCTGGGCGTGGGTACCAGCTCGCTCCAGCAATTCGGTGATCCCCGCACCGTATCGATCCGCCTGCCGATCGCCGAGGGCGATCAGGGCGCGACCAATGCCGCGGTGGGCAAGGTATCGTCGTCGCTCAAGCAGCAGTTTCCCGGCGTCCGCTTCACCCGCACCGATACCGTATCGGGGAAGGTTTCCGGCGAGCTGATCCGCAACGGTGTGCTCGCGGTCGTGCTGGCGGTGTTCGGCATCGCGGTCTTTTCCTGGCTGCGCTACGAATGGCAGTTCGGCGTGTCGACCTTCGTCGCGATCGTCCACGACGTGCTGATGACCCTTGGCTTCTTCGCGGTCACGCAGATGGAGTTCGATCTCAATATCGTTGCCGCGGTGCTGACCATCGTCGGCTACTCGATCAACGACAAGATGGTGATCGACGACCGTATCCGCGAGAATATGCGGAAATTCCGCCAGATGGACATGAAGGCGCTGATCGATCTTTCGGTCAACGAGACGCTGCCGCGTACCGTGATGACCTCCGTCACCGTCTTCCTCGCGCTGGGCGCGCTGCTGCTGTTCGGCGGCCATGTGCTGCGCGGCTTCTCGGCGGCGATGCTGCTCGGCGTCGTGGTCGGCACCTATTCGTCGGTCTATGTGTCCTCGTCGCTGCTGATCAGCCTGGGCCTCCAGCCCGCGCGCTTCGACCGGCAGCCCGAGTCGGGGCGTCCCGATGCGGAGCGGGTCGGCCCCAAGCGCTGATCGCCGGGCACCCGGATGGTCAGCTTCGATCGCGAATTGCCGCCCGGCGGCCCGGTGATTCGCGGCTTCGCGGGGAAGGCCTTCAGGATCGAGGACCGGATCGTGCCCGGCGGGCTGTGGCTCACGCCCGAAACGGCGCTCGACTGGACCGCGCCCGCGATCGACGCGCTCACTGCGGGCGATGTGGCCGGCCTGCTCGCGCTACAGCCCACGCCCGAATTCCTGCTGCTCGGCACCGGGCCGACCATGCGGCGCCCCGCACTGGCCTTCGTCGCGGCGGTCGAGGCGCTGGGCTTCGGTATCGAGCCGATGGACAGCCGCGCCGCCGCCCGTGCCTGGAACGTGCTGCGCGGCGAGGACCGCTGGATCGTCGCGGCGCTGCTGCCGCTCTGATCCACCTATTCCGTTCATCCTCAGGGTGAGCGGGGTAGGAAATTATCCGCCAATCCCTTCAGATGCCCGTACAGCGCCTCGGTATTCCGTTCCCATGTGAAGCGCTTGGCCGTTTCGGCCACCTCGGCCTGTGGCTTCGGATCGGCAAGAACGGATCGAATCCCTTCGGCTATCCCTTCCGGCGCCCGCTCGACCAGCCGCCCCGCCGCCGGGCGATCGACCAGCTCACGCGCGCCGCCGACGTCAGTGATGACGATCGGCGTCCCGCAGGCCAGCGCCTCTACCCAGACATTGGCCAGGCCTTCGGAGGATGAGGGCAAGGCCATCACGTCGCCGGCCGCGAACAGGCCCGGCAGCTGATCGTGCGGCAGCGCGCCCAGCAGCCTTACCCGGTCCGCCAGTCCCGCCGCGGCGATCAGCGCCGTCAGGGCCGGCTGCTCGGGGCCTCGGCCGGCAATCAGCAGCGACACGCCCGGCAGGGCCGCCATCGCCTCGATCAGAAGCGCATGTCCCTTGAGCGGGATCAGATTGCCCACACTGACCACGAGCGGCCCGTCCACCCCGAACGCCGCCTTTGCAGGGGTCCGGTCCCGCGGCTGGAACATCGCCTGATCGACCCCGGTGTGGTGGACGCGGATGCGCTCGCCCGGAAGCCCCAGCGCGATCATATCGTCGCGCAGCGCCGCCGAGACCGCGAGCATGCCCGCCGCTCCCCGCCCCGCCGCGACGATCTTCGGCCGGCAGGCCGGGATGCTTCCCCACAGGTGGATGTCGCTGCCGCGCGCCTTGATCGACACCGGCACGCCGTAGCGCCGCCCCAGCGCGACCGCCGCCGGACCATCGGGATAGAAAAATTCGGCATCGATAACGTCGAACGGGAATTCGGTGCGCAGGCGGTCCAGGACCGGCACCAGCCGGTTCGTCAGGCTCCACGGATTGATCCGTCCACCCAGTTTCGGCAAGGTCGGAAAGGGCACGCGCAGGACATCGAGCCCGTTCCACTGCTCCCGCCGGGGCAGCCTCAGCAGATCGCGATACAGCGGATGGAAGCGCCCCAGCCCCAGCGCCGGCACCGCGAAGGCCGCCGCGACCTTCACCTCGACGCCGGGATGCGCGGCCAGGCGGGTGGTCTGACGCTCGACGAAAGCGCCAAAGCCCGGACGGCTCCGGTCAGGGTAAAGGGTCGACAGGGTGAGCACACGCAGCATCGCCTTATCTTACCGACTTGGCGGCGTGGCGCAGCCCCTCTCTTCGCGGCCATTGCGGCGGTCGCGATTGCCCCCTAAGAAGGCGCCCTATGCTGCGTAAAGCCTTCCGTCCGATCGCCCTGTTGATCGCCGCCGCCACCCTGGTTCCGCTGGCTGGCTGTGCCACCGGCAAGAACAAGGGCGACACCAAATATGTCGCCCGCGATGTGGACACGCTCTACAACGCGGCCAAGGAAAGGCTCGACCGGCACCAGTATAAGCTGGCCGCCGCCCTGTTCGACGAGGTGGAGCGCCAGCATCCCTATTCGGTATGGGCCCGCCGCGCGCAGCTGATGAGCGCCTTTTCCTATTATCTGGCGCGGCAGTACACCGAATCGATTTCCTCGGCGCAGCGCTTCATCTCGATCCATCCGGGTAATCGCGACGCGCCCTATGCGCTCTATCTGATCGCGGTCAGCTATTATGAGCAGATCCAGGATGTCACCCGGGATCAGAAGCTGACCCAGCAGTCGCTCGACGCGCTCAACGAACTGATCCGCCGCTACCCCGATTCGCGCTATGCCGCCGATGCGCGGGTGAAGGTCGATCTCGTGAACGATCACCTCGCCGGCAAGGAAATGGAAATCGGCCGTTTCTACCAGCGGCGCGGCGACTGGCTCGCCTCCGTGGTCCGCTTCCGCACCGTGGTCGACAAATATGACACGACCAGCCATGCGCCAGAGGCGCTGATGCGGCTGACCGAAAGCTATCTCGAACTCGGCATCCCGGTCGAGGCGGAGCGGGCGACAGCCGTGCTCGGGCATAATTACCCCGGCAGCAAATGGTATGAACATGCCTATGGGCTGCTGCAGAAGAAGGGCGTGAAGGAGAGCTGAAATCTCCTCTCCGCCGACCGTTCTTTAGCCGGGCATCGCGACCAGATCCGTCATCCCGCGACAGGAATCCATGTCCGTCGCCTTGGGTGACGATCGGAATTGTCGCACCTCATCCGAATCCCATGTCCGCAGCGACGCTTCGTTAACCACCTTCAGCCTATAGCGAATCTGCCGGGCGACGTCCGGTCAGGCCGGTTCGGGAATTTCGCTGATTCAATGACGCGTGCAGCTTCCAGTCTTTCGGGTGACGAGGTCGCCGCGCTGATGGACGAGCTCAGCGACATCTCGTTCGACGAGACGGTCGCGGAAGAGGAGCCCAAGGTCCGTCAGACGCGTGAGATCGAGCCCTATGCGCTCGGCCAGCGCAAGGACCGCCCGGTCGCCGATCTGGCGCATCTCGAGCGGATGAACGACCGTATCGCGCGGCGGCTGCGCGACGTGATCGAGCCGATCGCCCAGACCCGCGCCAAGGTCGATGCCATTCCGCTGGAAACCCGCCGCTTCGACGAATGGCAGCGCAACCAGGCCAGCTATGTGAGCCTCAACCTCTTCCGGGTCCGCCCGGTGAAGGGGATGATGATGATCGCGATCGATCCCGCCTTCATCACGAACATGGTCGACGCCTTCTATGGCGGCACCGGCAACGGCCTCGCCACCAAGGGCGGCGAGTTCACCCCGTCCGAACAGCGGCTCCGCAGCCGCCTCGCCGATGCGATCGCCGGGGTGCTGACCAAATGCTGGGGCGATACCTACCCGCTCCAGTTCGAATTCTCGACCCATGAGACCAATGCCGACTTCGCCAACATGGTCCGCCCTGACGAAGCCGTGGTGGTGCAGAGCTTCACGATCAAGCCGGGCATGTCCCGATCGACCCGGATCGAGATCCTCTATCCGCTGTCGATGCTCCAGCCGATCGAAGACGAGATCGCCGCCCGCTCGCAGGCCGGGATCGGCGGCGACGATGGCGAGTGGAAAGGCCGCCTCGCCTCGGCGCTCGACAATGTCGCGCTGCCGGTCCGATCGGTGCTGGCGCGGCCCGAAATGACGGTGGCGCAACTGCTGGCGCTCAAGCCCGGCGATGTGATCCCGATTACCCTGTCCCAGACCGTTCCTCTCCTCGTCGGCAACCGCCGCTTCGCCGAAGGCACGATCGGCGAACAGGATGGCCGTGCGGCGATGATGATCGAAAGCCTCAACAAGGATGCGTTGAAATGAGCGATATGTCGGACGTTCCCGTGGTTCCCGGCGCGATGGAGCTGCCGGCGGGCGCCAATTACCGGCTGCTCGCGGATATCCCGCTGCGGCTGTCGGTCGAGGTCGGCAGCACCTCGCTGCGGCTCGCGGAGCTGATGGATCTCAACTCGGGCAGCGTCGTCGAACTGGACCGCCAGGCCAATGAACTGCTCGACATCATGGTCAACGGCACCCTCGTCGCGAAGGGCGAGGTAGTGACAGTGAACGGAAAGTTCGGCATCAGGGTGGTGGATGTTGTCGCCGCCGACGCGCGGCTATCGGGAATCGAACGCCGCCAATGACCGATTATCTGTTGCGATTGCTGCTGCTCGTCCCGCTGGTCGCGGGGCTGGCCTATGGATCGCTGTGGCTGTGGCGCAAGCTCCAGCCCGGCATCGCGATCGGCAACAGGAAAAGGGCGCTCAAGATCGTCGACGCGATCCCGATGGGCGCCACCGGCCGACTCGCGGTCGTCGAGTTCGCCAATCGCCATATCCTGGTTTCCGTCTCACGCGGTCGGATCGAGAAGCTCGCCGAAGCCCCGGCAGACGGCGCGTTCGTGCTCCCGGATGAGGATGTTTAGCTAAGCCACGCTCCTAGATTGTCATGCTGAACTTGTTTCAGCATCCACTCCTGGGTGCATCCCATGCTAGCGTTGGTGCATGGACCGCCAGCCTTGCGTGTACATCTTGGCCAACGATCGCAACGGCACGATTTATATCGGTGTCACGTCCAATCTGCTTCAGCGGCTCTATCAACATCGAAGCGGTGAAATACCCGGCTTCACGTCGCGTTACGGAGTGACGAAGCTCGTCCGCTTCGAACTATTCGGGGAAATGCTTGACGCCATTGCACGTGAGAAGCAGCTCAAAAACTGGCGGCGCGAGTGGAAACTCAACCTGATCGAGCAGGATAATCCTCACTGGGAAGACCTGGGCCCCAGCCTCGGCCTTGAACCTGACGAACCTCGATAATTCCGCTCCTGCTCGCCGGTGGATGCTGAAACAAGTTCAGCATGACGGCTTGAAAGGCGTTACGCGCTTTCCTCCAGCCCCTTGCTGTTCCGGTGCAGCGCCGCGAGCACCGTGGCGACGATCGACTCGGCGTCCAGCCCGGCATCGGCATATTGCTTCTCGGGCTTGTCATGCTCCTGGAAGACATCGGGCAGACGCATCGTGCGCAGTTTCAGGCCGGTGTCGATCAGGCCATGGTCGGACGCCAGGGTCAGCACATGGGCGCCCAGCCCGCCGATCGCGCCCTCCTCGATCGTCACCGCGACCTCATGGGTCGTCAGCAGCGTCTGGATCAGCGCCTCGTCGAGCGGCTTGGCGAAGCGCAAATCTGCGACGGTCGTCGACAGGCCCAGCGCCTCGAGCTGATCGGCGGCGCGTTCGGCCTCGGCCAGACGCGTTCCGAGTGAGAGGATCGCAACGCTCTTGCCTTCGCGCACCACCCGGCCCTTGCCGATCTCCAGCCTCTCCGGGACCGCCGGCAGGGCGACGCCGACGCCATTGCCACGCGGATAGCGCAGCGCGATCGGCCCGCTGTCGTGGCAAGCCGCGGTATGCACCATATGTACCAGCTCGGCCTCATCGGCGGCGGCCATCACCACCATGTTGGGCAGGGTCGCCAGATAGGTGACGTCGAAGCTGCCGGCATGGGTCGAGCCATCGGCGCCGACCAGCCCGGCGCGGTCGATCGCGAAGCGCACCGGCAGATTCTGGATCGCCACGTCATGGACGACCTGATCATAGGCACGCTGCAGGAAGGTCGAGTAGATCGCACAGAAGGGACGATAGCCCTGCGCGGCGAGGCCTGCGGCGAAGGTGACGGCATGCTGCTCGGCAATGCCGACATCGAAGCTGCGCTCCGGAAAAGCCTGCTCGAACTTGTCCAGGCCAGTGCCGGACGGCATCGCCGCGGTGATCGCGCAGATCCGGTCGTCACGGGTCGCCTCGGCGATCAGCGCCTTGGCGAAGACATTGGTGTAGCTGGGCGGTCCGGGGGGCGCCTTTGCCTGCTCGCCCGAGACGACATCGAATTTCTGGACGCCATGATATTTGTCGGCCGCCGCCTCGGCGGGGGCATAGCCCTTGCCCTTGTTGGTGACGACATGGATCAGGATCGGGCCATGGTCGCCGTCGCGGACATTCTCCAGCACCGGCAGCAGATGATCGAGATTATGGCCGTCGACCGGGCCGACATAATAGAAGCCCAGCTCCTCGAACAGGGTGCCGCCCGTAGCCATGCCCCGCGCATATTCCTCGGAGCGTTTGGCGAAATCGTGGATCGGCCGGGGCAGCCGCTGCGCCACCCGCTTGGCGAAGCCGCGCATCGACAGGAACGGGCGCGACGACACGATCTTGGCGAGATAGGCCGACAATGCGCCGACCGGCGGCGCGATCGACATGTCATTGTCGTTGAGGATGACGATCAGGCGGTTGCCCGCCTGCTTGGCGTTGTTCATCGCCTCATAGGCCATGCCCGCCGACATCGCGCCGTCGCCGATCACCGCAATGCCCTTGCCGGGCGTGCCCTTCAACTTGTTGGCGATGGCGAAACCCAGCGCCGCGCTGATCGAAGTCGAGCTGTGCGCCGCGCCGAAGGGATCATAGTCGCTTTCGCTGCGCTTCGTGAAGCCGCTGAGGCCCCCGCCCATGCGCAACGTGCGGATGCGATCCCGCCGTCCGGTCAGGATCTTGTGCGGGTAGCATTGGTGGCCGACATCCCAGACCAGCCGGTCATTGGGCGTATCGAACACATAATGGATGGCCGTTGTCAGCTCGACGACACCCAGTCCCGACCCC
>CAZJXG010000071.1:0-15905 GCA_964549965.1 uncultured Sphingomonas sp. | reverse complement strand
ATAGACGTCGAGGTTCGGCATCGAACGCAGGCTCATGACATGCTCGATCGGCTGGTGGGTCGGGCCGTCTTCGCCCAGGCCGATCGAGTCATGCGTCATCACATAGACGACGCGCTGCTGCTGGAGGGCCGACAGGCGGATCGCCGCGCGGCAATAATCGGAGAAGACCAGGAAGGTGCCACCATAGGGGATCACGCCGCCGTGCAGCGCCATGCCGTTCATCGCGCAGCCCATGCCGAACTCGCGGATGCCGTAATAGACATAGCGGCCGCCATAATTATCGGCCGTGAGCGGGGCCTGGTCCTTGGTCTTGGTGTTGTTCGATCCGGTCAGATCGGCCGAGCCGCCGAGCGTCTCCGGGATCTGCGCGTTGATCGCGCCGAGCACCATCTCGGATGCCTTGCGGGTCGCCACCTTCTGCGGGTTGGCGGCGAGATCGTCGAGATAGCGCTGAAGCGAGAAATCGGCGGGCAGCCTGCCGGCCATGCGGCGCTCGAACTCCGCGCGGTCCTTGGAAGCGGCAAGGCGGGCTTCCCAGGCGCCGCGCTCCGATGCGCCGCGCGCGCCGGCCTCCAGCCATGCCGCCTTGATATCCTCGGGGATGACGAACGGCTCGGCGGTCCAGCCGAGGAATTCGCGGGCGGCGGCGACTTCGTCGGTGCCGAGAGCGGCGCCATGGGTTGCCGATGTGCCCTGTTTATTGGGGGCGCCATAGCCGATCACCGTCGTGCACTGGACGATCGACGGGCGCGGATCGGCCTTGGCCGCGGCGAGCGCCTTGTTGATGCTGTCCGGATCATGGCCGTCGCACGAAATGGTGTGCCAGCCGGTCGCCGCATAGCGGGCGAGAACATCTTCGGACGAGCTCAGCGACACCGCGCCGTCGATCGTGATCCGGTTATCGTCCCACAACACGATCAGGCGGCCCAGCTTCAGATGCCCGGCGAGGCCGATCGCCTCATGGTTCACGCCTTCCATCAGGCAGCCGTCGCCCGCGATCACCCAGGTGTGATGATCGACCAGATCGTCCCCGAAGCTCGCGTTCAGGTGCCGCTCGGCGATCGCCATGCCGACGGCGGTGGCCAGGCCCGAGCCGAGCGGGCCGGTGGTCGCCTCGACCCCCGCCAGCTCGAAATTCTCGGGATGGCCGGCGCAGGGGCTGTGCAGCTTGCGGAAATTGGCGATGTCCTCGATCGTCGGCCGCGCATAGCCGGTCAGATGGAGCAGCCCGTAGATCAGCATCGAGCCATGGCCCGCCGACAGGACGAAGCGATCGCGGTCCGCCCATTTGGGCTGGGCAGGATCGAATTTCAGATGTTTGGTGAACAGTTCGGTCGCGACATCGGCCATGCCCATCGGCATGCCGGGATGGCCCGAATTGGCGGCCTGCACGGCATCCATGGAAAGCGCGCGAATGGCATTGGCGAGCTGCCTCGATGCAATCGTCATAGATAACCTTCTGCAGACCGTGCGGGATCGACCGAACGAGGGATTCCTGTTCGCGCGGACCCTTTGTCGTGCCGAAGCGGTATCGTCAACCGTTGCCGCCCCCTTCGGGGCGCTTGCGGGCCAGCGCGAGGCTGCTATTCCATCGAGTCGATGACAGACCGCCGCCTGATTTTGGCTCTGGGCCGCCTTGAACGCGCGATTGCGCGGGTCGAAGCGGGCATGGAAGCCGCGCCGTCCTTCGGCCATGACGAGAATGAGGCGCTGTTCCGTCTCGCCGAGCGCCACCGCACATTGCGCGAGGCGACCGAATCGGCGATCGAGCGGATCGACCGGTTGCTGGGGACACACTGATGGCCGATGTCGATGTCGAGGTCGCGGGCCGCCGCTACAAGCTGAGCTGTCGCGACGGCGAGGAGGATCATCTCCGCGCGCTCGTCCGGATGGTCGATACCAAGGCCGACCAGCTGACCGGCGCGCTGGGCGACATGACCGAGGCGCGCACCCTGCTGCTCTCGGCACTGCTGCTGGCCGACGAGCTCAACGACCTGCGCGGTGCCGCCGCCGTCACCCGCAACGAAACGCCGGCTTCCACCGAAATCGATCCAGCCTATGCGGTGGCGATCGAGCGGATCGCCGAACGGGTCGAGCGGCTTGCTGATCAGGTCCAGCGCACCGCGGGCTAGCCGGATGACCTGAAAGCCGGATAGCCTGAAAGAGTGTCGCCATGCCGAGCCCGTTTCCGCATGAAGACACCGGGAGGCAGCATCCCTTGAGCCCATCCGCCACTCGCCCTATATATACCCCCGGCGGGTACTGCCCGGCACGAGCTGAGCGAACATCCCTGAGGCGATTCACATTCCTAGGGGGCTGTCCCTGTTCGGATCCTGGTCCGATGCATATGGTCCCCACCTGATGCTTTTGGCGTCAGAGGATATTCCAGAAACGACCATGGCGGTCCCGCCACCCTTTCCGCCCCGGGCGCCACGGCATGGCTAGCGCCGACAAGGCCGCGCAGCGCGCTGAATTGCGCGCCGCCCGCGCGCGATTCGTGCACGGACTCACGGCAGTTGAGCGTGCGCGACTGGAAGCGCAGGCCGCCGCAAACCTCATGCCGCTCATCGCCGGAGCGGGCGTCGTGGCCTTCTACCATGCGATCGGCGACGAATTTGGTTGCGCACCCGCGATGACCGCTGCGGCTGCGGCGGGAATCCGGCTGGCGCTTCCGCATGTGCATGACCGCGCTGGCGCCATGCGATTCCTGCGCTGGGCACCCGGCGACCGGCTCGATGCGGGCTGGCGCGGCCTGCTCCAGCCTGCCGCCGATTCGCCGACGACGCGTCCCGATATCGTCGTCGCGCCGTTGCTCGGCTTCGATTCGCGCCTGCAACGACTCGGCCAGGGTGCCGGCTTCTACGATCGCGCCTTCGCGGACTTGATCCATGTTAAAAAAATCGGTTGGGGCTGGTCTGTCCAGCAGCTTGCCCGCATAGCCTGCGATCCATGGGACGTGCCGCTGGACGCGGTCGTCACCGAGGCGGGGGTGATCGGAGGATGAAGCCGTGACGAGCAAACCAAGCTGGCGCAAGCCGGCAGGCATCTTCCTGATCTTGCTACTGATTCTGATCTGGTCGGTGATTGTCGCCACGGCATCGCCCTGGATCGGGCAGCTCCATATCCTGGTGCAGGCGATCGTCTATATCGTCGCCGGGATCGTCTGGATCCTGCCGTTGAAGCCGCTGCTGGCCTGGATGGAGACCGGACGCTGGCGTCCCTGACCCGTAAAAATACGGGGCGGTATTAACCGGATGTATCGAATCTCGCGCTAATCCCCGTCTTCGAGATCAGGGGTGTATCCGTGCGCGAAGAACGTATAGCCGAAAAGTCAGCAGAACGCGCCGAATGGCGCAGACTCTACGACATGATCGGCAAATTGCTGTTCGATCACGGGCTGGAGCCATCCCCGGCCAATTTCGAGCTGTGCCATCGCTACCTGTCCGGACGCGACGGAGAGCTCAATGCGATGATCGACAAGGCGATCGCCAAGGATGGCAGCCTGAGCGAAGCCGTCACCATGGCGATCTCGGCGAAGCTCGATCCGGGCCTGTCGACCGACGAACTCTCGCGAATCGCCATCGATGCGCAAAGCTATCTCGAACAGATGACCACCATCCTCGCCAAATCCGGCGACGATGCCCGTGACTATGGCGTCGCACTGGCGCAGGAGGCCGAGGGGCTGGAGACAGCGGCAACCCCCGCGCTCAGCGTCAAGACACTGGTCGATCTTACCAAGTCGATGATCGAAAAGGCACAGGCCGCCGAGGATGATCTGCGTCGCACCGAGATGCAGATGACGGCGATGCGCAAGGATCTCGCTGCCGCCCATCACAAGGCGAACAGCGATCCGCTGACCGGCCTGCCGAATCGCCGCGCGCTCGACCAGCATCTGCGCGCCGCCTTCGAAAATGCCCGCCGCGCCAATTCGCCGCTGGCGCTGGCGATCTGCGACATCGATCATTTCAAGCAGTTCAACGACACCCATGGCCACCAGATTGGCGACGAGGTGATCAAGTTCGTCGGCTCCTCGCTGGGCCGCGCCGCGTCGAACGGCGATGTGTTCGTCGCACGCTATGGCGGGGAGGAGTTCGTGATGGTGTTCGAGCGCGGCTCGGTCGCCAATGCGATGCCGGTGCTCGACAAGATCCGCGCGGCGATCGCGGCGCGCGAACTGAAAGTCACCAACACCGGCCAGTCGCTCGGCAAGCTCAGCTTCTCTGGCGGGCTCGCGACGATCAATATCCAGGATTCGCCGGGCTCGATCCTCAAGCGCGCCGACGCGGCGCTCTACAAGGCAAAGCAGGACGGGCGAAACCGCATCACTGCGGCGGATTGATCGGGCGGATTGATCGCCTACCAATAATCGTCATTCCCGCGAAGGCGGGAATCCAACCTTTCGCCTGGTCGATCCTCTAACGGTTCGGAATTCGCTTCCCGGTGGATTCCCGCCTTCGCGGGAATGACAGTTGGGAAAGGGTTCTCCCGATAGTTGGCGCTCGCGGCTTCCTTCCTCTATGGGCGGAACGACAGCCGTTGTGCGAGAGCCCTGAATGTCCGCTACCGCCCGTTTCCGTTCGATCCATGCCCACGGCTTCGTGCGTGTCGGCGCCGGCACGCCGCTGGCGACGGTGGGTGATGTAGCGGCCAATGCGGCGGCCATCGTCGCTCTCGCGAAACAGGCCGATGCCGAGGGCGTCGACCTGCTGGTACTGCCCGAGCTGGCGCTGTCATCCTATGCGATCGACGATCTCCACCTGCAGGACGCACAGCTCGACCGGGTCGAGACCGAACTGGCCGGCATCGTCGCCGCCAGCGAGCGACTCAGGCCAGTGCTGCTGGTCGGCGCCGCGCTCCGCCGCAACGGCCGGCTGTACAATATGGCGGTGGTCATCTCACGCGGGCGTATCCTGGGCGCGGTGCCGAAAAGCTACCTGCCCAATTATCGCGAATATTATGAGAAGCGCTGGTTCGCGCCCGGCCATGGCCTCACCGGCCTCGACATGATGCTCTGCGGCCAGCCGGTGCCGTTCGGCCCCGACTTGATCTTCGCCGCCGACGACCTCCCCGACTTCATCTTCCATGTCGAGATATGCGAGGATTACTGGGCACCGCTGCCACCCTCGACCGCCGGCGCGATGGCCGGGGCGCTGATCCTCTGCAACCTTTCCGCGTCGAACATCATCATCGGCAAGGCGCGCGATCGCGCGCTGCTGGCGCAATCGCAGTCGATGCGCGCCATCGCCGCCTATTGCTATTCGGCGAGCGGCCCCGGCGAAAGCACCACCGACCTCGCCTGGGACGGGCAGGCGATGATCCATGAGGCCGGGGTGATGCTCGCCGAATCAGGCCGCTTCGGAATGGACCCGGAGCTGATCGCCGCCGATGTCGATGTCGGCCGCCTGCGCCTCGAACGAATGCGGATGGGCACGTTCAACGACTGCGCCGCCGCCAATGGCCATCCCGAGACGCGCTTCCGCACGATCGGCTTCACGCACGAACCGCATGGCGCCGATGTCGGCCTGCGCCGTCCGGTCGCCCGCTTCCCCTTCGTGCCGGCCGACCCGCGCGAACTCGACGCCGATTGCTATGAAGGCTTCAACATCCAGGTCGAAGGGCTGGTGAAACGCTTCCAGTCGACCGGCGGCAAGGCGATGGTGATCGGCATTTCGGGCGGGCTCGATTCGACCCATGCGCTGATCGTCGCGGCCAAGGCGTGCGACCGGCTCGGCCTGCCCCGTAGCACGATCCGCGGCTATACCCTGCCCGGCTTCGCGACCGGCGAGGAGACCAAGGCCAATGCCTGGGCGCTGATGAAGGCGCTGGGCATCACCGCCGAGGAAATCGATATCCGTCCTGCCGCGCGGCAGATGCTGGCCGATATGGGCCACCCCTTCGCCGGGGGCGAGCCGGTCTACGACGTCACCTTCGAAAATGTGCAGGCGGGCCTGCGCACCGATTATCTGTTCCGCCTCGCCAATCATCATGGCGGCTTCGTGGTGGGCACCGGCGACCTGAGCGAATTGGCGCTGGGCTGGTGCACCTATGGCGTCGGCGACCATATGAGCCATTATGGCGTCAATGCCGGCGTGCCCAAGACGCTGATCCAGTATCTGATCCGCTGGTGCGTGGCGACCGACCAGTTCGACGCCGAAACCGACCGCGTCCTGACCGCGATCCTCGGCACGGAAATTTCGCCCGAGCTGGTCCCCGCCGATGCGACGGGGGCGATCCAGAGCACCGAATCGAAGGTCGGCCCCTATGAGCTCAACGACTTCTTCCTCCACCATGTCGCGCGGCTGGGGCTGAAGCCGTCGAAGGTCGCCTTCCTCGCCTGGCACGCCTGGAAGGATGCGGAGGGTGGCCTGTGGCCGGCGGGTTTCCCGGCGGAGCTGCGCAACAGCTATGATCTGGCGACGATCCGCCGCTGGCTCGAAAGCTTCCTGTTCCGCTTCTTCACGATCAGCCAGTACAAGCGATCGGCGGTCCCCAACGCACCCAAGGTGTCCGGCGCCGGCGCGCTCAGCCCGCGCGGTGACTGGCGCGCGCCTTCGGACGGCAATGCGAAGGTCTGGCTCGACGAACTCGCCGCCGCGCTCGACGGCGTGGAAGGCTGAGCGGACCGGCCCCGGTCATGTCCGCCGCGCCGATGAACCGATATCGCTGCGTGATGCTCCGCCGCAGCGGGGCATCCGAGATCCGCGTCGTCCGCGCAGAGAGCGAGGCGGCGGCGCGCGCGCAGCTGGCGGCGATGGGGCGCGAGCCGGTCAGCATCGAGGCGATCGGCCCCAGCCTACTCGATTCGCTGGGTGAACGGATCGCCGCCGGCGGCTGGCGCCTGCCGCGCTGGCGCCCGACGCTGCGGGTGCCGCCCCGCGACATCTGGTGGCCGGCCCTGCTGATTCTCGCGACCGTCCCCTTCACCACCGCGATCGGAGCCTGGACCCTGACGGGGATCGAGCGATGGCGCGCCGTGCGGCTCGCCGCGGAAGCCGCCCCCGCGATCGGCCGCGCGACGGAGGCGATCCTCGCCGAAGAAGCGCGGCGCAGCGCCGTGTCGGTCATGGCGGCCCCTTCGCTCAGCAGCCTCGCCGCGCGACTGCGGAGCGCCCTGCCCGAGGAGGCCGGGCTCGCCGGGATCGCGATGTCCGATGATGGCGCGCTGACGGTCGAGATCGAGACGCCCGATCCCGATCGGCTGCGCGCGGCGCTTGCC
The DNA here is from genome assembly GCA_964549965.1 of uncultured Sphingomonas sp. Taxonomy (GTDB): domain Bacteria; phylum Pseudomonadota; class Alphaproteobacteria; order Sphingomonadales; family Sphingomonadaceae; genus Rhizorhabdus. The sequence goes on along the minus strand of CAZJXG010000071.1, from coordinate 8,689 downwards.
GCCGATCCCCTGCTCGGCGCGCTGCGCGAGATCGCCCAGACACAGACGGGCGGCGGGACGATGCGGGTCAGCCTGAAGGGACGGATCGCATGACGCGCCCGTCCGATATTCGGCCCACGCCGCTCGTCCTGGCCGGACTCGCGCTACTCCTCGTCGCGGCCGCCGCGCTCGCCTGGACGGGGCTCCGGGCGCTGCAGCAGGCGCGGACCCGGCTGGCGCTGACCGAGGCGATGGCGCGGGCGGGCGCCGCGCCGGTCGCTCCGCTGCTGCCCCCCGGACAAGCCTATTCGAACGACCGTGCGGGCGCCCGAACGGCCATGCTGGCGGCGATCCACGCGGCAGCGGCCGAGCGACACCTGCTGCTCGAAAGCGCCGTGCCGCTGCCGGCCGACAGGCACAAGCCCGCCGAACTGGGCGTCGCGATCAGCGTTTCCGGCCCGGAAGCCGATATCCTGCACTTCGCGCACCGGCTCGAAGCGGGTCGCCCGATCATCCGCTTCCGGCCCTGGCGCCTGATCCGAACCGGCCCGGCCGAAACCGCCATAAGGCTGGAAGCGCGGGCGCATGCCTATCGGGTGGCGCGATGAGGCGGCCCGCGCCGTTGCTGGCCGGCGCCGCGATCCTCGCGCTGGTGCTGCCGCTGTCGCTGCTGTGGCGGACCGCCCCCGCCGCCGCGCCGCCGCTGGCCGGTGGCGAGACGGTGCGTCCCTCCCCGGTGGCGGCCGAAGCTTCGCTGGTCGAACGGCGCCTGTTCCTTGCTCCGCTCGATCCTGCCCGTGGTCCGGAGGTGGAGGACGCGCCCAGGCTTGTCGGCATTGCCGGCCGGCTGCCCGACGGCGCGGTCGCGATGGTCCGGGCCGCAGACGGCACGACGAAGATCGTGGGCATCGGGCAGGCGCATGATGGCTGGACGCTGAAAACGCTCTCCCCCGACGCCGCGCTGTTCACGCGCGGCGGACGGCAGGTGCGATCCTTCCTGCCCGCGCCGGAGCCCGAGACGCCGGACGACCCGGCAGCCGAAGCCGAGGCTCAGTAAACCCCCGAAATCTCCAGCGGCAGCCGCGCGCGCGGCGGTTCGAGCAGCAGCGGCGGGTGCTTGCCGAGCATCGCCTCGTCATAGCGGGTCCGCGCATATTTGGCCTCGGTCACGGCGGCGGCGGCGGCGCGGTCGCGCAGGATCGTCGGCTTCAGGAAGACGAACAGCGTGCGCTTCACCTGCGCCTCCTTGCGGCTCTTGAACAGCTCGCCCAGGATCGGCACATCGCCGAGGATCGGCACCTGGCTCTTGCTCAGTGTCCGGTCGTCGGCGATCAGGCCGCCCAGCACGATCGTCTGCCCGTCATCGGCGAGGACGGTCGTCTGGATGCTGCGCCGGTTGGTGATCAGATCCGCCGCACCGATCACCGCGGGCACCAGCGCCGATACCTCCTGCGCCACCTCCAGCCGGACGACATTGCCCTGGTGGATGCGGGGGACGACCTTCAGCGTCAGGCCGACATCCTGCCGCTCGATCGTCGTGAAGGGATTGAGCGAATTGCCATCGGTCGCGAAGCTGCCGGTGCGGAACGGGACATTCTGGCCGACGACGATCTCCGCCGGCTCATTGTCGAGCGTGGTCAGGCTCGGCGTCGACAGCAGGTTGGCGCGGGTCGACTGGCCGAGCGCCTGGACGAGCAGGCTGAAATTGTCGCCGAAGCTGATGGCGGACGAGCCGCCATTGGGCGACACCGCGACCGCGGCGGGCGCACCGATCGCGCCCAGGATGGTCGACAGCGATACGCCCGGCCCGCCGGTGAAGGATGTCGCGGCGCCGTCGCCACGGTTGAGCGCCGCCGCGCCGATGCCGAGCTGGACCGAAAGCTGTTCGGCCTCGTCGCCGCTGATCTCCACGATCGCCGCCTCGATCAGCACCTGTGGCCGGCGGACGTCGAGCTGCGCGATCAGCGGCTCGACCTCGGCGATGGCGGCGGGGGTACCGCGCAGCACGATCGCATTGAGCTCGGGCGCGGGCTGGACGGTCAGGTCCGGTGTCGAGAATCCCTTGGCGGCGCCGTCACCCTCGCCCCCTGCCGGGGCCTGGGCCGCGCCATCGCCGCCGCCGAGCGTCGAGGGTGTCGAGCCGAGCGACATGCTCGATGCGGCCAGACTGGCGTTGGACTGCTGCCGGCTGATCCGAGCGCGACCACCAGCGACCGCACGCGCCACCGGGTTGGTCACGGCGCCCTGTTCGCCCAGCACGCCGCGCAGCACTTCGGTCACGGATTCGGAATCGCCATTATTCAGCCGGATCATCCGTGTGATCGGCACGCCCGCACCGGGCTTGTCGATGGTGTGGGCCAGTCGGCGGGCTTCCGATACCAGAGCGGGCTCGCCGCGCACGAGGACGATGTTGCTGCGCTCGTCGGCGACCACGCGGGGCCCGCCCGCCTGGGTGCCGTCACCGAACACACCCTGAATCGCGGCCGCGACATCCTTGGCATTGGCATAGCGCAGCACGATGCTGTCGAAGCGCCCGCCGCCGCCGCTGTCGAGCGATCGGGCAAGCGATTCGATCCGGCGGACATTTTCCGCATAGTCGGTGATGATGATCGCATTGGGGCTCGCCATCGCCTCGATGCTGCCGAACTGCGCGACCAGCGGACGGAACACCCGCACCGCCTGCTCGCCCGAGACATTCTGCAGCCGGATCATCCGGGTGGTGACATCCTGCCCCGACAGCCGCCCGCCAATCCCCGCGTCGCGGATCGCACTGGCCTGCGGGATGATGCGCCAGGCACGACCCGAGCGGACCGCCGCGAAGCCGTGGACCCGGAGCACCGACTGGAACAGGTCCCACACGCCGTCGATCGACAGCGGCTCGGCCGAGGTGACGTTCACCATGCCCTTCACCGCGGGGTCGAGGATCAGGGTGCGGCCGGTGATCCGCGAAATCTGTTCGGCGACGTCGGAAATCTCGACGCCGCGCATATTGACGACGACATCGGCCGGCTGCCCCGCATTCTGGGCCAGCAGCGGGGTCGCGACCAGCGAAGCGGCCACCAGGGCGGACAGGGCGGTTCGGGCGGGGAGATGCACGGTGCTGATCCTCAACGGAGGGCGAAGGAGAAGGAGATGCGCTTGCCGCCGCGCAGCACGTCGATCTGGGCGGGGCCGGCCATCATCTGGGCGATGAGCTGGCGGTCGCTGGCGACGGCGGTCGCGGGCAGGCCATTGATGCGTTCGATCACGTCGCCCGGCAGCAGGCCGGCCTGGCGTGCCTCGGCCGATGGCTGGGCACCGACGCGATAGGCGCCGCCGACCGGGGCCGCGCCGAGCTTGTCGAGCAGCGAGAGCGGGCTGCCACCGCCGGCGGCGGGCGGACCGGCGATCGCCTGCATCGGTTGCGGGCCCGATCCGTCCGAAGGGCCGGTAGGCGGAACGGTGGCGACCGGTGAGGGGCTCACCGCCGGAGCAGCCGGGACCGGCGTCGCTCCGGCGGCGGAGATACGCGGAAGGTCGAGTCGCTCGAGCCGGCCGTTGACGCGCAGCAGAACCCGATCGAAGGCGATTTCCTCGATCGTGGCGCCGCCGGGCACCGCCTGCCCGACGCCATAGGATATGGGCTGCCCCCCGGCGGGCGCGATCAACGCCGAGGAGGCCGAGCGCGGATCGGCGAGGATCACGCCGCGCAGCGCCAGCGCCAGGCTGGTGGGCTGCGCCGAGCTCGCGTCGGGCCGGCCGAAGGGCGACAGCGCCAGGGCCGGCGAGATATCGGCGGCCGGAGCGGGGGCCGCCGGCTGACCGGCGGCAGGCGGCGGCGTATCGGCCGGCCGCGCACCGACGAGCCGCCAGGTGAGCCCGGCGAGCGCGATCGCGACCGAGGCGACCACCAGCCCGGTGAAGATATCGGCGGCGCGGGAAGCCTGGCGCGGCGTCATCGCCGATATCCCCCGGTCGTGGTGCTGCCCTTGTCGCGGAAGCCGTCCAGCGTGACCAGTGGAGCCTTGTCACCGACGCCCGACACCGCGACGCTGAGCCGGTCAAGATCGGGGTCGTCGGTGCCGCTCTCGTTCACCGCTACATTCCATCGCTGGCCGAGCATCTCGACCGTCGCCGGACCGGCGGGCGCGCCCGGCAGCGCCAGCTCAGCCAGCCGGTTCTGCGCGACCAGCTGCGCGGCGGCGCGGCGTTCGAGGCTGCGGATCGAATCGACATGGGCCTCGGCGGCGCGGACCAGTCCGGCCGCTCCGATGGCGAGGACGAGCAGCGCCACCAGCGCCTCGATCAGCGAGAAACCGGCGTCGTCCCCTTCACCGCCATGGAAAGCCGCGCTCATGCCGCCGGCGCCGCTATCGGGGTGGCGGACAGCCCATCATAGACGACAAGCCAGCGATCATCGCCTGCCTTCAGGCCGATTGCGGCCGGAATGCCGCTGCCGTCGACGCCAAGCAGCAACGGCGGGGTACGGCGGCCCATGTCGAGACGAATGCCGGCGGGAAGGCGATGCCGGGCGTGGCCGTCATCCTCCCCGGCCTGCCAGCCCCGCCCGTCCGAGCGGAGGAAGGCATAGCTTTTCGCATCCCAGGTGAATGCAACCGGCCGATCGGAGACCATCGCCTCGTCGGCGACCGACTGAAGCCGGGTCGAGAGGCGGCGGGCCTCCGACTCGACGCTGGGCGCACGGGTGGCGGCACCGATGCCGAGCACCGTCGTGCCCGCGGCAACGCCGATGATGGCGAGCACCGCCAGCATCTCGACCAGGGTCATCCCCGAATCGTCCCCCCTGTGGATCATTCAGGGGGCTTTATCACTCAGATCGGCGTCGAGTCCCTCTCCGCCGGGCTTGCCGTCGCGGCCGAGGCTCATCAGGTCGAAGCCCCCTGCGCTGCCGGGATAGCGATAGACATAGGCCCGCTGCCAGGGATCGAGCGGGGGCCGTTCCAGATAGCCTTCCGGCGACCAGTTGCGCGGCTCGGGCGGAGCGACCGGCCTTGTCGCGAGCGCGGCAAGACCCTGTTCGGTGGTGGGATAATCGCCATTGTCGAGCCGATACATCTTCAGCGCCGCCGAGATGGTCCGCATGTCGGTCTTCGCGGTCGTGACCCGCGCCTCGTCGGGCCGGTTGGCGACATTGACGACGATCATCCCGGCGATGACGCCGATGATGACGAGCACCACCAGCATCTCGATCAAGGTTAGCCCGGCTTCCGGGTGGTGGATGGAACGTCGCCCGTCATGTTCGGGCTCGTCATGAAATTGTTGCGAAACTATGATCATGGGCGCGCTATGAGATACATCCATGAAAACCATGTTACAGTCGCCTAGCATAGCGCCCGCGCTCACGCGGCTAAAAAATGCGCTCGCCACGCGCGCCGATGGCGGCGTCTGGCGGCTGGAGGGCGTCGTTCCAGTAGTGCAGGGCGGCACCGCCCTTCGCGATATTCTGCTCATCCCCGCCGAACAGGTCCTGATTCTGGCGGTCCCGCTGCCGCTGCCGTCGCAGGCCAAGCGAATCGCCGCCCTTCCTTTCGCGATCGAGGATCGAATCGCCGACCGCATCGACACGGTGCATCTGGCGCTCGGCCAGAAATCGCCGGGCCAGAAATTACCGGGGTCATCGGCCGAAGCCGGCGACTGGCTGGCCGGCGTGGTCGACCCGGCTGTCATGAACGCCTGGGTCCTCGCCGCCGAGGAGGCCGGGCTCGGCGATGCCGCGATCATGCCCGATGCGCTGGCGCTGCCGATTCCCGAGCCGGGCCGCTGGAACGTCCAGCGGATCGGCGCGCGCATCCTCGTCCGCCTGCCCGATGCCACCGGCTTTGCGGGGCTGGAGCCGCTGTTCCTCTCGATCTGGACGGCAGCGGGCAAGCCGCCCTGCGATGAGGTGACGCTACCCGATACCGTCGCCGTCGCCCTCGATCTGCGCCAGGGCATCTTCGCCCGGCCACGGCAGGGCCTGTCGGCCAGTGCACGCCGGGTCGCGCTGATCGCGGCGGCCGGGCTGCTCGCCCATGGCGCGATCGCCACCGCCGACACCCTCGCCCTGCGGTCGATCGCCGCGAAGCGCGGGGCCGAGCTGACCGCGCAGCTGAACGTTTCGGCGCCCGGCCGCTTCACCGGTTCCGATCCGCATGAGGCCGCCAACCTCGCCGCCGAGATATTGCCGGCGGGCGGTTCCGCACCGCCGGGCGCGCTGCTGCCGATGCTGACCCGCGCTTCGGCGGCGCTGGCGCCGTTCGGCAGCGCCGTGACGATCCGGGGCATGAGCTTCGACGAGGCGGGACGGAGCCTGCGCTTCGATCTCGACATGGCCGATCCGGGTGCCTCCGCCGGTATCGTCGCGGCGCTCCGTCAGGCGGGACTGCGCGGGCGCATCCAGGGCAACAGCCTGATCGTGACGGGAGGCACGGCATGACCGATTTCGCCACGCTTTTCCCCACCGCCGAGCCGGCACGGCAGAAGCTGATCGCCTGGTGGCAGGCACGCAGCCGGCGCGAGCAATGGCTGCTCGGTGGGCTCGGCCTGCTGCTGGCGGCCTGGGCCCTGATCAGCGTCGTCGTCCTGCCGCTCCAGCGCGCCCGCGCCGAGGCCCTGGCCGATATCCGCACCTATGAGGGGCTGACCACACGGCTGCGCAGCGCCGGCACGATCGGTGCACAGCCGGCGACCGTCCAGCTCGCTGGCCCGCCCGCCACCATATTGTCGACGAGCGCCGCGCCGTTCGGAATCGTCCCTGTGGTCCAGGGCGAGGGCGCGGATATCCGCGTCACGGTCGGCGACGCGCCCTATGATGCGCTGTTGCGCTGGATCGCCGCCGTCGAACAGGGCAGCCGCCTGCGCGTCACCCGGATGCGACTCGACCGACGACCGGCCAGCGGCTTCGTGTCCGCCGAACTGACGGTGCGCGCATGACCGGGTTGCCCTACGGTTTCGCCCGCCGCCATGGCGTGCTGGTCCAGGATGGCGAACGCTGCCTCCACCGCGCCGGGGCGTCGCCCGAAGCGCTGCTGGAGGTGCAGCGCCGCTTCGGGCCGATGCTGGCATTCGAGGCGGTCGGCGAGGAGGCCTTCGACGGCGCCATCGCTGCGCAATATCGCGACAGCGCCGCGGGCGGCATGGACCTGAGCGAGACCGACGATCTCGCCACCCTGGCGGACAGCGCGGCGGCGGTCGACGACCTGCTCGACAGCCGCGACGACAGCCCGGTGATCAAGCTGATCAACGCGCTGCTGCTGCAGGCGGTGAAGGACGGCGCATCCGATATCCATGTCGAGACGCAGGAAAAGCGCCTGATCGTCCGCTTCCGTATCGATGGCGTGCTGCGCGACATGATCGAGCCGAAGCGTGCGCTGGCGCCGCTGCTGGTCAGCCGCATCAAGGTGATGGCGCGGCTCGACATCGCCGAGAAGCGGATACCGCAGGATGGCCGCGTGACGCTCCGCGTGGGCGGCTATGACATCGACGTGCGCGTTTCCACCATCCCGACCCAGCATGGCGAGCGGGTGGTGATGCGCCTGCTCGACAGAGGATCTTCCGGACTCGACCTTGCCGCGCTCGGCATGTCGGATCGCGACCGCGACATATTCCACAAGCTGCTTGATCGGCCGCACGGCATCCTGCTCGTCACCGGTCCGACCGGATCGGGCAAGACGACGACGCTCTACACCGCGCTGACCCATCTCAACGACCGCAAGCGCAACATCATGACGGTCGAGGACCCGATCGAATATGAGCTGGCGGGGATCGGCCAGACCCAGGTCAACGCCAAGACCGGCATGACCTTCGCGCGCGGGCTGCGCGCGATCCTGCGGCAGGACCCCGACGTGATCATGGTCGGCGAGATTCGTGACCAGGAAACCGCCGAGGTGGCGGTGCGATCGTCGATGACGGGTCATTTCGTGCTGTCGACCCTCCACACCAACAGTGCGGTCGGATCGATCACCCGGCTGATCGACATGGGGGTGGAGCGCTATCTGCTGGCACCGATGGTGGTCGGGCTGATCGCGCAGCGTCTGGTGCGCCGACTCTGCGAGCATTGCCGCTGGCAGGACCGTTCGACCGAGGCCGATGCGATCCTGCTCGGCCGCGCGCTCAAGCCCGGCAAGAAAATCTGGCGGGCGGGCGGCTGCGACCATTGCCATGGCGAAGGCTATCAGGGCCGGCTGGGCCTCTATGAGGTGGTGGCCGCCGACGACGAACTGCGCGGGCTGATCCATGACGGCGCGTCCGAAGCGGTGCTCACGGCGGCGGCGCGCAAGGCCGGCCCCAGCCTGCTCGATGACGGCGTCGCCAAGCTCAAGGCGGGACTGACGAGCGTCGAGGAAGTCGCCCGCGTCGTTCAGGACGACGTCTAGGTGCCCGCATTCGCCTATCGCGCGGTCGATTCGCGCGGATCCGCGAAAGCCGGTGTGATCGAGGCATCCAGCCCGGCCGCCGCGCGGCAGATGCTCCGCGATCGGGAGCTTCTGCCCACCTCGGTCGAAGCCGCCACGGCGGCGGGTGTCGCACCGGGGTTCGTCGCGCGCTTCCGCAAGCGTATCGGCGCCCGCGCGCTATCGACCGTCACCCGCCAGATCGCGACGCTCGTCAGCAGCGAGGTCAATGTCGAGCAGGCGGTGAAGCTTGTCGCCGAGCAGGCCGAGGGTGCGGCGCTGCGCTCGCTGCTGCTCGACGTGCGCGGCGCGATCCTCGACGGCTACAGCTTCGCGGC
>CAZJXG010000070.1:0-15955 GCA_964549965.1 uncultured Sphingomonas sp. | reverse complement strand
TCGATCACCGGCCCCAGCGCGAGCGGCGTCTGCGGCACCGAGAAGCGGTCGGCCTCGATCCGCGACAGCGAGATCAGATCGTCGACGAGCTGCTGCATCCGCTTCGCCTCGCCCATCATGATGCCCAGGAAACGCTGGCGGATCGCCGCATCCTCGACCGCGCGGCCCTCGTTCAGCGTCTCGATGAAGCCGAGGATGGTGGCGAGCGGAGTCCGCAGTTCGTGGCTGGCATTCGCGACGAAATCGACCCGCATCCGTTCCGCGATCCAGCTGTCCGTGCGATCCCGCAGGGTGACGAGCTTCGCGCCGCCCTCGACATGGCGGACGCTCATCACCCAGCGCCGGTCGGCGTCGCCGAGCCCGGCGATCTCGACCGGATCACCGGTCTCGCGATCGGAGGCGATCAGATCGGCGGCCACCGGGTGGCGCAGCGCGAGCCGATAGTCGCCCTCTACCCGCTCGGCCCCGAACAGCCGCCGCGCGGCGTGATTGGCATAGGTGATACGCTGACGTTCGATGATCAGCAGAGCGTCGTCGACGGCGTCGATGACTTCCTGGGTGCGATCGGGCAGATCGACCACGGGCGCAGGGACCAGGGCCGCCGGCTCCCCCCGCGGGGCTCCCGCGATCCAGGTGAAGAATGCGGCGCCCACACCGACCACCAGCGACGCCGCCAGCGGGGCCGCCAGCAGCCAGGCGGCGCCGGCGACCATGGCAAAGGCCAAGGCGGCATGCGTCCCCCGCCGATCGCTCATCGCGCTTTCCTGGCCGGTGCTCGGCAAGGCTTCATATTTCATCCGACCTCATTACAGCCGGATTGTGAAATCTATCGGACAGAAAAGCCAGCGGCGATCAGCCATGCACCAGTGCAATCTGCCCCTCGCCTCCATCGCCGAATGGCGGTAAGACGGTTTATCCGCGTTGGGGGATGTTTATGCGTAACGAAGATCAGCAGCCGGAAACCGGCACGACCGCCATCGAGACGGTCGCGGAGAGCCAGACCTTGCAGAGCCGCCGGGGGCTGCTGCGAATCGCGACACTCGGCACCGCGGCGGTGGTGACGGTCAAGCCCGGCATCGCCCATGCGGCGGTATCGGCGATCACCTGCTCGATCCCCGTGCCGCAGAGCAGCCAGGCGGGCAAATGGATCAAGAGCGACGGGAGCGTCGTGAACCCCAACACTGCCAACAGCTTCGATCCGCCGGACACGCCGCTCAGGGGCGAGGACGTCAAGAATTCGCTGGCCTATGGCACCCGCTATTCCGGCTACAACCAGAACGCGACCAACGCCTTCAACAAATATATCAACAAGCTGACGATGGGTAAGCAGGGCTATACCTGCTATTCCTCGATCAAGAGCCAGATCTGATCGGCCAGCGATACGCCACGGCCAGACGGTGACGGCACCGATCTATCGTACCGACTATCCCGGTTCCTGCCGCGCCCATGCGATCGACGGGATGACGCTGATTTTCCATCGACCGTCGGGTGCCACCCATTTCCTCGACAGCCCGGTGCCGGAGATGCTCGACCTGCTCGCCGCCGCACCAGACGATGCATCCGCCCTGGCCCGGCGGCTATGCGCCAGCCTGGACGTGCCCGATGACGATGAGGCCCATGCGGTGGTCGACACGCGGCTTGCCGAACTGATCGCCATCGGACTGGTGCAGACGGCCTGATGCACACGCTCAACGTCAGGATCGGCCCCGTCTCCTATCGGATCGGCGCGCCGTGGGCCGGCCCGATCGCGGCGCTGCGCCAGCTTTATGCCGGCTACCCGGCCCCCGAAGACGGGATCGCGACCGTCACCGCGCGGATCGGCCCGCCGCGCCCCTGGCGGCGCTGGTTCCGCCCGCAGGCGGCGATAGAGGGCGACCATGTCCTGCCCGATACGATCCCGATGGCGCTGCGCCACGGGCTGCTCGCGCTGGAAATGGCGATGAACATGCAGGTGGCGCTGGGCGAGCGCCGCTTCCTGCTGTTCCATGCCGCCGCCGTCGAACGGGGCGGCAAGGCACTGATCCTGCCCGGCGATTCGGGATCGGGCAAATCGACGCTCGCCGCGCTGCTATCCGAGACCGGCTGGCGGCTGATGGCGGACGAGTTCGTGATGATCGACGTCATGACCGGCCTCGCCTTTCCCTTCCCCCGCGCGATCAGCCTCAAGAACAGCGCCATCGCCGAGATGGAGCGGCGCATCGCCGATCCGGCCCGCTTCGGGCCGCATCTCGCCGCTACGCCCAAGGGCGAACTGCGCCACCTGCGCCCCGCGGCGGACGCGATCGCCAGAATGGACGAGCCGGCCCGCCCCGCCTTGATCCTGTTCCCGTCCTACGGCTTCGATCCGGCGAGCGACGGGGTCAGCCGTTCGGAGCTGTTCGCGCGCCTGACCGAAGGGTCGACCAACTATATCGCGCTCGGCCAGGCGGGCTTCGAGCGGCTGGTCGACATCGTCGAGACCATCCCCGCCGCCCGGTTCGCCTATCCCGACAGCGCGACGGGGATCGCGATCGTCGAGCAGTTCTGCGCCGAGGCGGGGCTGTGAAGGACGCGCGTCCGCTGGCGACGGCGCTCGCCGATCCCGTGTCGGTGCTGGGCTTCGGCCCTGACGACTGGACCAGCCTGCTCTCGATCGCCCGCGCCGAACGGCTCGACGGCAGCCTCGCCTTCCGCCTTGCCGACATGCCGCTGCCCGGCCCGGTCGCCCGCGCGCTGGAGGATGCCCGCGCCCAGGCGGAGTTCGGCCGGGTGCAGGGGCTGTGGGAGGTGGAAATGGCGCGTCGCGCGCTCGCCCCTCTGGGTGTCGCGCCGATCCTGCTCAAGGGCAGCGCCTTCGCTTTTGCGGGCCTGCCCGCCGCGGTCGGTCGACTGGTCGGCGATCTCGACATATTGGTGCCGCGTGACCGGCTCGACGATGTCGAGGCGGCGCTGCTCGACGCCGGATTCTCCTGGGCCAAGGACGATGACTACAGCCAGGCTTATTATCGCCGCTGGATGCACGAGCTGCCGCCGCTGATCCACTTCGATCGCGGCGCGATGATCGATGTCCACCACACGATCCTGCCGCTGACCGCGCGGCGTACCCCCGATGCCGACGCGCTGATCGCGGACAGCATCGAGATATCGGCGGGCGTCCGCATCCTGAGCCCTGCCGACATGATCGTCCATGCCGCCTGCCATCTGTTCGCCGATGGCGACATGGCGGGCGGGCTGCGCAATCTGTGGGACATCGACCGGCTGTTGCGGCTGTTCACCGCCCACCCCGATTTCTGGAAGACGCTCGACGCAAGGGCGCGGCGGCACCAGATGCATCAGCCCGTCGCGCTCGCGCTGCGGCTGGCCGACCGGCTGTTCGCGACCCCGGTCGAACCGCGCCTTGCCGGCCATGACCGGGTACGCGACGGGCTGTTCATCCGCAGGCTGCTCGCACGGGACGGCTGGGGAAGGCCGATCCGCCCGCTGAACCGGCTGGGCTTCTACATCCGGTCGCACTGGATGCGCATGCCGCCGCTGATGCTGGCGCGCCATCTCTGGATCAAGGCCAGAGCAAAGTGAGCGACGACGTATTGCTGATACGCGAACTGCCGTGGGCCGACCCCGCCGACTGGTTCGCGCGGCTTGGCAGCAGGCCGGGCATCGCCTTTCTCGACAGCGCCGCCGGCGGCGACCCGCGCTCCACCGCCTCCTATATCGCGGTCGACCCGGTCGAGGAGGCGCGGCTCATGACCGCGACGATGGACGATGCGATTGCGGCGCTTCGGCGGCTCCATCGCCCCATCGCGGCGGCTGCCCCCCTCCCCTTCACCGGCGGTCTGATCGGCCTGCTCTCCTATGATCTCGGGCCCAGCGCGCTTGGCATCGCCAGCCGCCATCGCGCCGATCCCGCCCTGCCCGCCATGGTCGTCCGTCGCTATGATCTGGTGCTGGGTTTCGACCATCGTGCGCGCCGTGCCTGGGGATTCGCACGGCCGCGCGGCGCGCTGTCGGCGGCGGAGCGACTGGACCGGCTGCTGCTGCTCAGCGACGCGCCAGCCGAACGCCCCGCGTCAACACCCGGCTGGACCGAGGAAACGATCCCCGACAAGCACCGCGCGATGATCGAGGCCGTTCTCAGCTATATCCGGGCGGGCGATATCTATCAGGCCAATATCAGCACCAGCTTCACCGCCCCCCGGCCCGAAGCCTTCTCACCCATCGCCCAATATCTGGCCCTGCGCGGGCGCACCCCCGCCCCCTTCGCAGCCTATGTCGATCTCGGCGAGGGCAGCGCGCTGCTCAGCGCGTCTCCCGAACGCTTCGTGCGGTGCGACCGTGACGGCCGGATCGAGACCCGCCCGATCAAGGGTACCGCGCCGCGCAGCCGCGACCCCGCCGAGGACCGGGCCAATGGCGAGCGGCTGGCCGCATCGGCGAAGGATCGCGCCGAGAATCTGATGATCTGCGACCTGCTTCGCAACGATCTGTCCCGCGTGGCCGAAGAAGGCAGCGTCACCGTGCCGCAGCTCGCTAAACTCGAAGGCTTCGCCTCGGTATGGCACCTCGTCTCGGCGGTAGAGGCACGGCTGCGCGATGGAGCGGACGCGATCGACCTGATCGCCGCGACCTTTCCAGGCGGATCGATCACCGGAGCCCCGAAGCGCCGCGCGATGGAGATCATCGACGAGATCGAGAATTCGGGACGCGGCCCCTTCTTCGGCATCATCTTCGCGCTGGGCGACGACGGTGCGATGGACAGTTCCATCATCATCCGCTCGATCGCCGCCACGCCGTCCAGGCTGATCGCCCGGGCCGGAGGCGGCATCGTCGCCGACAGCGACCCAGCCGCCGAATATGCCGAGCTGCGCGCCAAGGTCGATCCCGTGCTAGCCGCAGAGGGGATGTGGGACAGCGATCCTTCACCATATTGAAACCCACGTACCGAACTGTTACATAGCGGGGATCGATGAGAATGGAACGGACAGTGCCTGCTTCCAAGAAGTCCATCTGCTGCGACGGTGACGGAACCGGCAAGAAGACGGCGGCGACCCGCGTGTTCGAGGCCGCGCGGGACCTGTTCTATCATCGCGGCATCCGCGCCGTCGGCGTCGACGAGATCGTCTGCAAGGCCGGCGTCACCAAGCCGAGCCTCTATCGCGCCTTCGCGTCCAAGGATGATCTGATTGCCGCCTGCCTGGAGGAAAGCGGGCGCGAGGGCCGTGTCGCCCTGCAAGCCGTCCTGGAAGAAGCCGGGGCCGATCCGCGCGACCAGCTCCGCGCGATGGTGCGGTATTTCGCGCGCAAGGTAGCGTCGCCCGACTTCCGCGGCTGCGCGATGAGCAACACCGCCGTCGAGATTCCCGAACCCGGCCATCCCGGCCGCACCGTGCTCGAAAGCTGCAAGGCCGACATGCGCGCGGTGATCGTCGGCATCACCCGCGAACTGTCGATCGAGCGACCGGAGGAGCTGGCCGATGGCCTCATCCTCGTCATCGAAGGCGGCATGGCGGCCCATCACATTTTCGGCAGCCAGGGTCCCTGCGCGGCCATGGTCGCCACCAGCGACGCCCTGATCGAAGCGCATATCGCCAAGGTGAAGGCCTAGTTGCACGCGCCGCGTCGTGCCGGCGGATGCCGGGTGACGCGAAGGATCAGAGCCCCTCTCCGACCTCCAGCGCGCGGGCCTCGATCGCGCGCAGCATCGCCATGAAGCGTTCGACGTCCTCGCTGGGAAAGCTGGCGAAGATCCGCGCCTCGAATTCAAGCGCCTTGGGTGCGACCTGGGCATATAGCGCCCGGCCCGGCTTCGTCAGTGCCAGCAGGCGCGAGCGGCGGTCGGCCCGGTTCGGCGCGCGGATTACGAGCCCGCGGTCGACCAGCGCGATCGTCGCACGGCTGACCGTGACCTTGTCCATCCGCGTGGCGGTGCAGATGCCCTGCTGGGTCACGCCGTCGCGCTCCGCCACCACCGCCATCACCCGCCATTCCGGAATCGAAAGACCGAACAGCGCCTCATAGGCACGGGCGATCACGTCGCTGACGACGTTCGACGTTACCGACAGCCGATACGGAACGAACTGATCGAGCGTGAGGCGATTTGGCTCCATCATGCGTTCGTAACATTTGACACGACTCGATACAAACCCGTATTGGTTTCAAATGTTACTTGTCTCGAGGATGCCATGACCGACCATCATCTGGAGCCCCACCATAACCCGCTGGGCCTCGACGGATTCGAGTTCGTCGAGTTCACCGGCCCTGATCCGCTGGCGCTTGCCGGGCTGTTCGAGACGATGGGCTTCACCCATCTCGGCGACCACCGGTCGAAGAATGTGCGCCGCTACCAGCAGGGCGACATCAACTTCATCCTCAACATGGATGGCACTGGCCAGGCTGCCGATTTCCGCGCCGCGCATGGCCCTTCGGCCAATGCCATGGCCTTCCGCGTCCACGACGCCGCCAAGGCGCTGGAAAAGGCCGTCAAGCGTGGGGCCATAGCGGTGAACGGCCCGGTCGGCCCGATGGAGCTCAACATTCCCGCGATCGAGGGCATCGGCGGATCGAACCTCTATCTGGTCGACCGCTATGGCGCGCAGGAAATCTACGATGTCGACTTCCGCCCGGTGGAAGGTTCGACCCGCGACCAGCGATCGACCGGCCTCCACACGCTCGACCACCTCACCCATAATGTCCATCGCGGGCGGATGGACCATTGGGCCAGCTTCTACGAGACGGTCTTCAACTTCCGCGAGATCCGCTATTTCGACATCGAGGGACAGGCGACCGCCCTCCTCAGCAAGGCGATGACCGGGCCTGACGACAAGATCCGCATCCCGCTCAACGAGAGCCAGGACGAGAACAGCCAGATCGAGGAGTTCCTGCGCGAATATAAGGGCGAAGGCATCCAGCATCTCGCGCTGGCGACCGACGACATATTCGACACGGTCGACCGGCTACGCGCCAATGGCGTCCGCTTCCAGCAGACGCCCGACAGCTATTATGACGGCATCGATGCACGCGTCCCGGGCCATGGCCATGATATCGCCAGGATGCGCGAGCGCGGCATATTGATCGACGGCAGCCCCGAGACCGGCGACGGCATCCTGCTCCAGATCTTCACGGAGAATATGGTGGGGCCGATCTTCTTCGAGATCATCCAGCGCAAGGGCAATCAAGGTTTCGGCGAAGGCAATTTCAAGGCGCTGTTCGAATCGATCGAGCGTGACCAGATCCGCCGCGGTGTCGTGAAGGTCGATTGATGACGGGGGCGGAGCGCTATCATCCGGGCTTCGGCAACCATGTCTCGACCGAGGCCGTGGCCGGCGCGCTGCCGATCGGCCGGAATTCACCGCAGCATGTACCGTTCGGCCTCTATGCCGAGCAGCTGTCGGGCAGCGCCTTCACTGCGCCGCGCCAGGAGAACCGGCGGAGCTGGCTGTATCGGATGCGGCCCGCCGCCAATCATCCGCCCTTCGCCCCTTATACGAAGCCAAGCCTGCTCCGCTCGTCGCCGTTCGACGAGGTACCGCCGACGCCGAACCGGCTGCGCTGGGACCCGCTTCCCCTGCCCGGCCAGCCCACCGATTTCGTCGATGGCCTCACCAGCATCGCGGGCAATGCCGGGATCGGCGTACACCTCTACGCGGCCAACCGATCGATGGAGCGGCGCGCCTTCACCAATGCCGATGGCGAGCTGCTGATCGTCCCGCAGCAGGGCGCGGTGCATATCGTGACCGAGCTTGGCCGCATCGATGTCGAGCCGTTGCAGATCGCCCTGATTCCCCGCGGCATACGCTTCCGGATCGACCTGCCCGAGGGCAGCGCGCGCGGCTATGTCTGCGAGAATGAAGGCGCGCCGTTCCGCCTGCCGGATCTCGGCCCGATCGGATCGAACGGGCTGGCCAACCCGCGCGACTTCGAAACCCCGGCGGCCTGGTTCGAGGATATCGACGAGCCGACCGAGCTGATCCAGAAATTCGAAGGCGCGCTCTGGACCACGACGCTCGACCATTCGCCGTTCGACGTCGTCGCGTGGCACGGCAATCTCGCCCCCTGCCGCTATGATCTGCGCCGCTTCAACACGATCAACACGGTCAGCTTCGACCATCCCGATCCATCGATCTTCACCGTGCTGACCTCGCCCAGCGAGGTGCCGGGCACGGCAAACTGCGATTTCGTGATCTTCCCGCCGCGCTGGATGGTCGCCGAAGCGACCTTCCGGCCACCATGGTTCCACCGCAATGTGATGAGCGAATATATGGGCCTGATCACCGGCAGCTACGACGCCAAGGCCGACGGCTTCCTGCCGGGCGGCGGATCGCTCCACAACCGCATGGCTGGCCACGGCCCCGACCAGGCCAGCTATGCCGCGGCGATCGCCGACGAGTTGAAGCCCCACAAGCTGGAGGCGACGATGGCCTTCATGTTCGAGAGCCGCTCAGTGCTGCGACCGACCCGTTTCGCGATGGAGACCGAATTGATGCAGCTCGACTATGACGACATCTGGTCCGGTTTCGCCAAGGCCGAGTTGCCCAAATGACGCTCGATGAAACGCACGATCCGGCGCTTACCAGCTGGGTAGCCGGTGCCGATGGCCATCGCGACTTCCCGATCCAGAACCTGCCCTATGGCATCTTTTCGATCGACGACGATCGGCCGCGCCCCTGTGTCGCGATCGGCGATCATCTGCTCGATCTCGCCGTGATCTCCGGCCTGCTGCCGGTCGAACTGCATGAGAACACGCTCAACAGCCTGTTTGCGCTTGCGTCCGAGCGGCGGATCGCGCTGCGCCGGAAACTGTCCGAATTGCTGTCCGATCCGGGGCATCGCGCGGCGCTGACCCGTCACCTGCATCGCCAGGATGCGGTGACGCTGCACCTGCCGGCGGCCATCGGCGACTATACCGATTTCTATGTCGGCATCCACCATGCCAACAATATCGGCCGTCAGTTCCGGCCCGATAATCCGCTGCTACCCAATTATAAATATGTCCCGATCGGCTATCATGGCCGTGCTTCCTCGGTCCGTCCGTCGGGTGTGCCGGTGGTGCGTCCGAAGGGCCAGCGCAAGCCGCCCGAGGCGGAGGCACCGACCTATGGCCCGACCGGGCGGCTCGACTATGAGCTGGAAATGGGCGTCTGGATCGGACGCGGCAACGACCTTGGCGATGCGATCCCGATTGGCGAGGCGGCGGACCATGTCGCCGGCTTCTGCCTGCTCAACGACTGGTCCGCGCGCGATTTCCAGGCATGGGAATATCAGCCGCTCGGCCCCTTCCTCGCCAAGAATTTCCACACGACGGTGTCGCCCTGGGTGGTGACGCCGGAGGCGCTGGCCCCCTACCGTATCGCCCAGCCGCCGCGCCCGGAGGGCGACCCCCGCCCGCTGCCCTATCTGTGGGACGATCGCGATCAGCAAGCCGGCGCCTTCGCCATCGAGCTCGAGGCCCACCTGCTCACCGAAGCGATGCGCGCGGCTGGACAGGCGCCCCACCGGCTGAGCCATGGCCCGGCCACGAACATGTACTGGACGGTGGCACAGATCGTCACCCACCACGCCTCGAACGGCTGCAATCTCCAGCCCGGCGATCTGCTGGGTACCGGCACCATCTCGGCCGCCACCGAGGATGGCTATGGCAGCCTGACCGAGCTGTCGCGCGGCGGCGCCCAGCCGGTGAAGCTCGCCAATGGCGAGGAGCGCGCTTTTCTCCAGGATGGCGACGAACTGATCCTGACCGCGTCCGCCAGGGCCGAGGGGCGTGCGCCGATCGGCTTCGGCGAATGCCGGGCGATGGTGCTCCCCGCGCGCTGATCATCGCCTGCCCGATGGCGAGGTCGTCGCGGCGGGGATCTACGCGCCACCTGATTACCCACAGGCGACGCAACCTCATGCGGGCATCTTCGTTCTTCTCCCTGACAAAGAAGGAGAATCAAGATGGCTACCGATACCCATGCGCTGAAACAGAAGATGTGGGACAAGATGAGCGCGGGTCCGTTTCTGATGGTCGGTCTGGCCAACAGCGGAACCCACAGCGAACCCCTTACCGCGCAGCTGGACAAGGATCAAGCCGACACCATCTGGTTCTTCATTGGGAAGGACAACCGGCTCGCAGGCGGCGGGGCGGCCATGGCGCAGTTCGTTTCCAAGGGTCAGGATTTCTTCGCCTGCATCGATGGCCGGGTGCGGATCGACAATGATCCGGCGATGATCGACAAGCTCTGGAACAAGCAGGTCGAGGCCTGGTTTCCCGGCGGCAAGACCGATCCCAATCTGGCGCTGTTGCGCTTCGACATCGACAGTGCCGAACTGTGGGAGGCCGATGTCTCCCTGGCCGGCAAGCTGAAGATGTTGTTCGGCGGGACGATCCGCAGCGATGAGGCGGGCTCGCACGCCAAGGTCGAAAGCACCGTGGTCTGATGGCAGGCGCCCCCGACGGGGGGCGCCCTTCATCCATTTCAGAAGATCAGCTTGCGGAACTCGATCCGGATCAGGCGGCCGACCGGATCGAGATAGCCGGCCTGATAGCGTAGCGGGGTCGAGCCCGCAGCATCGCGCACGCGCGGCCGCGAATCGAAGATATTATCGATCCTGATGGACACACGCGCGCCGCGTGCCCAACCGCTGTCGACCAGTGCGGGAAGCTGGCTGAGATTGACGAACAGGCGGGCGCTGGTCGCCAGTCTCGGCGAAAAGCGGAGCGTCCCGGCGGATGCACCCGCCGACCCATTGACCGTCGTGCCGCTTTGCCAGTTCGCGGTCAGCCGGCCGCCGACGCCATTATTGGCATAGGTCATCTGACCCTCAATCTCGTGGCGCGGCTGGCCTCCCCCTGAACCGATCACATCGCCACGGATGAGGTCGAGCACTGGCAGGCCGGGGCGAATCAGAACCTCGTCGGTCAGGTGCCAGGTGTGGAACAGCGAGAGCTGGAAGCGCCCACCCTGTCCGCCACGGAAACCACCCCGACCGCCGAAGCCGCCCGTCGGCGGACCGCCCTGGCCGCCTTGCCCAGCCACCTCGCGCGCCGCTTGCCCGGCCGCACGGCGCTCCGCGATGCGGCGTGCGGTCGCGCTGTTGCGCATCGCGTCGATCACGGTCTGCGACGTCTTGAGCCGCCTGGAGAAAGTGAGCCCCCACCGCAGCTCGCTCCGCTCCTGTCGGGCGAAGTTGATCGGCCGGGCATCGATCCGCAGGAGATTGCCGTCGGCATCGCGCGTGAACCGATCGGGAAAGGCCGCCTCGATCGCCGCGGTCGCTTCCGGGAAGCTCGCTACCGCGTTGCGGATGCGGCTGTGGACGTAATTGGCGGTGAAGCTGATGTCCCGCTCGAACGGCTTCAGGGTAAGGCCAAGCTTGATCACGCGGCGGCGATCGGCGTCGAGCAGCGGGTTGCCGCCACCCAGCTGGATGATGTCGACGGTCGTGCCGCGGACATAATCGAAGCTGCGGACATCGGGGGTCACGACAAGCGGATTGCCGAGCTGCTGGACACTGGGCGGGTTGCGATCATGTGTCACCGACGCGATCACCCCGACGCCGTCGCGCAGCTTCCAGTTCACGCCATAGCCATAGCCGCCGAGCGTGCCGAAATCGGAATAGCGGTCGGCCGCCGCATTGATGTTGACCGAAAGATCGCCGAGCGCCGAAAGAACATGGTTCCTGCGGCTCGTGATCGGCAGGTCGAGGCTCACCCGGCCGTTGAGATCGGTGCGCGACAGATCGCTGGATGCGGAGACGCCGGATCGCACCGAGGTGGCGTCGAGGCCCAGCGCGCCAAATCCGCCCTTCAGGCTCGCGCTCACCGGCCCGGCCGGCAGGTTGCCGAACGGCCCGTTCGCGACAAGCTGGACGTCGCCGCTGTCCGATTTCGCCCGTGCACGATCCACCAGCTGCGTGCCGAGCAGCGCGGCGGGGATGGCGCCGAACGGATTGAGCGTCGGATCGCCCGCGAGCAGCGCAGCCAGCAGATCGGTGACATCGATCCCCCGCACCGTGCGGGTATTGGTGATCGCGCGGTCATAATTGCCGGTCAGCGAGGCGCGCCACCCGGCAAGGTCCTTGTCGAGCGTGAAGCCGAGATGGCCGGTGCTGCCGTCGCTGCCCTGGGTCAGCGGCCGGTCGCCCAGATAGCGCAGCAGCGTCACGCCGCCGCCAAAGGGGGAGAAGGGATTGCTGCCCGGCAAGGTCAGACTCGTACCCGGCAGGCCGCGCAGTGAATCGCTGTCCGTCAGGTTGAGCGACGCGTTGAAGGTGGCGGCGACTGTTCCGAACAGGTTGAGCGCATAGACGCCATTGAGATCGAGCGAACGACTCTCCGGGCGGATGGTGCGGAACCGGCCGAGATCGGTGCCGTTGGCGCGGTTCGCGGTCGCGGCGAAATCGCCAAGCGCGGGCCGCCCATTGGCGGCGGACGCCGGCACCCCGGCGATCGTCACAGGCTGGCCGGCAAGCGCGCCGAGCGCGGGGATGGCGCTGCCCGGAGGGGCACCGACGACATTGCCCAGCCTGTCGAACGGCCGGCCGCCGCTGCGCGAGACGAGGCCGCGATCGGCCTCGCTGATCGCAGCGCTCGCCTGATATTCGAGGTTGATGTTCAGGCGCCGGTCGCGCTGGATGCGCAGGAAATTCAGCTCGACCTGTCCAGTCTCGGCGCCGCCGCGGGTCGACATGCCACCCTCGATCTCTCCCGTGATCGCGCGGAAGCGCCGGCGCAGCACGATGTTCACCACGCGCTGATCGGCGCCGTAGCCATATTTGAGGGCCACCTCCTCGGGCAGGATGTCGACCCGCTCGATCGCCTCGGTGGGGATATCGCGGATTTCACGGAAGCCGGAGATGCGGCGACCGTTGAGGAGCGTCACCGGCTGCTCACCGCCGCGCCCCTGGCCACTGCGGGTCTGTGGGCCGAGTTCCTGGAGCAGTTCCGCGACCGAACTGACCCCAAGCGCGCGGACATCCCCGGCGTCGAGTTGCTGGATCGGCGGAACATCGCCGACCACGGCGCCCCGCTGGCGCTGGCGCTGACCCGTGACCAGGATCGTGTTGCTCTCGTCGATATCGGCGTCGGCATCGTCGCTTGCCGCCTGCCGGGCGGGGATCTCCTGATCGGGGGCCTGGGCGAGACCCGCCGTCCCACCCGCCAACGCGAACATCGCAAGACTCGCTTCAGACCAACGCCGCACCTGCACCTGTCACTCCCGAATCGTTCAACGCCGCTCATAGCCGCGATTTCTGACGGCATATGTCAGTGCTGAAATGGGATTTTCCGTTCCGCCTTTCGACCCGGACAAGCTTCGTCTACCAACAGCCTGGCTACGCAATGATCCGGGGGGAGCAGCGGATGTACGAGAGCCTGAGGGAGTGGATCAGCGGCGCCTATGCCCCCCACGGCTATTGCCTGTTGTGGGACCCGCGGCTCGTCTGGACGATGGCGATATCCGACGCCTTGATCGCGCTTGCCTATTTCTCCATCCCGATCGCGCTGGTCACTTTCATCCGGAAGCGCCGCGATGTCGCCTTTGGCGGCATATTCTGGCTGTTCGCGCTGTTCATCACCGCATGCGGCCTCACCCATGTCGTGGCGCTGTGGAATCTGTGGAACGGCGCCTATGCGATCGAGGCCGGAATCAAGGCCGTCACCGCCGCGGCCTCGGTGCTCACCGCGATCATATTGTGGCCGTTGCTGCCGAAGCTGCTGGCACTCCCCTCGCCCGCCCATCTGCGCGCGGCGAACGAAGCGCTGCGCAACGAGATGGCCGAGCGCGAAAAGGCCGAAGCCGCGCTCGTCCAGTCGCGCAAGATGGAGGCCGTTGGCCAGCTGACCGGCGGCATCGCGCATGATTTCAACAATCTTCTGCAGGTCATCAGCGGCAGCCTGGACCTGATCGCCCACCGCGCCTCCGAGGACGAACGCATCCAGCATCTCACCGGTGCCGCGCTGGGCGCGGTAGAGCGCGGCCGGCGCCTGACGAGTCAGCTCCTGTCCTTCGCGCGCACCCAGCGCATCGAACTGCGCCCGGTCGACCTCTCCGAATTGCTCACCGGGCTGCGCGAGCTGCTGACCCGGACGATCGATCCGTCGATCGAACTGCAATGCGACATCGGCGACGGCGACGCGGCTGTCATCGCCGACCCCGTCCAGCTTGAACTGGCGCTGCTCAACCTTGCCCTCAATGCCCGCGACGCGATGCCGGACGGCGGGCAGATCGGCATCACCATCGCGGAGCAACGGATCGAAGGACGCGCCGATGTCGCGGATGGCGACTATGTCGGCATCACCATGCGCGATACCGGCACGGGAATGACGCCCGATATCGTCGCTCGCGCCTTCGAGCCCTTCTTTACCACCAAGGAGGTCGGCAAGGGGTCGGGGCTGGGGCTCAGCATGGTGTTCGGCATGGTCCGCCAGAGCGGCGGCATGGTCGATATCGAATCGCAGCCCGGCCGGGGCACCGCCGTGACGATCTACCTGCGCCGTGCGGAAGCGATCCGACTGCCAGCGGCCGCGCGGCGCCACGTCTTGGCCACCGATGTCCATGAACTCGCCGGCTCGAGGATTCTCGTCGTCGATGACGAGCCGATCGTCCGCGAGGTGGTGGCCGACATGCTCACCGACCTGGGTTGCGACGTGCTGACCGCCAATAGTGGAGAGGCGGCGCTGGCGCTGCTCGACCGCGAAACATTCGACTTGATCCTGCTGGACTTCGCCATGCCGGGCATGAACGGCGCCGAGGTGGCCCGTGCCGCGCTGGTTCGCCATCCCGATGTCCGCATCGTCTTCGCCACCGGCTTCGCGCAATCCGACGCAATCGATGCGGTGCTCGGCGACAACGCGATCGTGCTGCGCAAACCCTTTTCGCCGAGCGCGCTGGCGCAGACCTTGCTGAAGGCGCTCGCCGCATAGGTCCTTCCCGGCGAGCCGGGCCGAACGGCAGGAACCTAGAATTAACCCCGCTCCACTAGGCCCTTTCCATCTCGAAGGGTGAAGTGGCGCATTTATGAACGAAGTTGTCGGCGGCAACGCCTTCGGAACGAGCGCCCAGATCGGTGCGGCGCCGATCGGCCGCGTCGAATCGATCACCGGCAGCGGGGCCGAGACGCGGCTCGATCGCCGCATGCTCGAACTGCTGGCCGACGAACCGGACGCCGCGCTAGCAATGGCGGGCGAGATCGGCGCGATGCTCAAGATGATGGTTGCGGGCCGATGCGTGATCGCGACGATCCACGAACTCGGAATCGTCGGCGTGGAGGTGAGCGCACGCATCTCCTTCCTGGGCGAAGGCCGTGTCGATGCGGCCGGCGGGATTTCCGCTTTCCGCCGCGGCGTCACCCGCTACCCCTTGCCGGGGACCGCGGTCCACCCTGTCTCGGGCGGAGACATGGACGCGATCTTCAACGCTGGCGACCTACCCCATATCGAGATCGGCACCATCCATCCGACCCGATCGACCCGCGCCGCGCTGCTGATCGATGCGATGCTGGGCAAGCATTTCGCGCTCCTCGGATCGACCGGAACGGGCAAGTCGACCGCGACCGCGCTGATCCTGCATCGCATCTGCCAGATGGCGCCCGCCGCCCATATGGTGATGATCGATCCGCATGGCGAATATGCCGCCGCCTTTGCGCAGGTGGGCGCCGCCTATGACGTTTCGAACCTGGCCATGCCCTATTGGCTGATGAACTTCGAGGAGCATTGCGAGGTCATCCTGACCACCAGCGGTGCCGAGCGGCAGATGGACGCCGACATCCTGGCCAAATGCCTGCTCGCCGCGCGCCAGAAGAACCGCGCCGCCGAGACGGTTGCGCGCATCACCGTCGACAGCCCGATTCCCTATGTGCTGTCCGATCTGACGACGATCATCCAGACCGAAATGGGCAAGCTCGACAAGGCATCGAACAGCGCGCCATTTCTGCGGCTGAAGCAGAAGATCGATGAGATCCGGTCGGACCCGCGCTATCATTTCATGTTCTCGGGCATGCT
>CAZJXG010000069.1:0-16097 GCA_964549965.1 uncultured Sphingomonas sp. | reverse complement strand
ATGCTGATGAACTTCCCGCGCTTCAACAAGATGAAGGGCATGGGGCAGATCGTCACCTGGTCGATCCGCGACGAGACCCTGCATTGCGAGGGGATCATCCGGCTGTTCCACGCCTTCTGCAAGGAGCGCAACTGCCTCACCCCGTCGGTGAAGGAAGACATCCTCGACATGTGCCAGAAGACGGTGCGGATCGAGGACGCCTTCATCGATCTGGTGTTCGAGATGGGGCCGGTGAACGGCATGACGCCGAAGGACATCAAGAAATATGTCCGCTACATCGCCGACTGGCGCCTCGGCCAGCTCGGCCTGAAGCCGATCTACATGATCGAGGAGCATCCCCTGCCCTGGCTGGCGCCGATGCTGAACGGCATCGAGCATGCGAACTTCTTCGAAACCCGCGCGACGGAATATTCGAAGGCCGCGACCCGTGGCCAGTGGAGCGACGTCTGGGACGCCTTCGACAACCGCATGTCGGCGAAGACGAAGGCGGCGGCGAACGAGGATGGCGCGGAAGCGAACCTGTTCGGGGCTGCGGGGGTTGCGGCGGAGTAGAGACGCTCCGCTGGTCTTGCCATCATGCAACTCGTTTCAGCATCCATTCCGACGCACGAGCCAGCTTAGAAATTATATCTAGGCTCGTTGGGAAGACGTAAGCTACTTAATTGGTTCGGTGGTGCCCTAATTGCGCATTACCGACATATGTAGCGTCATGTCTCCTGACGGAACCTGGCGTCACCGATCTCTGCCTGGAAAGATTTCGCTGTCCCACTGACGCGTAAGAACGCTTGCCTATAGGGCAACACAATAATATTGTTGTGTCATGATTCCCGCCCTGGTTTCCCGACCCCACTCTTCCGTCAGTGTGCTACCACGCGGGCTACATCATGTGAGCCTAAGGGAATTTCGAGACACCTTTAGTTTCAATGAACATCGCGCCTGGCTTTTCGATGGCTTCCTTCTTGCCTGCCGTACGCTACGCGAGGCCGGTTGCGGGCGCATTTACGTCGGCGGGAGTTTCGTAACCTCCAAGGGGCACCCAGGAGACTATGACGCCTGCTGGGATCCGGCCGGGGTCGCGGCGCACCTAGACCCTGTCTTGTATGACGAGAACCTAGCTCTAGAGCGTAGACAAACATACCGGGGAGATTTGCTCATCGGGGGAGCGCATGAAGGCCCGGCGGGGGAGAACTTCCGTTTCCTGTCGCGAGACAAGGTCACGCATGAGGAACGGGGAATGATAGGACTAAAATTGAATATTTTGGAAATTCTGAACCTATGATCAAGAACGAGAGGGAGTATCGCTCAACTCGCAAAGCACTGGCGGGCTACGAAACCTCGCTTGCCGAATTTGACGTGCTTAAGCTGATCGCAAGCGGTGTCGATCCAATGATCGCCCGCGCGCAAAAGGCATCTTACGAGCGACAGGCTTTAGAGCTCCGTCAACAATTGGTTGCTTACGAAAAGCGCCGACAGGGCTGTGACGAGCCGATCGAGATAGAAAGCTTGACAGAGCTAGGCAGAGCCTTGGTCGAGGCGCGCATTACTGCCGGCCTGACGCAGCGAGAATTGGCTAACGTTGCGGGCGTGCAGGAACAGCAAATTCAAAAATACGAGAAAGAATTATATGAGTCGGCGAGCCTGCGGCGGGTAGCTCAAATGGGGCGCGCTATCGGCGTGCGCTTCTCAGCGACGATGGCAGTCGAAATGACAAGGGAGGCCGGTGAACAGGGCTTACCTGAAGGCCTCACATTGGCTGATTTTCCCTTTGCCGATATGAATGCACGCGGCTGGTTCGACACTCGCATCGACTTACGCCGCACATCGCCATCTGAGCGCGGTCGCGTCCTGTCAGACTTTTTTCATCACGCACCAACCGAGGTCAGCGTGGCCTTGCATCGAAAAACTAGCGGAGATATCTCCCCAGCAAGGCGAGCTGCACTTATCGCATGGCAAGCACGCGTGTTGTCGTGCGCGCGTCAGAAAATCGGACTTGCTCGACAATTCAATCCGCCATCTGCTGAGGTTATCGCACAAATCGCCAAGCTTAGCGCTGCCACCAATGGTATTGAGAGAGTAATTCAGATACTACTTCAGCACGGTATAATCGTTGTCGTAGAGCCCCATCTCCCAAAGACCAAGCTCGATGGCGCAGCAATGTCACTAGATGAGCGTTATGCTGTAATCGGCATCACCGCCCGACACAACCGCATAGACAACTTCTGGTTCGTCTTACTGCACGAGCTAGGTCATCTCATTTGCCATTGGCCTCGCGTCCTTTATGGTGCATTTTTGGATGAGAATGCCGGTGAGTCTAATGGCGAAACTCTTGAAGATGAAGCAGACGAATTTGCTGAAGACGCAATCATACCACGGACAACTTGGCAATCATCCTTGGTGAGATTTACTAAATCTGCCGACGCCATAAAAGAATATGCAGCGCGCCATCAAATTCATCCTGCCCTTGTTGCAGGAAGAATTCGTCGAGAACGCAGCTACAAGGAATTCTCGGATATGCTTGGCAGCGGCGAGGTAAGAACCACACTTCGCACGTTGGGCCTTCTGGAGTAGGTATCGATGCACGCCTCGCAAGCCATTTACATGCCCCAGTTAAAGTGGAAGGCGGGTGAACGTCGAGCATTGAAAAGCGTCCGTTCTGCGCGGAACGGACGCGTCATTCCCGCCTTCAAAATTCCGCCAGCCGGAAGCTTTGATCCGGATCAGCAGCGAGTCTTGACGACAGTAGAGTATCTCCACAGTTTTGGACGCCAGCTTGCAGACTGCTGGGACCGGCGCCTTGCTTTGATCGATGCGGAATTGATCGACGATCAACATCACACTGAAGCGGTCGCAGATCATCCTCTTACCGCCTTGATTGAACGAGCGAGGCTAAGCGGAGCAAACGCTGCGCCGATCTTCAGTTTCAACAACTCGCCAGATTATCATCGGGCAGTCCAAAGATATGCAGAACGAAATCCGGCGGCCCCTGCATGCCTCCGCATCAAGCTGGAACAGCTTGAAAGCATCTCGAATGCAGAAGCCCTCGCAAATTTTGTATCTCAATTCGGCTTAACCTTGGGCTCAGTGATACTGCTGCTGGATGGTGGTCCACTCGAAATTTCGGACGCCGAAGATTTTACCCACCTTCTCAGCGGACAAGTCGCCCGGCTCATCACTCCAAACACGTGGGCTCGCGTGTTTTGGAGCGCGACGTCGTTTCCGGAAAAACCCCGCCTCAAAGCTGGAATGGATGGGCACTTCCCGCGAGCAGATTGGAATCTTTATCGGACCATTCTGGCAAATCGCGAAGAATTTCCGATTGTGCCGATGTTTTCAGACTACGCGCTCGAATATCCCTCAGCATATGCGCCATTTAATGGCGCTCCATCTGCCCACCTACGCTACTCGTCAACCGAGCAATACCATATCTTTAAAGGCCCATCGGTACGGAAAGAGAACGGCTTCGGAGCGATTTTCGAGGTTGCTCGGCGATTGGTCTCGTCTGAAGTTTTTAGTGGCGCGGAATTCAGCCTGGGCGACACATTTATCCGCCATTTATCAGACAATGCGATCAATACGGGCGGACCGGCAGCTTGGCGTTGGTCCGCCACAGACCATCACTTTACACTAGTAATGAACCAGCTCATACAAGCATTTGGCCTTGTTCGGGAGGCTTCTCCCGCCGGTTTAGCAGTAGAACAGCTGGAATTGCTTTAGAGTTCGGTGACATCACATTTCGGTGATCGTGCAATAATTTATCGCACTGCGAGATTTCGGTGACAGGTGCGAAAACCCCTAAACTAGAACGGAGCCGATGGGCCTTTGACAGGTCACAGCCCGGCCTTTTCGATCAGCTTTTCGACCGCATCAGGGGCCGCCTGGATCAGCGATAGCAGCACCCGCGCGGGCGCGTCCGGCTGGCGTCGGTTCTGCTCCCAATCGCGGACGGTGCCGATCGGCAGATGGTAGGCCGCCGCAAACGCGTCCTGCGTCTTGTTCGTCGCTTTCCGGATCGCCTTCACGTCCAGGGGCGCGGCAACGCGGCCCCGGCTGGTGTCGCCGCCCGCATAGGCGATGGCATCCTCCAGCCCGGCCGCGATCTTTTCAAATGCGCTCTTGGTCATATAGCCTCCATGGCGTTATCGGCCTCCCTTGAGCGGGGGAGGCCGCCATTCGTTACAATGTGTTCCGCAACGCCTTGGTCAATCCCGCCAGGAATAACGGTGCCAGTCACTAAATACCCCAATTCCGGTGGCCATGTACCGCGCATCCGCCATCGCGGCCATTCGCTTTATATTTGCCACGCCGACAGCCAATCGTGCAGGCTGCATCCCGATCGCCGCCCTGAGCGGCACGCTCGGGGGAGGAAGCGCATGGGGTTCGGCAACTGGTGGGATGAGACGGTCGTCCCGCGCGTCATCAAATATGGCTGCGGCACCGAGCGCATGATGAAAATGCGCCGGGATATCATTCCGTCGGCGCAGGGGCGCGTCTTCGAGCTGGGTTGCGGCGCGGGCGCCAATCAGGCGCTGCTGGCGCCAGGCAAGGTCAGCAGCTTCACCGCGATCGAGCCATCCCCCAAGCTGCGCGACTATGCGCGCGCCGCCGCCGCGAAACAGGGCCTCGACGCGGATATAGGCCATGGCCATGGCGAAGCGATCCCCTATGCCGACGAAAGCTTCGATACCGTCATCTGCACCTTCACCCTATGCTCGGTGTGCGATCAGGGCCGCTCGCTGTCCGAACTGCGGCGTATCCTGAAGCCGGGCGGCCTGTTCCTCTTCGCCGAACATGGGCGGGCGCCCGATGCCCGGATATTCCGCCGTCAGCAGCGTATCGAGCCGGTCTGGAAAAAGCTGTTCGGCAACTGCCACCTGACAAGGCCCGTCTCGGAAGCGATCGAACAGGCGGGGTTCGCCGTGGAGCCGGTCGGCCGCGGCTACCGGGACGACAAGCCGGGCATCATCGGCTGGATGGAATGGGGCAGCGCGGTCAGGCAGGGTTGAACGGGGAGGGCCGGCCGGCCCCACCTCAAGACGATCATCCGGTGACAGGGGCGGCTGCCATCGGCGTGCTGCGCTCCGCCCGGCAGGCGCTCATCCCTCACCCCTCCCGCCACGCCTCGATCGCCGCCGCATAGCGCTCCGCTTCGATCGACCGCTCATCGTCCAGCTTATCCAGCTTCGCTCTCAAGAACAAAATGAGAACATTTTTTTAAAGCTATCGCACCTGCACTGCACATTTCCCCAGCCAATCGGTAAGTTCCAGCTCGCCGTCGGAATCGTCCGCGCTCACGATCCGATATTCGCCGGGCCGGGATATCAATCGAACCGGCGACGATCGCTTGTCCCCGGGGAAGGGCACGTCCAGATCGTGAAACAGATTCACCCGAATCCTGTCGGGCACCCGCTTCGGATCGAAGGTCGATGTGCCTGAACGGCTAAGGGGATCGGGCCGTTCGAAAGTCCTGATGGTATAGCTGCCCCGATGGTCGTCGCGCAGATAGATATAATGGGCGCGCTTGTCGGCGATCTCGATGTCGACGACCCCGGCCGCAGGATCGGCGATATGACAGCGCAGACCTCTAGGCTGGGTCTCATCGGCCGGGATCTCCGCCGCCGACAGCCGCCAGTTCGGCTCCGGCGGCCTGCCGGACACGGCAAATGGGCAAGCATCGATCCACTCGATATTCTCGACCTCGGTCTCGTAATTCGTGGTGGAACCCAGCCAATAGCGGCCCGGCCTGCTGAGCAGAGGTGCCCGCCGCTCCGCGTCATCCGCGCTGAGACCGTGGAACAGGTCGATCCTGATGCTGTCCGGAACATCTTTCGAATCGAAACTGCCCCTGTCCCGTTTCTCGAAATCCCGCACCAGGAAGAAGCCGCCATGATCGTCCTGCAGGAACAGCGCCTGCGCCGCCTTGTCGACGATCCGAACCTCGATGGTGCCCGCGCGGGCATCGATGATCCGGCAGATCAACCCGCGCCGCGCCCGCTCAGGTGCCTGATCGAGAAGACCGAGCATCCATGAGGATATGTCCCGCGCCTCCGCTGTGACGGGCGCGAACACCAGTAAAGCCGAAAGAAGTACATGCCCTACCGACCGCAACATATCATCCCCGGACGTGATTTAACGTGGTGAACATAAGACGATCCGCCGGCCCTGGGCAACCGCGCTCACCTTCATATATGTTCTTATTTTGTTCTTGTGCTTTTCAGTCTTTTCTGCTAGGCAATCAGGTCCTGGCAACGAAGCTGAACCTCGACCATGCAGCCCACCGTCCTCGCCACCGCGCCCCGCTGCGGCGCCCGCACCCGCGCCGGCCATCCCTGCCGCGCCCCCGCCGTCGCCGGCCACCAGCGCTGCCGCATGCACGGCGGCAAGGGCAGCGGCGCGCCGCGCGGCAATCGCAACGCGTACAAGCATGGCCTGAACACCGCCTGGTTCAGGGCGGTCGTCCGCTATGTGCTCGCCACCGGCCCCACCGCGATGGCCCGCATGCGGCGCGAGGGCGGATTGCTGCCGCCGCCGCCCGACATCGTGAAAAAGCCAAATTTCGCACATCAACCCCATGCACCCCGGAAACCTGCGAACCGTTCGCAACTGGCGGCGCCCTCCGCCGCCGTGGCGACCCGCATCGCCCTCCCTCTCCGCGGGCGCGCCCGCTTCGCCGCCCGCCTCGCCCTAAGTCATTGCGCAAAGAAAACTTCGCGCCCCCCCAAACATCCTTGATTTGCGCATGGCGGGATGAAGCGCCATCTGCCCCCCATGGCATCCTTGCTCGATCCTGAGGCGCGCGGGCGCGTCATCCTCGTCGGCGCCGGCCCCGGCGATCCCGGCCTGCTGACCCTGCGCGCCGTCGATGCGCTGCGGCAGGCGGATATCGTCGTCCATGACGGGCTGATCGACATGCGCGTGCTGGATCATGCGCCGCCATCGGCGCAGCGCATCTCGGTCGCCAAGAAGCGCGATCGCCATACCCTGCCGCAGGACGCGATCAACGCGCTCATCATCGCCCATGTGAAGGCCGGATCGGTGGTCGTGCGCCTCAAGGGCGGCGATCCCTTCGTCTTCGGGCGCGGCGGGGAGGAGGTTGAGGCGGTGCGCGCCGCCGGCCTGCCGGTGGAGGTCGTCCCCGGCGTCTCCTCCGCGCTCGGCTGCGCGGCGGAGGCGATGCTGCCGCTCACCCATCGCGACTGGTCCAGCGCGGTCAGCTTCGTCGCCGGCACCTGCAAGGGGCTGAGCGAACAGAACTGGGCCGGGCTCGCCGGCCAGGGCCGCACCCTCGTCATCTATATGGGCGTCACCACCGCCACCGCCATCGCCGACAAGCTGATCGCCGACGGCGTCTCGCCCGGCATGCCGGTCGCGGTGCTGGAACGCGGCACCCTCGAAGGATCGCGCGCGATGCGTACCCTGCTCGCCGATCTCGGCGACATGGTGGCGCGCGAAAAGGTGCTGAGCCCCGCGATCATCGTGGTGGGGGAGGTCGTATTGCTCTCCGATGCCGAAAACCGCCTCGCCGCCATCGCCGCGCAGGCCGAACGCCAGGTGCAGATGACGGAAGACGAAGCGTGAAGATATTGACGGGCAATGATCTGGTTACGGGCGACGTGACATGGTGGACCGGCGACGGCTGGTCGCGCCATATCGAACATGCGGTGGATGTCGACAGCCAGGGCGAGGCGATCGCCGCGGCGGAGGAGGCCGCGCGCCGCGTCAACGGCCCCTATGTCATTCAGGCGACGATGACCGACACCGGCCCCCGCCCCGCGCATATCAAGGACCGCATCCGCGCGATCGGCCCCACCGTGCGGCCCGATCTCGGCCTCAAACCTGCCGATCCCACCATCGGCGACTGGGTGATCTGACATGTACCGTTATGACGACTATGATCAGGCGATCGTCGACGCCCGCGTCGAGGAATTCCGCGACCAGACCCGCCGCCGCCTCGCCGGAGAGCTGAGCGAGGACCAGTTCAAGCCGTTGCGGCTGATGAACGGCCTCTATCTGCAGCTCCACGCCTATATGCTGCGCGTCGCCATCCCCTATGGCACCCTGTCCGCGCCGCAGATGCGGATGCTGGCGCATATCGCGCGCACCTATGACAAGGATTACGGGCACTTCACGACCCGGCAGAACCTCCAGTACAACTGGATCAAGCTTGCCGACGCGCCCGATATCCTGGCCCAGCTCGCCACCGTCCAGATGCACGCCATCCAGACGAGCGGCAACTGCATCCGCAACATCTCGTCCGATCAATATGCCGGCGCCGCCGCCGCCGAGGTGGAGGACCCCCGGCCCTGGGCGGAGCTGCTGCGCCAGTGGAGCACCTTCCACCCCGAATTCCTGTTCCTGCCGCGCAAGTTCAAGATCGCCGTGGTCGCGTGCGAGGAGGATCGCACCGCCGTCCAGCTCCACGATATCGGCCTGCAGCTTCACCGCAACGACAGCGGCGAGGTCGGCTTCCGCGTCTTCGTCGGCGGCGGCATGGGCCGCACCCCGATGATCGCCCCGGTGATCCGCGAGTTCCTGCCCAAGGCCGAGCTGATCAGCTATCTGGAAGCGTGCCTGCGCGTCTACAACCGCTTCGGCCGCCGCGACAATCTGTACAAGGCGCGGATCAAGATCCTCGTCCATGAACTGGGCGCCGACGAATATCGCCGCCAGGTGGAGGAGGAATTCCTCCACACCCGGACGCTCGGCCTCGATGCGCCGCAGGAGGAGTTCGAGCGGATCGCCGCCGGCTTCGCCCCGCCCGCCTTCGAAACCGGCCTGTCCGATCAGCTCGATCGCAGCGATCCCGATTTCGCCGTCTGGCTGGACAAGCAGGTCGCCGCGCACAAGGCGCCCGGCTATGCGATCGTCAATATCAGCCTGAAGCCGACCGACGGTATTCCGGGCGACGCCTCCTCCGCGCAGATCGACCTGATGGCCGACCTTGCGGAAGCGTACAGCTTCGGCGAACTGCGCATCACCCATGCCCAGAATGTCGTGCTGCCGCACGTCAGGAAGGCCGATCTCCATGCCATCTGGCAGAAGCTCGACGCGGCCGGCCTCGCCACTCCCAATCTCGATCTGATCGGCGATATCATCGCCTGCCCCGGCCTCGATTATTGCAGCCTCGCCAATGCCCGCTCGATCCCGCTCGCGCAGAAGATCGCCGGGCGCTTCGGCGATCTGGAGCGGCAGCGCGACCTGGGCGAGCTGAAGATCAAGATATCGGGCTGCATCAACGCCTGCGGCCATCACCATGCCGGCCATATCGGCATCCTCGGCGTCGACCGGAAGGGCGAGGAGAATTACCAGCTCTCCTTCGGCGGCTCGGGTGCGGAGGATGCCAGCCTCGCGAAGATCATCGGCCCCGGCTTCTCGGAGGACGGCGTGGTCGAGGCGATCGAGAAGGCGGTGGGCGTCTACACCGCGCTCCGCGCCGACGGCGAACGCTTCCTCGATACCTATCGCCGCGTCGGCGAAGCGCCGTTCAAGGAGGCGATCTATGGGTGATCTTATCCGCTTCCGCGACGATGAGACGCATGAGGAGCCGGCCGTCACGCTCGACAGCTTCCTCGAACAGTCGAACGCCACCGCGATCCGGCTGGAGCCGACCGACGATCCGCGCGCGCTGATCCCCTTTCTCGACCGGCTCTCGCTGATCGAGGTCGCCTTTCCGAAGTTCCGCGACGGGCGCGGCTTCTCGATCGCCAGCATCCTGCGCGAGGCCGGCTATACCGGCGAGCTGCGCGCGGCGGGCGACATATTGGTCGACCAGATCGTCCCGCTGCGCCGCTGCGGCTTCGACGCGATCCTCAGCGAGGCGGAGATCGACCGCGAGGTGCTGGCGAAGCTCTCGGGCCTTTACGGCAATGTCTATCAGAAGACGGTCGACGGGCGTGCCCCGGTCTGGGCGCGCCGGAGTGACCCGGCCCATGGCTGAACCCGCCCGCCGCATCGACCGGATCGATACCGCGCCGCGCTTCACCGCGGCCGACGTCGCGCGGCTCAACGCCCGCTTCGAAGGCGTGCCGACGCTCGACGTGATCCGCGCCGTGCTGGCGGAAAAGCTGCTCGGCCGGCTCGCGGTCGTCTCCTCCTTCGGCGCCGAATCGGCGGTGCTGCTCGATCTGGTCGCCAGCGTCGATCCGGCGACCCCGGTCGTCTTCCTCGACACCGGCAAGATGTTTCCCGAGACGCTCGCCTATCGCGACCTGCTGGTCGAGCGGCTGGGGCTGACCGGCATCCGCACCATCGCGCCCGAGGCCGCGACGATCGAGGCCAAGGACGCGACCGGGCTGCGCTGGTCCTATGATCCCGATGGCTGCTGCGAGATCCGCAAGGTGCTGCCGCTGGCCGCCGCGATGAAGGATTTCGACGCGTCGATCACCGGTCGCAAGGGCTTCCAGGCCGCGACCCGCGCCAATATCGAGCGGTTCGAGCTGGACGGCGACCGCATCAAGTTCAATCCGCTCGCCGACTGGACGAAGCCCGATCTCGACGGCTGGTTCGAGTCGCGCGGCCTGCCGCGGCATCCGCTGGAGGCGCAGGGCTATCTGTCGATCGGCTGCGCCCCCTGCACCAGCGTCGTCAAGCCGGGCGAGGACCCGCGCGCGGGCCGCTGGCGCGGCTGGGACAAGGTCGAATGCGGCATCCACGGCGAACCGCTGCCCCGCCCGGGTGAAGAACCCGTCTTCTGACAGCCGCCGGGCCTGCCCGCCCCCGATCAAGGGCGCGAAGCCTCAGCCGACGAACATCAGTCCGAATTTATAGATCACGTAGAAAGGCAGGCACAGCAGCCCCGTCACCAGGACGCGATCCATCACCAGGTCGATCCGTTCCATCCATCCGCTCCCCACCGTCCGCTTTTGCGGATTGTTACGCGCAGATGAACATATCGGACGATGCTTGTCACGCCGCGATTTTCGCCCGCGCCATCCCGTTTCGGGAGACGCTACGGCAACAGCGGCGCGGGGCTATTCGTAATCGGGCGACGTATAATATTCGTCCGCCAGGTCCGAGAATTTGGTGTAGCGGCTTTCGAACTTCAGCGGAATCGATCCGGTCGAACCGTGGCGCTGCTTGGCGATGATCAGTTCGGCGCGGTTGTGGGCGCGCTCCATCTTGATCTTCCATTCCTCGAACGCGGACACCTCGACCGCGCTGTCCCCCGCCTCGACCGACGCCGGCTTGGGACTCAGCAGGTTGAGATAATATTCCTCGCGATAGACGAACCACACCATGTCCGCGTCCTGCTCGATCGATCCCGATTCGCGCAGGTCCGACAGGATCGGCTTCTTGTTCTCGCGCGATTCGACCGCACGGCTGAGCTGCGACAGCGCGATCACCGGCACGCTCAGCTCCTTGGCGAGCGTCTTGAGGCCGCGGCTGATCTCGGAGATTTCCTGCACGCGGTTCGCATCGGACGACTTGCCCGAACCCTGGAGCAGCTGGAGATAGTCGACGATGATCACGCCGATTCCCCGCTGCCGCTTCAGCCGGCGCGCGCGGGTGCGCAGCGCGGCGATCGTCAGACCGGGCGTGTCGTCGATGTAGAGCGGCAGATTCTCCAGATTCTGTGCCGCCCGCGCGAAGGTGGTGAACTCGGCATGGCTCATTTTGCCCATGCGGATCTGCTCGGAACTGATCTCCGCCTGCTCGGACAGGATACGCCCGGCGAGCTGGTCGGCCGACATTTCGAGGCTGAAGAAGGCGACCGGCGCTCCCACCGACGGCTCGATCCCGTCCTCCTGGTCGCGGATGTAGCGAACCGCCGCGTTGAAGGCGATGTTGGTCGCGAGCGACGTCTTGCCCATGCCGGGACGTCCGGCGAGGATGATCAGATCCGATGGATGCAGCCCGCCGATCTTCGAGTTGAGTCGCTCGAAGCCGCTGGTGATGCCCGCGACATGACCGCCCGAGTTGAGCGCCGCGCTCGCCGTCTCGATGACCATCTTGGTCGCCTGGGCGAAACTCTTGACGCTGCCCTCCTCGCCGCCCTGCTCGGCGACCTTGTACAGCGCGACCTCGGCCTGCTCGATCTGGCTCTTGGGATCGACCTCCTCCGAGGTATCGAGCGCGCCCTCGACCATGCCGCGGCCGACGCCGACGAGCGCGCGGAGCAGGGCGAGATCGTAGATCTGGTTGGCGAAGTCCCGCGCGCCGATCAGCGCGGCGCCGCTACCGGTCAGCTGGGCGAGATAGGCGGGACCGCCCAGCTCGCGCATGCCGACATCGCCCTCGAACATTGGGCGCAGCGTCACCGGCGTCGCCAGCATGTTGCGATCGACCAGCTTCAGGATCGCTTCGTAGATGCGGCCGTGCAGCGGTTCGAAGAAATGATCGGACCGGAGCCGCACCTGGACATCCTCGGCAATCCGGTTGTCGAGCATCATCGCGCCGAGCAGCGCCGCCTCCGCCTCGATATTATGAGGGAGAGCGGGCGGCTCGGGCACCGCCGGAGGGATTACGCGAACTGCTTCGACCATCCCGGCGTTATCCCCCCGCAAGCGCGCAGCCGCAAGCGCCCTGCGACGAAAGAAGGGGGCGATCGCGGGGACCGATCTGTGGATATTCCCTTACTTGCAATTCGAACTGCAAGCGTAGATAATGTAAGCATGCATACAGATATGAGTCGCCGCGTATCGTTTCTCATGCACGATATCGCGCGCAATTCACGCTACTGGTTCGATGCACGCGCCCGCTCGCTCGGGATCACGCGGGCACAGTGGCGCTTGCTGATGCTGCTGGGCCGCGTCGTCGACAGTCCGACCCAGAGCGAACTCGCCGAGATGCTGGACGTCGAACGCATCACCTTGTGCCGCATGGTCGACCGGCTTGCCGAGGCGGGCCTGGTCGAGCGTCGAGCCGACCCGTCCGACCGCCGCGTCTGGCGCCTCTTCCTCACCGAACGGGCGGCGCCCCTCGTCGAGGATATCGCCCATATCGCCGATGACATGGAAGAGCGGATGCTGGCTCCGCTCAGTCCCGCGCAGCGCGTGCTCCTGAGCGATCTGCTCACGACCGTGCGCAATCATATTCATCAGGAAGATCAAGGCGCGCCGCAGCCCGCATTGGCCGAGGCAAAGCAGTGAACGAAATGCGGACCATAACCACCGAAGACGATGTCGCAGCCGCGGCGCCGGCGAAGGAGCGCAACCGCGGTCAGCTCGTGGCGATGTTCTCCCTGCCGCTGCTGCTGCTCCTCGGCGGCCTTTATCTCTGGCTCAGCAGCGGTGGCACCGTCTCGACCGACAATGCCCAGGTCAACGCGCATGTCGTCGAGGTCAGCAGCGAAGTCGCGGGGCGCGTCAGCGGCGTCTATGTCAGCGAGAACCAGCAGGTGAAGAAGGGCGATCTGCTATTCCGGCTCGACCCCGAGCCCTATCGGATCGCGCTGCTTCAGGCCGAAGCCGCGGTCGGCAATGCCGAACTGACGGTCGCCCAGCTTCAGAGCACCTATCACGCCAAGCAAGCAGATACCCAGAAGAGCGTTTCCGACGTTAGTCTGGCGCGCGACACCTTCCGCCGGCAACAGGAGCTGCTCGCCCGCGGCTTCACCACCCGCGCCAATTATGACGCCGCCAAGGCTGGCCTCTCCGCAGCCCAGGCGCAGCAGTCATCTGCCGCCTCGGAGGCCGAATCGGCGCGTGCGGTGCTGACCACCAAGAACGGCACACACCCGCAGATCGATGCCGCCGTGGCGATCCGCGACAAGGCCCGGTTCGACCTGAGCCGCACCGAGGTCCGCGCCCCGATCGCCGGACGGGTCAGCCAGGCGGACAAGCTCCAGCCCGGTACGATCGCGGTACAGATGCTCCCCATGGTCAATATCGTCAGCGACACCGGCTTCTGGATCGACGCCAATTTCAAGGAAACCCAGCTAGACAAGATTCGCGTCGGGCAGCGCGCCGATATCGAAGTCGATGCCATGCCCGGCCGCACGATCAAGGGTCATGTCATCGGCATCAATGCGGGTACGGGCGGCCAGTTCTCGCTGCTACCGCCGCAGAACGCCACCGGCAACTGGGTGAAAGTCACGCAACGCGTCCCCGTCCGAATCCAGATCGACGAAAAGCTCGATCGGCCCCTGGTGGCGGGCTGGAGCGCCCATGTCACCGTCCACGTCGCCAAGGATTGAGTTCCTCCCCCGAGGCAAACTGGAAGCATGCAGAACCCCCACGGTTCTGCATGCTTCATTTTCTTCTTGCGGTTCTGCTTGGCCGAACCGCGCGCGGCACCGGCTCGCCGCACAACACGCAAAGCGCTTCCACCTGCGACCATCAGCCTTTAAGGGCTGAACACCCATGGCCGACCCGCGCATCATCGCCATCGATCTCGACGACAAGACGATCATCTGGCGCAACGCCGATGTCGAGCAGGAGCGGCGTGTCGCGATCTTCGATCTGCTGGAGGCCAATTTTTTCCAGCCGCTCAAGGCCTATCCACAGGACTATGCGGGACCGTACAAGGTCAAGCTCCGGGTCGAGGAAGGCCGTCTCGCGATCGACATCCATGCCGAAAGCGACGACCGGCTGGAGACGCTGATCCTGGGGCTCGGCAGCTTCAGGCGCCCGATCAAGGATTATTTCGCGATCTGCGACAGCTATTTCGCCGCGATCCGCACCTCCACCGCCCAGCAGATCGAGACGGTCGACATGGCCCGTCGCGGAATCCACAACGATGCCGCGCAGCTCCTCAAGGACCGGCTCGAGGGCAAGATCGACGTCGACTTCGACACCGCCCGTCGGCTGTTCACGCTGATCTGCGTGCTGCACATCCGTGGCTGAGCCGGTCGACATGCGTGAGGTGGCGGGCCGCGTCCTGATCGACGCCGCGCGCGAGGCGGCCGCTCATGCCCATGCCCCCTATTCGCGCTTCGGCGTCGGCGCCGCAGCCCTCCTGTCCGATGGGCAGATCATCACCGCTGCCAATTTCGAGAATGCCAGCTACGGCCTGTCGCTCTGCGCAGAAACCGTCGCTCTGGCGACCGCCAACAGCCAGGGCCGGCTGCGCGATGTCGTCGCGATCGGCGTGATCGGCGGGGCGCTCGCCCGCGACGGATCGATCAGCGGCGCCGGTCTGGTCACGCCCTGCGGCCGGTGCCGCCAGATCATCAACGAAGCCGCCCAGCTCGGGCAACAAGACATCGACATATATTGCGGATCGGCCGACGGTAGCGCCTTCGCCTATTTTCGGGCATCCGAGCTGCTGCCGCATGCTTTCGGGCCGATGGACCTGGGCGTCGAATAGCTTCGCTCTTTACCGGCTCATCCTGAGGAGCCATTGAACGAAGTCGAAATGGCATCTCGAAGGATTCTCAGCGTCCTTCGAGACGGACTTCGACAAGCTCAGCCCTCCTCAGGATGAGCGGACAGGAAAGGGTTTGGGCGCGAATGTCGATCATGTCGGACAAATGGATACGCGAGCAGGCGCAGAAGCATGGGATGATCGAGCCCTTCGTCGAGGCCCAGCGGCGCGACGGCTGCATCAGCTACGGCCTGTCATCCTATGGCTATGACGCGCGGGTCGCGCCCGAATTCAAGATCTTCACCAATGTCGATTCGGCTACGGTCGACCCGAAGAATTTCGCGCCAAACAGCTTCGTCGACCGCGAGACCGACGTCTGCATCATCCCGCCCAACAGTTTCGCGCTGGCCCGCACGGTCGAATATTTCCGGGTGCCACGCGACGTGCTGGTCATCTGCCTCGGCAAATCGACCTATGCGCGCTGCGGAATCATCGTCAACGTCACCCCGCTGGAGCCCGGCTGGGAAGGCCATGTCACGCTCGAATTCTCGAACACCACCCCGCTTCCCGCGAAGATCTACGCCAATGAAGGCGCATGCCAGTTCCTTTTCCTGCAGGGCAACGAGCCCTGCGAGACGAGCTATGCCGATCGGGCAGGAAAATATATGGGCCAGCAGGGCGTGACCCTGCCCAAGCTATAGAATCGATCCGTCTGTCGGATTTTTCTTTTAGGTCGACCCGGTTGACCTAGCAGGCGCAACCTGTCGGAATTTGTCCCTGGGTCAACGAAAATGCGCTCGTCGACCCAGGGAACTCTTCCACATCTAATCAGTATTTCAGAACTTCAACCGCGCGCC
>CAZJXG010000068.1:0-16322 GCA_964549965.1 uncultured Sphingomonas sp. | reverse complement strand
CGGTGTCATGATGGATGGCGGCGGGATCGAGGCCCCGCTTCGCTGCCCAGGCGAGGAGGCCGGGCGGCCGATAGGCGGGATCGCGGCGATAGCGGTCGAACACGCTGGCATCGATCGTCTCGGCCACCGTCTCGACCCAGCCCGTCTTCTTGTCGATCCGGTCGGCCTGGATGGTCCGCGTGAAGCGCCGGCCGCGCCGGACGATCTTGTAGAGCCCACCCATGAAGGCCGAGAAGGAGTCGAAGATCGGGTCGCCGATCGCGGCCGGATCGATCGGCGCACGGCCGGTCATCTTGAGGCCGGCGGCCTCGGCTTTCGCCTGGAACCAGGCGAGCGCGTGCTGCGGCAGGCGCGACGGGCTGCCGCCGCCGACATCGCTGTGCGCGCCGACGAACCAGCGTTGTTCGACCTTGGGCTCGCGCTCGGACAAAACTGGGTCCGGCTCGGGATCGGGCAGCTTGGGGATGAAGCGCGTCCACAGCGTCGGCTCGAAGGCCGCGCGATGCTCGTCGATCGCCAGCGCATGATAGGCATGCTCGTAGAGTTTGCTCAGCCGGCTATGGTGGAACTGGAACTTGCGGCGGCTGATCCCGGGAATATCGCCGAACGGTACGCCGAGCGCGCCGACCGTGTCCCACACCGCGATCATCTTGATGGGCACACGCCGCGATGCCGCCAGCAGTCGCTGCTCCTCCGCGCTGATCGGCTCGCCTTGCGACACCAGCCATTCGAGCGTGTAGATCGGCCGGACGCTCGCCGCGAGCTGATAGCGGTCGAACAATGTCTCGGCGTCGAGTGCGGCGCCTTTGCGGAGGAGGCCGCATTTGGCGACGAAGCCTGCCAGGCTGCGCGCGGTGAACGCGCCGCGGCTGAACCCGAAGATGTAGATCTCGTCGCCATCGTCATATTGGTCGACCAGCTCCTGATAGGCCTCGACGATGTTGTCATCGAGCCCATAGCCGAGCGCGCCGCCGCGCAGCCATTGGAAGCGCTTGGTGCCGACGCCTTCGTCATAATAGACATGCTGGCGGATCGCGCCGTCGCGCGCGGCGACCAGGTTGCGCAAGGCGCAGACATTGGTGTTGTCCTCGACCGTGTTCCAGGTGCCGTCGAGGAAGAGGGCGATGCGTTTCATCATGCGTCCTTCCTGGGCCGCGGCGGATCGATCCGCCGGGCGACCTCGTCGGGCTGCCGCTGGGGATCGGGGTAGCGGCGCTCGCGCGGATCGATGCCGAGCAGTTCCGAGAACAGCCCGATATAATCGAGCCGGAAGCGGGCTTCCTCATCGATCAGGCCGCGTGCTTCGGCGATCCGCAGCGCCGCCCCTCCGGTCGAGGCGAGGGCCACCCGCCGGACATGGTCGGGGAGCATCGCCTCCTCGTCGATCACGCCCTGCATCCCGCCGATGAAGATGGCGGCGTCGATCGGCTGGGCGCGGAACATGCGGCGGCGCATATGCTGGAGATCCTCGTCGAGCGCGCCGATCTCGGGGGTGAGTTCGACATCGGCGAACTTGCGGACCTCCGCCACGAACTCTTTTTCGAAGCGCTTCGCCTGGAACAGCCGGACCCAGGGCTGGAAGTCGATCCCCGAGGCGGCGGCATAGGCCCAGACCAGCGAGGTGATCGCGGGATGGCCGCCGAAGACGAGCCGGCGGCGGCCGATCGTGACATAGAGCAGCGCCTTGATCGCCGCGCCGATCGCGGCGACGTCGCCGGGCCCGACGAAGGTCGGCCGGCGCGGATCGGGGATGCTCGCCGACAGGAAGATGGCGCCCTGGCCGCTCAACTGTCCCATGTCACCAGCTCCCATGCCAGTCCGCTCACCGGACGGGTGGCAACGGTCCCGATCTCCGCGTCGAGCCACGTCAGATGCCTGAGCCATTTCTCGCGTATGCCGAGATGGTCGAAGATCAGGAGCGGCCGTCCCATATGTCCCGACCGCTGCGCCTTTTCCACAATGTCGTGGAGGATGGGGGCGCTGGGAATGCCGACCGCGGCATAGACGAGCAATCGGGTGCCGCGCGGCAGGCTGACGCTCACCGAGCGGTGCGCGCCGATCGCGTCGCAGGTGCCGCCGGCGCTGGTCACCTCGAGCTTGAGCTTGCCGAGCATCGACAGATGACGGGTCGCGATGCTGCGGCTGCGCAGCCGTTCGGCGCGCTTGACGACTTCGTCAAGGATCGGGGCGGCAAGCTGCGAGCCGGCGGTCAGGTCGGCCGGCGCGAGTTGCATCAGGTCGCTGATCGCGAGCTGCTGGGCCGGCTTGTGATTATCGGGCCAGACCAGGCGCAGGATGTG
Organism: uncultured Sphingomonas sp.; assembly: GCA_964549965.1. GTDB lineage: Bacteria > Pseudomonadota > Alphaproteobacteria > Sphingomonadales > Sphingomonadaceae > Rhizorhabdus. Next base: position 14,022 of record CAZJXG010000068.1, on the reverse strand, counting down.
GATTTCCTTGAGCTGCGCCTTGGCGAACTCCTCGCGCGTCCATTTGCTGTCGAAATAGTCGGCGGTGTCGAGCATGATGAGGATGTCGCAGTCGCTCAACCGATGCCACAGCATCTCCTGGAACGGATGTCCCGCCCGGATGTCATGGGTGTCGAGGAAGATGTCGAAGCCGCGCGCGGCGAGCTCGTCATGCAGCTGGACCGCGACCTCGCGCGACGAGGTCCGGCGATAGCTGATGAACACCCGGCGCTGTTCGTGAAGAAGCCCGGCACATTCGAGCAGCGTTGCGGCGAGCGCATGCAATTCGGCCTGGTCGGCCGGCTCGATGAACGAGGCGTTGGTGGGCTTCAGGGCGTCGGGCAGGCCGGTCTCGATCTTGGCGCCCTTGGCGATCGTCGGGATCACGGGGATGCCCGCGGCGATCAGCTCGTCGACGATCGCACCGTCGACGCCGGGATCGCCGGCGAAATAGACCGCCGCACTCGCCGCCATCGGGTTGCGTCCGGAGACCCCGCCGGCGCCGGCCAGCAGGATGTCGGTACCGAAGACGAGTTGGAACTCGTCGGCGGCCTCGCGCAGCCGCGCCTCGATCGCCGCCGACTGGGCGGCCGTCGGCACGCCGAGCAGGAAGAACTCATAGAGCGCCACCTGCTCAGACCCAGCGCAGCTTGGGGCCGAACAATGCTTCGATCTCGCGGCCGAGATTGGCGGCGCTGGTGAAGCTGACGATCCGGGTGCCGGCCGCGGTCAGCCGGGCCGGGACTGCGCCCGCCGCATCGGCCTGGTTGGTCGGCGGCGCCTTGATGCCATGGATGCGCAGGCCGAGCAGCTTGTTGCCACGCGCCAGCGACGCGTCGATCTCATAGTTGATCCAGCGCCGATTGGCGGTCTGGGCGCCGATGCAGACGACGGTGACCGACGTGTTCTGCAGGCCATTGTCGATCAGCCGCTTGACTGCGGTATCGCCCTTGGCCTTGGCCTCTTCCCAGAGCGAGGCGTCATGCCAGCCGGCAGCCGAGGCGCCCTCGAACAGGTTGGAATTGCGCACGATGTTCACCCGGAAGATGTCGCGCTGATAATGGAAGCTGAAAAATGCCCGGCGGGCCATATCGTCTCTCCTCAGATGGTCTTGCGGAAGCTGCGGGGGTTGGCGATCCAGCTGCGGAAATCGCGGTTGCGCTGGGCCGAGCGGATGCGCAGCTCCTGCGGATGGCCGAGCTGGATGACGGCGGTGTCGACATAAGGATAGAGGCCGATGAACTCCTCGCCCTTGAACTCGGTCTGGGCCTGGCCGGTCACCGGCAGGATCGCGACCGCGCCCTTCAGGCCGTCGAAATAGCCGAGCTCCCAGGGCATCCAGCGCGACTGGGTCGAATGGCGGCTGTGGAGATAGAACAGGGAATCGCATTGGCCCATGCGCTGGCGCAAGGTCTCGGCGGTGGCGGCGGTAACCTGGTTGCGGTCGAGCTGCCGATCGTCGATCCAGTCGACATAGACCGATTTGCCCTGGGCCACGAGCAAGCGTTTGACGCCGAGGACGAAGTTGGCGTCGCGCACCGAATGGCTGAGGAATATGTCATAATGGCTGTGAACCGAGGCAGTGATCCGCTCCTCGTTGAGCACCGCCGATGCGGTCTTGGTGAAGGTCGCGCGCTCGGCGAAGCGCAGCACCTCGCTTTCGGTGATCGTCGTCATCGCTGCTCTCCCGGGCGGCGGCTCATAGCGTCACCGTGACGCCCAGCGCGCCATTGTCGGGGACCCGCAATCTGGCGCCGAAGCAGTCGCGCAGCGGCTGGAGGTCATAGGGGCAGTGGACGACATAATCGTCGTCGCCGCGCGCCTCGGCGAGCCAGCGCATCGCATCGGCATGCGGGTTGGGGAATTTCACCAGATCGCCCGAGACGACATAATGATCGGCGGTGATGGTCTCGAAGAAAGCCTTCTCGACATTGTTCTGGCTGCCATGGTGGGGCAGCTTCAGCAGGTCGAAATGGGCGCGGCCCCCGTCGAGCCGGCCGAGTTCGTCGAGGCCCTCGATGATGTCGCTGCCGAGCGCGTCGCCGGTCAGCAACATCGATTTGCCCGCGTGTTCGGCGATGGCGACGATGCTCGACAGATTATAGGGTGAGCGGTCGCGATAGGCGGCGGTGGCAACGTCGCGGCGCTTTTCCTTCCAGACCTTGCGCAGCGCCTCGATTGCGGCCTTGGCGGGGGCGACCGGTACCAGCGTCAGTCCATCGATATCGGCCCCAGGCGGCGCCACGCCGCGCATCACCAACCGGTCGTACGGCCAGTTCATCGCGGTATCGAGGCCGAGATCGCCCGCGATGGCGTCGAGGTCCTGGCCCTGGCCGACCGAGGCCAGGACCTTTTCGGTCCAGCTGTCCCAGGGGTGGCTGCCGCCGTCGAAGACCCCGCGCATCGAAGCGAGCGCCGCGGTCTCGTCTTGAACGGGCAGGGGGCCGTCGAGCAGCCCCTCGAGGCTGTTGAACCACAACAGCTTGATCCGGGCGGCAAGCTGGCCGGCCTTGATGTCGTTGCCGAGGTCGATCAGCCCGTTGATATGATCGTCGTCGATATGGCTGAGCATGACGAGCTCGATCGCGAGATCGCCGCCGCCGGCCAGTTGCTCGAGGCGCGGCTTGAGGCTCTGGCGATAGGTGCGGTCGGGGCCGCCGTCGATCAGCGCGAGGTGGGGCTGGTCGGGGTCGCCCCAGTGGAGCAGCAGGCAATCGCCGTGCCGGGCCTTCAGCGCTTCGAGAGTGAACATCGGCTCCCTTTCCTTCAGATCGATTGCATGGCGCGCAGTACGTCGACGAGGCCACGGCCCTGGAAATAGGGCTCACGCCCGAGATCGGTCGCGGTCGAGCACAATATCGCCTTGATCCGCTGGGGTTCGCCGACGAGCTCGACATGGCGCGCCATCAGCATCGCGGCGGCGCCGCTGACATGGGGGGCGGCCATGCTGGTGCCGTCGAGCCGCATCGCCTCGCCACCGGGCGCCGGGGCGTAGATCTTCTCGCCCGGTGCCACGAGGTCGGGCTTGACCCGCCCGTCGCCGGTCGGACCGCGGCTCGAAAAATAGCTGACGCCATATGTGTGCGGCTCGAGCCGGTGGGTCGAACCGACGGTGATGACATTTTCGGCATTGCCGGGATCGGTGATCGACACGGGGCAATATTGGTCGAAGGGCTGGTTACCCTCGGCGAGAATCCGCCGATGACCATGATTGCCGGCGGCGACCACGACGACGACGCCCGAGGCGACAGTGCGCTCGGCCTCCTCGCACACCGGGGTCTGGCCGCAGGCATAGACCGCCGCATCATGCTCGAGGCTCAGGCTCATATTGACGCCGTGCACCGCCACCCGGTCCGAATTGGCATTGAGGTGGCGGACGAACTGGAGCGCTGACATAATGATGAACTCGTCGGATGTGCCGTCGGCGCGGGTTACCCGCATGTCGATCAGATTGATCGCCGGGCACATGCCGATCATCCGGTCGCCATCGCGGTCCCAGTCGGCGGCGAGGATGCCCGCGACATGCGTGCCGTGCGGGTCGGCGGGCGGTATATAGTCGCCATCATGGCTGACCCGGACAAAGGGCTTGAGCAATTCCCAGTCGATCTGCCGCGCGCGCCGGATGCGGCCGAGCAATTCGATGCGGTAGCGGGCGGTGTCACGTGTGCTCAGCTTCGCGTCGGCGCCATGGGCGACGCGGATATGGCGGGGCAGCGCCGACCAGTCGGGGGCCGCCAGCAGTTCGCGCAGATAGGAGAAGTCATAGGTTTCGCGCACCCGCGAGCGGTCGCGGGGCGCCATGCCGGGCTTGGCGTTCCGGCGTTCAAAGGCGGGATGGTCGGCGTCGATCCCCGAATCGAGGATTGCCCAGGTCAGGGCGCCGCAATCCACCGAGAAGAGCTGGCCGGCGGCATCGCCCTTCACGGTCCGCACCGATTGCTGGATGGCCAGCCGGGCCGGACGGTTGCGGCTGACGCCATAGATGATCTTGTCGGCGGACGGCGGAAGCGTGATTCTGCGCTGCCGCCAACCGTGAAGCGCAAGCTTGGCGATCTCGTCGCGCGCGCGGCGCGTCTCGCTATCGCCGGGCTGGACGGCGAGGGTGGTGAGGAGCCGCCCGATCCGCAGGCGCATCCGGGTGTCGCCGCGGGGGCCGAGGCAGAGGATGAGACCGGCCATGCGGATGAAGCCGAGCAAGCGGGGCAGGGCATAGCGCTTGCGGGTGGAGCGCCGCTCGTCGCCCCCGTCACCGATCGCCAGATCGTCCCACATCTGCTCGGGGCGCGGCAAGCTGATCGGGTCGTCGAGGCCGGCCGACGTCTTGAGGACGATCTCGCGATACCAGCCGGTGAGCGGCAGCACGGCCCCGATCAGCTCGCGCAGGCTGAGGTCTGCGACCACCACGGTGCGATTGTAGCTGATCGCGGCGCTGAGTTGATCGATCGGCGCTTCCCGCAGCCTCTCGACCACCGCCGAGGCCGGTGTGTCGAGCCATGGCTCGAGGAGCAGCGACGGTCGGGCGCCAGGCCGCTCGAAGAGCTGCGCCCAGACGTCCGAGAGGATAGGGCTGTCGAGCGTGAATCGCCGCCGGTCGCCCGACCCATAGAGCGCCGCCTCGACGAGCCGCTTCGTCTCAATCGTCATGGCGCCACGCCGCATGGCGGGCGCGTCATGCCCTTCTCAGTCGATATGTCACGAGCCCCCTCAGGCCTTTATGATCGATCAGAATCGATCGTTATCAAACACGAAACGCAACATGCCATGCTTTCATTCTTGAGCGGGCGCATCAAGAGCGGCTTCCCAATTCGCACCAATTCGGATGATTTTATTGCAACATATCGAATTTTTGATCGCCTATGTCTTCTAAGGCGATCAACTCCGTATTAGTCCGAAAAGAAATGATCGCTGTTGGGATAGAAATTTTCCCAAATTATTGAGAATCCGGACAGAAATATGGCTGATATTTTACGATGACTTGTTGTGATGGGGATTGAAAAATACCGATGTCGTCGATAGTGTTACCATGCTGTTGCGCGATGGTGACGGACGATAGAGAATCGCCCTCGTCGGCAATCAGGCGGACCGTTCATTGATCGATCATAAACGATCATAGCGGTAACCCGATCGGGAAAAGGCCCGACAACGATCGGACATCGGTGCCTCATGGACATTTGGAATATGTGACGCCGGCTCGGCCGGCGACGGCGGGAATTTATAGGAGCGAGGAGCTGGATGCCGTTCATTTTGCAACCGAGGCGATTGCTCGATCACCCGCATTTGGTGCGCCTGGAAGATGGCGACGGGAGAGCCTATGTTGGCTGGACCTCACCCGCACTTGACCGGGCGGGGCGCCGGCGCGATCTGATCCTACTGACCGTCCGGTTCGGCGACCTGCCGGACGCGCTGCAGGCCGACTTTGCCGCCTTCACCGCCGCCTTGCGCGACTTATCGGATAAGGCGGCGGTCGTCGCCGCAAAACTTGCGGTGGACAGGATCATGCAGGGGGAGGCGATCGATGCCGCCGGCCGGTTCGGCGGCGATGCGGTGCGTGTCGCCGTCCACAAGATGGGGCCGGTACCGGCGCTGCTGCTTGACCGGACGCCGGTCGAGTTTCCGGACCAAACGCTGGCGCTGGTCGTCGGGCTCCCCGCTGGCTTCGCCGGCAAGGGTTCGATGATCGGCGAGCGGGTCGAGACGAGCGCGACGGCCTTGTTCAGGTCGTTGCGACGCGTCTCTCTCGGGCGGTTGCTCGAAACCTATATCGAGGATGTCGCCGAGCATCTTGCCGATATGAGCGAAAAACTCGGCACGGCGCGTGCGCTGAAGCGGCTGAAAGCGGTCCGCGCGATCCATGCCCAGTCGATCCTCGAGAAGTTGCATGTGCTCATGCCGAGCCCGCAGGGCTGGGCGGAATTCCACGACCGGACCAAGGACGAGGCCGGGATCGAGAGCCATGACATCAAGCAGGCGCGCAACTTCCAAAGGGTGGCGCCGCGGATCGCGGAAGCCCTGGTGAGCGTCTGCTCCGTCAATCGGTTGTGTGGCGATTATTGCCGGCTGATCGGCTTTCCGCCGGGCGACGCGCTGATTGGTGGCTTCTTCGTCGATGATCCGATCAAGCTGCGGGGCGTGACCTATCAGGATCGCGGTGCGATCACGACCCTGCTCCAGACCTATCCCGGGCTCGACATCGATCTCGAGGAGTTGTCGCCGGTCTATAGCGAGGTCGCCGCGATCATGGCGGCCTATCGCGACGGGGACCTGCATCGGCTCGTCCATGCACGGCGGTCGCGCACGACCGGCGGGATCGCGAGTTTCGCGATCTTCCTCTTGATCGCGACCGCGGAGCGAACGCGACGCTTCGGCCATGCGCATCCTCAGGCGGGCGAGGTGCTGATCTTCCTGTCGCGCAAGAATGATTCTCCGTTCTGCAAAATGGTCGGCACGGCGCTCGACGAGGCAGCCGCGCGGATCGAGGGCGTGAAGGTCCGTCACTGCACCTTCCAAGGCCAGGGCGGTGAAGGTCATGTGACCTTAACGGTGCTCGCCCAATTGCACCTGGCCGATATGCTGTGGGCGGCGATCCCGGAGCTCGGCGATGATCCCGAGGAGCAGCTGCGCTGGATTTACGCGGAATCGGTCCATGCGGCTGCGCTCGGCAAGCGCACGATCCTAATCGCGCGCAACGAGGCCGACCGGAAGCGGGCAATACAGGTAATGAAGACGCTTGCCCATGATCCGCTGAGCCGGCGTTTTCACGATCAGGATGACGATCTGCGCGCTGACTGGCTGCGGGCGACGGGCGATATGGTCGCGATCGTCACCGACGATCCGGAGAAACTGGTCGAGCGATGTGAAGCCTTGCTGCGCAGCCTTTGGCCGCAAATCCAGCAGGACAGGCGCCGGGATCTTCTGGCCGGCTATCTGGGCTTCTTCGAACCGCGCGATCTGCGTCTGCTCGAACAGTTGATGGCGATCGACGAGGGCCGCAGTTTCGAAAAGAAGCGGCTCTGGAACCGCTATTCGGCCCATGTCCGCAAGCGAGACGGCGTCTTGCCCCATCCCGGTCAACGGGCGGGTCTCGAACAGACCTTCGAGGCGCTGCAGCGCCGGTCAGCCCGCTATGCGCTGCCAGGCCATTCGGGATCGGTCGGGGTGCTGTCGGCCCACAATCGCCGGTTTAGCGTCAACCTCGCGCGGGTGTTGCGGCGGCTCACGCGCGATCATCACACGCTCGAGACGGACAGCGAGCAGCGCGACATCATGGCCGCACTCGACCGCGCTGCCAGTCTCGGGACCCAGCTTTAGCGAGACCTGCTTGCGATGGCCTTGACGCCTCGCGGTCGGAACGCCGCCACAGCTGGTTGTTTCATGATTTGTGATGGCCTCACCATGATCGGCGAAGGCCTTGGCGCGCTAACCGATGAAGGGGCAAGCCTCTAGCTGCGGTGCCGGTGCCGCGCCTTGGTTTTCCGCTTGCGACGCGCCTTGGCCTCGCGACGCTTCACTTCCCCCGCGCTAGGGTGACGCATCTTCTGCTTGTGCCGTTTGTTCGTTGCACTGATCGAACGCATTAACGTCATCGCCCCGTGTCGGAAATAAAAGTCCGGCGTCGGTACAGCTATTAAGCCTCCATCGCAATAACCATGTTGTCACATAATCTTGGGTATCCGCCGCTCGGATCGGTCCGGCTAAGCGAAGCAGCGCTCCCCCGTGTCCCGACCCCATGCCCATGCCGTGTGAGCCTGCATAGCGATCATTTCCCATCGCCCCCATCTCACATGTAACTTAGGGCAGCTTTCGAACTTCGGTCGAGAAAATGGAACGTCTACTATTGGGGCGCATAGCAGAAGTACCGCGATCTTCGCTGGGCGAGCGCTTCCTGAAATCTGGTACGAAATACAAAAGGCTAGGGTGTCCAGAGGTTTAGAACGTCAGCTTATCATAAGACCCATAAACGCCCCGCCGCGGACATAAGAGGATGGAACGATCGATCCCCATTGGTCCGGTTTAGACCAATTGGTTTCTAGGGCCGGCGGTCCAATGGAGCCGATCCGATGTCATGGCGCCGCGACTTTTTTCCAGCCGGCTGAAAAAATCGCTAAACGGATTCCGTCACACCCCGATCTTCTTCCTGATCGCGCTCGAAAGGCGCTCATGAGACGTAAAACGGGGACGAAAGATGGCGGCAATAATCAGCGGTCAGGGGCTGGGTGTCGAGCGGAGCTCGGCTTTCGTGCTGGGATCGGCGGGCCTGATCGGCAATGCCTCCTCGGGGCGGCTCGGCTCCAACGTCTATGTCAACGCCGCGACCGGCAATCTTGTGGTCCAGAATCAGGACGAGGTGCTGATCGGCCTCGGCCCCGACGCCATTATCAACCGCACCTATAATCTGTGGGGGCTGGGCGACGATGACAATGGCGATCTGTGGCGTAACGGCGCGCAACGCAATGTTGTACTCGCAAGCGGCACGCTCAACACCGCCGGCAGCACCCTCGCTCGCACCGACTGGGATGGCGGCGTCGCGACCTACAACTATGATGCGGCAAGCGGTAGCTATATCTCGAAAGAAGGGGCGGGTGCTTGTGACCGCATCGTCTCTGCCGGCAATGTCTTCACCTGGACCGACGGCAATTCGCGCTTGGTCGAGACCTATGACGCGCTGAACTCGGGCCGGATCACCGCCGCGATCGACACGTCGGGCAATCAGGTCAGCTATGGCTACACCGGCAACAACCTAACCAGCGTGACGACGGCTGACGGTGAGAAGATCGAGCTAGTCTACAGCGGCAACAATTTAACCCAGCTGATCAACCGGGACACCAGCAACAACCTGATCTCGTCCCGTATCCGCTACACCTATGACAGCTATAACCGGCTGTCGACCGTTACCGTGGACAAGACGCCGACCGATGGTTCCATCTCGGACAACAATATCGTCACCACGACCTACAGCTATGTTAGCACCACCAAGCGCCTGTCCGCCATATCCGAGACCGGCAGTGGCAACATCGTGAGCTTCGGCTATTCGAGCTATAGCTATCAGCTGCCCAATGGCACCACAACGACCGGCTATCGGGTCAGTTCGATCACCGAGACGGGCGACAATGGCGTCTCGCGCACCACCAGCTTCACCTATGACGCCACGGCTCGGCTGACGACGGTGACGGACGGCCTCACCAACGTCACGCGCATCGCCTATAACCTCGACGGTTCGCTCGCGTCGGTCACCTCGCCGATCCCCGGCAATGGCAGCGGCGCGCTCGTCAACAACTTCAGCTATGACGCCAATGGCAATGTCACCTCGTCGACCCGGCCCGGCGGCGCGGTCGACACCTCGACCTACGACGCCAACGGCAATCTGCTCACCACCGTCGGACCGATGGGCGAGACGATCAGCTTTACCTATGACGCCAATAACCAGCTGCTGACGAGGACGGGCTGGCTCGGTCATGATCCCGACGGCGCCGCAGGCGGCAGCCCGGCGACATCGCCGGTCACGACGCGCTATGCCTATGACGCGCAGAACCGCCTGCGTTATCTGGTGAGCGCGGAAGGGCTGGTCACCGAATATGGCTATGACGCCCAGGGGCGGCAAACCAGCGTCATCAAATATACCGTCGACGCATATAACATCTCGGGCCTCGCAACCACCGCCTCGATCGCGGAGTCGACTCTGAATGGCTGGGTTTCCGGCCTGGCCGACCGCAGCACGATCGAACGCACCGACATCACCTATGATTTCCGTGGCAATGTCTGGACCACGAGTGAGTATAGCGCCACGCTGGGCAGCACCGGCGCGGGTCTCTCCTCGTCGGTCAAGACGACCACGAACTTCATCTATGATCAGCATGGCCGGTTGATCCAGCGCAGCGTCGACGGGCTGCCTGGGCTCGAGGTCTACAGCTATGATGGGCTCGATCGCCTGATCCTGACGACCGATCTGGCCGGCAGCACGACGACCATCAGCTATAATGACACCACTCGCACGGTGGTGAAGACCTCACCCAACAGCTTGGTCGAGACCAATGTCTATTCGGTGCATGGCAAGCTACTGAGTTCGACCGCGACCGGCCCCAGCATCAGCTCGACCCCGACCAGCTATCAATATGACAAGCTGGGACGCCTTAAATCCACCCAGGACCTGCAGACCAGCGGCGGTACGACCCTCAAGGACTATGTCTTCTACGATTTCGCCGGCCGCAAGGTCGGTTATCTCGACACGCGCGGCTATCTGACCGAATATAAATATACGCCGTCTAACCAGATTTACGCGACGATCGAGTATGCCAATCAGCTAAGTGCGACGAAAATCGCTAGCCTTTATTCGGGCAATACCCCGCTCGATATTGCAATCGCGGCAGTGCGACCGGCGGTTGCTAGCGGTGACCGCTGGACCTTCAACATTTATGACCGGTCCGATCGTCTCGTGCAGACTGTCCAGCCCGACGGCCATACCACCATTTATACCTATGACGGCGACAATCGTCTGGTAAGTACCGCAGACTATACCAATCTCATCTCCTCGACCGTGCTGACTAGCTGGAAGGCGGTTGCACCCAATCTATGGGCCAATCCTACTAACCCCTCAGCCTGGTCGAGTACCAACCTGACTTCTGCCGCCAATGGCACGATCGAGGGCAATAACGCTTTCACCTTTACTGTGCAGACGCCGGGCCAAGTTGCGCGCTTTTGGAACTGGGCGTCAGGGACCGTCCAGGCGGGCGACACCGTCACCCAGACACTCTATCTTCAGGCTGGTACGGCCTCGAGCGTGGTGGTCGGTCTTGCCGGCTCGATCTCGGGCTGGGGAACCGGGACTGAGGTCAAGATTGAATCAGGCCCCGGCTATGTGACGACGCCAGCCGGCTGGAACACGTGGACTGTCGCAGGACTGTCGACGACGCAGGTCACCAAAGTCACGCTAAGCCGTACGTATACTCAGACCGAGCAAGCCTCCTCGACTGTCGAAATCGGCTACCCCGCTTACTCGGGTTCGGTCACGGTCGCGGGGCTAAACCTCATCAAGATCACGCCGTCCCAGAACCAAGTCCCGCTGACCACGCCGACAGGCAACGCGGCCGACCGGCTGATCCGCAGCTTCTACGACAATGACGGCCGGCACATCGCCACGCTCGACGCGGCGGGCGCCTTCAGCCGCCATGTCTATGACAAGGCCGGCCGCGAGATCGAAACGGTCGCCTATGCTAAGCTCGTCACCGCTGGGCTACGTTCCTCGGGAAGCTATACCGCGATCCTCGCAGATGTCGGCACCAACGCGCTCGATCGGCACAGCTTCACCGTCTATGACGGGCGTGGCGACGCACGCTATGTGATCGATGGGACCGGACGCGTCACCGAGTTCGGCTATGATGCTGGCGACCGGCTGATCCGCACCGCCCAATATGGCGGCGCTATCGCCGTGGCCGCCAGCTACACCCTGTCCGGCGTCGCCAGCCAGATCACCTCGCTCAGCCTCGCCGCCCATGCCGAGACGCGGATCACGCGCACTGTTTATGGCACCGACAACCGCCTTGCCTTCACGATCGACGCCGAAGGCTATGTCACCCGCAACTATTATGATGCCGTCGGCAATCTGACCAAGCAGGTCGCGCGGGCCACCGCCTACACCACGCCGGGCGATCCCGCGATCGCGACGATGACCAGTTGGGACGCCGCGAACGTCAACAGCGACGACCGCACCAGCCGCACTTTCTATGACGCGCTCAGCCGTCCGATCTACCAGGTCGACGCCGAGGGCTATGCCACCCAGAACAGCTATGACCTGCACGGCAATGTCATCAGCAGCTGGCGCTTCGCCTCGGTCTACGCGGTCGACGACAACACCACCGTCAGCCAGCTTACCGCGCTGATCGGGACGCCCAACCCCGCGACCGACCGGCAGGTAGTCTCGCTCTATGACGCCGCCGGCAATCTGGTCGAGCGCAACGACGCCTCAGGCACGATCTGGAAATATAAATATGACGCCTTCGGCCAGGTCACCGAAATGGTTGAGGAGCCCAATGTCTACAATGACGAGCTCAATGCCGTCGCAGTCGATGCTGAATGGTACAGCCTCCAATATGGCGTGCCCGTCGAGGATGCGATCGCCCATTATGACCAGGTCGGGCGGTTCCAGGGCTACAACCCCAATTCGTTGTTCAACACCAACTGGTATCTCGCCCAGCATCCGGATGTCGCGTCGAACGGGATCAATCCGGTCCAGCATTTCCTCGAATATGGCTGGCGGGCCGGCTATCAGCCGGCGCAGTTCACGACGATCGAGCAGTATAAGGATATCATGTACCGGGTCAAAACTCGGTACTATTATGACAGCATGGGACGCTTGGAAGCCGAGCTGAAGTCGGCGGGGCCATCCAACCCGGTCGTCACCACCTACACCTATAACAGCTTCGGCGAGCTGGCCACCAAGACCGACCCCAATGGCGGCCTGGCCACCTATGGCTATGACCTGATGGGGCGCCTGCAGAGCGAGGTGGTCCAGCTCAACCCGATCTCATCGGCAACCACGACGATCGCCTATGACGCCTTCGGCAACGTCATTCAGCGCACCGACCCGCGGGGCAATGCGACCTATCTTTATTATGACAAGCTCGACCGGCTCGTTCTCCAGATCGATCCCGAGGGCTATGCGACTGCGTCCAGCTATAATCTGACCGACCAGCTCGCCTCGACGACGCGCTACTACACCAAGTTGGCGGGCCCCTTTTCGACCGCGACCCAACCCACCCCGGCAACCACCGCGGGCAAGGACGCGACCACCCTGTTCGAGCGCGACAAGCTCGATAGGGTGACAAAGACAACCGACGCGATGAACTTTTTCGAGACCTATAACTATAACGCGTTCGGCGATCGTGTGGCCCTCACCAACAAGCTGGGCGGCACCACCCAATATCAATATGACCATCTCGGCCGTTTGAAGCAGGAGACCTGGCCGGACACCATTACTGTCAATAAATATGGCTACGACAGCCGCGGTAACCGCACCTCGATGATCGAGGCCTATGGTCGCGCGGAGCAGCGCACCACGACCTATCAATATGATCTAGCTAACCGTCTGACCGCAAAGATCGGTAACACTGTCGCTGTGGTCGGCAGCGACTTTTATACCCAGACTTCCCAGACGCCGATCGATCGCTATTATTATGATGGCCGCGGAAATCTCTACAAATCGGTCGATGCCGCAGGCGGCAAGACGTATTATTTTTACGATATGCAGCACCGGAAGGTTGGCCAGGTGGACGCCATGGGTGGCCTGTCGACCTGGGCTTATGATGACAATGGCAACATGGTGATGGCTCGGACCTATCCCGAGCCGGTTTACCTCACCGAGCGCTATTCCTTCGAGAATCTCGAGCGAGCCTTCGGAAGCGACCGGCCGGGCTCAATGACCTGGAACCAGACTGAGTATCGCGAGACCCTCTACGCCTATGACAAGAACAACCGGCTGATCTCGACCACGATCAAAGGTGTGCGCATCGGCAGCAACGACAGCGGTACATTTCAAATTCCCTTTCAGGACATTATCACCACCTACGAATATGACGCGATGGGCAATCTCGTCCTGCAGACGGATCCCAGGAACGGCAAGATATATTCTTACTATGACAAAAGCGGCCGTAAGGTCGCCCAGGTCGACCAGGAGAATTATCTGACAGTCTGGACCCTCGACGGCGACGGCAACGCGCTCGGCGAGACCCGCTATGCCAACCGGATCAGCGGCGGGGTCACCACTAGCTACACGGTCGCTCAGCTCCAGTCGGCTGCCGGCACCAACAGTGCCGACCGCACCACCGAGTTCACCTATGATCGCAATGGCCGCCGCACCAGCGAGAAGCGATTGAATGTCCTGATTGCCAATGTCGCCGCCAATGGCGTCTATAGCGGCACGACCACGGCCAACTCCCAGATCAACTATGGTTATAACGGCCTGGGCCAGCTGACCTTCAAGGTCGCCCCCTCGATCTTCCACGAATATAGCTA
>CAZJXG010000067.1:0-17186 GCA_964549965.1 uncultured Sphingomonas sp. | reverse complement strand
GGTGCCTGGCTGTCCGGCCCCGATCCCGACGCGCTGTCCGATTTCGCTGGTCGCTACCAGGGCGGTACGATGAACGGTCCGGGGCTGATTGCGGCGCTGGCCTATGACGCGATGTCGATCGTCGAGGCGCTGCGCAGCGGTGGCGTGGTCGATCGCGATGCGCTGCTCGCCCGCGCCTTCCCGATCCTGACCGGCCCGATCCGCTTCGCCGCCGACGGCAGCGCCGCGCGCGCGCTGGCGGTGCTGGTCGCCGGGCAGGACGGCTTCACCGTGGCGGACAAGAGCGGATCGCTGTGAACCGAGGCCTGCCGCGCGACACTCCCTTCTCCGACGAAGACGGGAATCAGGCCGGCTTCACCCTGATCGAGCTGATGATATCGCTGGCCCTGTTCGGGCTGATCGCGATGGCGGGGCTGGCGCTGGTAGATGGGCTGCTCGGCATCCAGCGGCGCACCGATGGCCGGCTCGACCGCCTCGCCGAGGTGCAGCGGGCGATGTATGTCCTCGACAATGACCTGAGCCAGGTCGCCGGAGGCGAGCTGCGCGGCGACGGCGCGGTGATCAGCTTCAGCCGCCCCCTCGCGGCCGAAGGCGGGATGCCGGTGCAGGTCGGCTATCAGCTCGGCGCGGGGACTTTGCTGCGCAGCATAAGAGGGCCAGGCCTGCCACAGGGCGAGCAGCGCGTGCTGCAGGGGGTCGGCTCGCTGCGCTGGAGCTATTATCGTCCCGGCCTCGGCTGGGTCGAGCGCTGGCCCCCCTCCCCGGAGCTGGCCGGGCAATGGCCCGCCGCCGTGGCCGCCGATATCGTGCTGGCGCCGGGCGGCCAGGTGACGGGCAGCCTGCGGCGGGTCGTACCGCTGCCGGCGCATCCATGATGCGTCCGCGCGGTCTGCCCCCGCTCGACCGTGCGGGACGAGAGGCGGATGACGAGGGGATGATCCTCGTCAACGTGCTGCTGTTCGTCGCGATCGCCAGCGGCATATTGCTGCTGATGATCACGTCGGAGGACAACGCCCTCGAACGCGGTCTCCGGATGCGGGAAGCGGCGCGGGCCCAGGCGATCGCGCGCGGCGGCGAGACATCGGCGATCGTGGCGCTGCGCCGCGATGCCGTCGTCACCCCCGACAGCGACAACCGGGCCGAGCCCTGGGCAACGCTGTCGGAAAAAGGCGCCCCGATCGATGGCGGGAGCTTCGACCTTGCCATTGCCGATGCGCAGGACCGCTTCAACATCAACGCGCTGATGCAGCCCGATCCGGTCGCCGCCGGCATACTCGGCAAGATCGCCTCGGCGGTGGGCATGAGCCCCGAGCAGTCTGCCCGGGCGGTGGGCGCGATCCGGGCGGTCGGGCCGGTCAGCGACCTTCGGCCGCTCGGCTCGCTGGGTCTCCCGCCCCCCCAACTGGCCCGGCTGGCGGGGCTCGTGACGGCCCTGCCCTATGACAGCAAGATCAATCTCAATGCCGCGAGCGAGGACATGATCGGCGTGTTGACCGGCGACCCGGCGGCCGCACGCCGTATCGTCGCGACCCGCGAACGGCAGGGCTATGTCACCGCTGCCGATCTCGCCTCGATGAACGTGACGATGCCACAGGGGGCGGGGCTGACGTCGAACCTGTTCTGGGTACGCAGCCGGGTGCGGATCGGCGATACCAGCCAGCAGATCACCAGCCTGATCGCACGCCGGGACGATCCCGGCGCCGACGGCAAGGTGGCCGTGGTCGTTGGTCGCTGGATCGGCGCCACCGCCCCCCTGCAGGCGCCGGCGCTGCCATAAGGGCTGTCCTTCGGCCGCAGCCATGACGCCCGCGGCCTTATGGCGTGCAGGCGGCCATCGCCCCGATTATTTCCGCCCGGCGGCGGCCCGCGCCAGCAGTGCCTCGGCCTGTTTGAGATGGGGCCGGTCGATCATCTTGCCGTCGAGCTTGAGCGCTCCCGCGCCGGGATTGGCGGCGAACATCGCGATGACGGCCCGGGCATGCTCGATCTCGGCCTCGCTCGGGCTGAATCCCGCGTTGATGATCGCCACCTGCGAGGGATGGATCGCCATCATGCCGGTGAAGCCGTCGCGGCGGCCCCGCGCCACATAGGCCGCCAGCCCCTCGGTATCGGCGATATTGGGATAGACGGTCTCGATCGCCGCGACACCGGCGGCATGCGCGCCGAACAGGGTCAGCGCGCGTACCGTCTCATAAGGAGCGGTATAGCTGCCATCGGGATTGCGCGCCGTCGCCGCGCCGATTGCGGCGGGAAGGTCCTCGGCCCCCCAGGTCAGGCCGGCGAGCGCATCACGGACCTCGCCATAGCTGCCCAGCGTGAAGACGGCGGCCGGCGTCTCGCTGGCGATCGGCAGGACCGGTGGCAGCGGCGCGCCTGCGAGTTCGGCAAGCTCGCGCAGCGATGCGGCACCGGCCGCCTTGGGCAGCATCAATCCATCGGGCCGCGCACCAATGATGGCGTCGAGGTCGGCCCGGACATGCTCCGAATCGAGCGGATTGATCCGCACGAAGCAGGGCACCGAGCCGCGATCGGCCAGCCAGACGGCAATCGCCGCGCGCGCCGCCGGCTTGTTGTCGGGAGCGACCGAATCCTCCAGATCGAGGATCAGCGCGTCGGCCCCGCTCGCGGCGGCCTTGGGGAAGCGTTCCGGCCGGTCGCCGGGAACGAAGAGAAGGGATCGTAGCTGCATGGCCGTGCCATCGCCCGCGATGCAGGCGATGGCAAGCCAGCCGGGCCATGAAAAATCCTTTTCGGCTGGATTTTTTCTACGCGCGCCCGCAGGGCGGCTTCACTCTATTATGCATAGGGAGGCAATTTTGGACATCGATCATCTCAAGACCTGGATCGGACGCGAGGAGCGCATGGAAGGCCATGCGGCACCGGAGCCGCTCGCCGGGCTTGCCGCCCTGCTCGATCATCGGACCCCGCCCTGGCCTGCCGGCGAGGTCCCACCGCTCGGCCATTGGCTTTATTTCCTGCCCCGCGCCGCCCAGTCCGACATCGGCGAGGACGGCCATCCGAAGCGCGGCGGTTTCCTGCCGCCGATCCCGCTGCCGCGCCGGATGTGGGCGGGCGGGTCGCTCCGCTTCCACGCGCCGATGAGGATCGGCGCGCCGATCGAACGGGTCTCCACCATCGCCGATGTCGTCGCCAAATCGGGCAGCAGCGGCGACATGATGTTCGTCACCGTCGACCACCGGATCAGCAGTGGCGGCACCCTGCTGATCGAGGAACGGCAGGACATCGTCTATCGCACGCCCGCGCCGCCCACGGCCGGCCCGGCCCCTGCGGCGGCCGCTGGCGCTGCGGCAGCGCCCCGTGTCGCCGATGCCACGCGCGGCTACCATGCCGATCCTGTCGCGCTGTTCCGGTTCTCGGCGCTGACCTTCAACAGCCACCGCATCCATTATGACCGCGATTACGCGCGCGACGAGGAGGGCTATCCCGGCCTCGTGGTCCACGGGCCGTTCGCCGCGACGCTGCTCGCCGACCTGTGGCTGCGCACATATGGCGGCGCGCGGATGACGGGATTCAGCTTCCGCGCACGCGCGCCGCTGTTCGATACCGCGCCGTTCACGATCAACCTGAGCGGCAGCGCCGACAAGGCGGACGCCTGGACCGCGAACCAAGCCGGCCAGCCGGCGATGACGGCGCAGATCGACGGAGCATGACGTACGCGACGCCGTGATCTTCACGCCGCTGCCGAGGGCGTCATGGCGGCCCGCTGGCGCTCAACGTCGCAGGATATGGTCTTCGGCATATCCGCCGCACATCAAAGAAAAGGCCCGGGGATTTCGCCCCGGGCCCAATGCTGAACGTCCTGTGACGATCGAGCGGATATGGTCTTTCGCAACCGTCGCGGGTGGAGCGAGCCCCACCCGCTGTCGGCCTTAGAAGTCCATGCCGCCCATGCCACCCATGCCGCCCATGCCGCCGCCCATGGGCATGGCAGGCTTGTCGTCGGGCAGCTCGGCGATGGTCGCCTCGGTGGTGATCAGCAGGCCGGCGACCGAGGCCGCGTCCTGCAGCGCGGTGCGGACGACCTTGGTCGGGTCGATCACGCCGGCGGCGACGAGGTTCTCATAGACGTCGGTCGAGGCGTTGAAGCCCTTGGTCTCGTCATTCTCGCGCAGCAGGTTGCCGGCGACGACGGCGCCATCATGGCCCGCATTCGCAGCAATCTGCTTCAGCGGCACGGTGATCGCCTTGCGGATGATGTCGATGCCGCGGGTCTGGTCGTCATTGACGCCCTTCAGGCCCTCAAGCGCCTTGGTGGCGTAGAGAAGCGCCGTGCCGCCGCCGGGGACGATGCCCTCTTCGACAGCCGCGCGGGTCGCGTGGAGAGCGTCGTCGACGCGGTCCTTGCGCTCCTTGACCTCGACTTCGGTCGCACCGCCGACCTTGATCACGGCAACGCCGCCGGCGAGCTTGGCAAGACGCTCCTGGAGCTTCTCCTTGTCATAGTCGCTGGTGGTGTTCTCGATCTGGCGACGGATCGCTTCGACGCGGCCCTTGATCGCATCGGACGAACCCGCGCCATCGACGATGGTGGTGTTGTCCTTGTCGATGGTGACGCGCTTGGCGGTGCCGAGCATGCCGATCGTGACGCTCTCGAGCTTGATGCCGAGATCTTCCGAGATCATCTCGCCCTGGGTCAGGATCGCGATGTCCTCGAGCATCGCCTTGCGGCGATCGCCGAAGCCCGGCGCCTTGACGGCGGCGACCTTCAGGCCGCCACGCAGCTTGTTGACGACGAGCGTGGCCAGCGCCTCACCCTCGATGTCCTCGGCGATGATCAGCAGCGGACGGCCCGACTGCACAACGGCCTCGAGGATCGGCAGCATCGACTGGAGGTTCGACAGCTTCTTCTCGTGGATCAGGATGTACGGATCGTTGAGCTCGACCACCATCTTTTCGGGATTGGTGATGAAATAGGGCGACAGATAGCCGCGGTCGAACTGCATGCCCTCGACGACATCGAGTTCGAAATCGAGGCCCTTGGCTTCCTCGACGGTGATCACGCCTTCCTTGCCGACGCGCTCCATCGCCTCGGCGATCTTCTCGCCGACGACGGTGTCGCCATTGGCCGAGATGATGCCGACCTGAGCGACTTCATTGGTGCCGGCGACCGGCTTCGAGCGGGCCTTGAGATCCTCGACGACCTTGGTGACGGCGAGATCGATGCCGCGCTTCAGGTCCATCGGGTTCATGCCGGCGGCGACCGACTTCATGCCCTCGCGAACGATCGCCTGGGCGAGCACGGTGGCGGTGGTGGTGCCGTCACCGGCGATGTCGTTGGTCTTCGAAGCGACTTCGCGGACCATCTGGGCGCCCATATTCTCGAACTTGTCCTTGAGTTCGATTTCCTTGGCGACGGTGACGCCGTCCTTGGTGATGCGGGGCGCGCCGAACGACTTGTCGATGACGACGTTGCGGCCCTTCGGCCCGAGCGTGACCTTCACCGCGTCGGCGAGGATGTCGACGCCGCGCAGGATGCGCTCACGGGCGTCGCGCGAAAACTTGACGTCTTTCGCTGCCATGATCTGAATTCCTTACTTAGATGGATGTGACAAAATAGACGGGAAGGCTCAGCCGACGATCCCAAGGATGTCGGATTCCTTCATGATCAGCAGGTCTTCACCGTTGATCTTGACCTCTGTGCCGGACCACTTGCCGAACAGGATCTTGTCGCCGGCCTTGACGTCGAGCGGCGTGACCTTGCCATCCTCGGCCTTGGCGCCGCCGCCGACGGCGACGACCTCGCCCTCCTGGGGCTTTTCCTTGGCACTGTCGGGAATGATGATCCCGCCGGCGGTCTTTTCCTCGGCTTCGACGCGGCGAACGAGCACGCGATCGTGCAGCGGACGGAAACTCATGTGCTTCACCCTTTCCTTAGCAATTCTCCGGCATGGGCGGGCAGCCCGGTGCCGAATCCTTCAGGTTGGAAACTTTTAGCACTCACCCATGTTGAGTGCTAGCGGCGATATGTGTGGCAGCCCCCCGGCTGTCAAGCGGTCCCCTCATGCATTTTTATTACGTGCATGCGACGCGCCGCTTTGCCGTAGCGCGGCGGGCGGGATATGGGGGGGTGTCCGAACAGTTCAAGCCGGTGATGCGAAAACTCTCAGTGCTTAAAATTCCGGCGATTGCGTTCAGCCTGGGGCTCGCCTCTGCGCTGGGTTTCGCGCCGCTCAACTGGTGGCCGCTGACCTTGGCCTGCCTGGCCGCGCTGATGTGGCTGCTGCTCGGCGCGGAGCGGCTTCGTCGTGTCGCGCTGCTGGGCTGGTGTTTCGGGGTCGGCCACTTCACCTTCGGCAACAACTGGATCGCCACCGCCTTCACCTTCCAGGATGCGATGCCGCACTGGCTGGGCGTGATCGCTGTGTTCCTGCTCGCGCTCTATCTGGCGGTGTTTCCGATGCTGGCGGCCATGCTCGCCTGGGGTCTTCACAGGCTGCCGTCCAGGATCGAGGCGCATCGCCGCCGAGCCGAGCAGGCGCGTCGGCGCAGCAAGCTCAAGGGGCTGATCCCGGAGGGGATGGAGCCGGCCGCGATGATCATCCCGGTCGCCCAGCCCGGTCCCTTCGGCTTCATCCCGCTCTTCGCCGGCAGCTGGGTGATTGCCGAATGGCTGCGCAGCATAGCCTTCACGGGCTTCGCCTGGAATCCGCTCGGCGCGATCATGATCGCGCCCGACAGCGCCGAACCGGCCTGGATCGGCCTGACTCCGCTGATCGGCACCTATGGCCTGTCGGGCTGGATGGTGCTGC
The DNA here is from genome assembly GCA_964549965.1 of uncultured Sphingomonas sp. GTDB lineage: Bacteria > Pseudomonadota > Alphaproteobacteria > Sphingomonadales > Sphingomonadaceae > Rhizorhabdus. The sequence continues at coordinate 10,416 of CAZJXG010000067.1, read as the reverse complement.
TTGCGGGCATCTGGCTGTTGGCGGTGTTGCCTGGCGCGGCGCGCGCGCGGTGGCAGCGGGTGGGCTGGGGGATACTCGTCGCGATGCTCGCGCAGATTCTGTCCGCCTGGATGCTGCGTCCGCCGCCACCCCGCCCGAAACCGGCGATCGTCGTCGTCCAGCCGAACATCAACCAGAACGAGAAATGGGATCCGAAGCTCCAGCGCGTCAATTTCCAGCGGCTGAGCGAACTGACCGGCAAGCCGACGCCCGGCGCGCCGCCCCGCCTGATCCTCTGGCCGGAGGCCGCGACCGCCGACTTCCTGGAGCTGGAGCCCGAAGCGCGCCGCCGGATCGCCGCGTTGCTGGGGCCAGGTGACAAGCTGCTGCTGGGTGGCGACGCGTTGATCTTCGACAAGGCCGGCGATCTGATCGGCGCGCATAACAGCCTGTTCGCGCTCGACGCCCGAGGCGCGATCCTCGGCCGCTACGACAAGGCGCATCTCGTCCCCTATGGCGAATATCTGCCGGCGCGCTCGATCCTGTCGGCGATCGGCCTGTCGCGGCTCGTGCCCGGCGATGTCGATTTCTGGCCCGGCGCCGGCGCGGCGACGATGGATATTCCCGGCTTCGGCAAGGCCGGTATCCAGATCTGCTACGAGATCATCTTTTCCGGGCAGGTGATCGACGCCGCCCACCGCCCCGATTTCCTGTTCAACCCGTCGAACGACGCCTGGTTCGGACGCTGGGGGCCGCCACAGCATCTCGCCCAGGCGCGGCTGCGCGCGGCGGAGGAGGGGGTGCCGATCATCCGCTCCACCCCCACCGGCATCTCCGCGGTGGTCGATGCCGACGGGCGCCTGCTCCACAGCATCGCATGGCGCAAGGCCGGTGCGATCGCCGCGACGCTGCCGGCGCCGCGTCCGCCAACCCCGTTCGCGCGGTTCGGCAATCTGCTGCCCCTGCTCTTCGCGCTGTTCCTGATCGCGGGCGGAATTGCCATCACGCGCAAGCTCCGCTAAGCGGGATATAACGAACTCTTTATATCCTTCTGTCAGCCGTGAGCCTATCAGGCGGCATCATCCCAAGAGGGTCAGTCAGTACCAATGCGCAGCAACTATCTCTTCACGTCCGAGAGCGTGTCCGAAGGCCATCCCGACAAGGTTGCCGATCAGATTTCCGACGCGATCGTCGATCTCTTCCTGTCCAAGGATCCCGAAGCCCGCATCGCCTGCGAGACGCTGACCACCACCCAGCTGGTCGTGCTGGCCGGTGAGATCCGCTGCAAGGGCGTCTACGAGAACGGCGCCTGGGCGCCCGGCGCGCAGGAGGAGATCGAGAAGACGGTTCGCGAAACGGTGAAGCGGATCGGGTATGAGCAGGACGGCTTTCACTGGGAAACCTTCACCTTCCACAACAATCTTCATGGCCAGTCGGCCCATATCGCGCAGGGCGTCGACGCGAGCGGCAACAAGGATGAGGGCGCGGGCGACCAGGGCATCATGTTCGGCTTCGCCTGCGACGAGACGCCCGATCTGATGCCGGCGACGCTCTATTACAGCCACAAGATCCTCGAGACGATGGCGGCCGACCGCCATTCGGGCAAGGCGCCCTTTCTCGAGCCCGACACCAAGAGCCAGGTCACGCTGCGCTTCGACAATGGCAAGCCGGTCGCCGCGACCGCGATCGTCGTCTCGACCCAGCACGGCAAGGGCTATGATGAGGGCGCCAGGGAAGCCGAGCTGAAGAATTATGTGAAGGGCGTGATCGCCGACGTCCTGCCGGCGCACCTGCTGTCGGACCAGACCGTCTATCACATCAATCCGACCGGCAGCTTCGAGATCGGCGGCCCCGATGGCGATGCCGGCCTTACCGGCCGCAAGATCATCGTCGACACCTATGGCGGCGCGGCCCCGCATGGCGGCGGCGCGTTCAGCGGCAAGGATCCGACCAAGGTCGATCGTTCGGCGGCCTATATCACCCGCTATCTGGCGAAGAACATCGTCGCTGCCGGCCTCGCACGGCGCTGCACGATCCAGCTGGCCTATGCGATCGGCGTGTCCGAGCCGCTGTCGCTCTATGTCGATACGCACGGCACCTGCGCCGACGGGCTGACAGATGCGGCGATCGAAACCGCGATCCAGTCGATCAAGGAACTGGGCGGGCTCACCCCGCGCGGCATCCGCACCCATCTCGGCCTCAACAAGCCGATCTATGCGAAGACCGCGGCCTATGGCCATTTCGGTCGCAAGCCGGAAGGTGACTTCTTCCCCTGGGAGAAGACCGACCTGGCCGACAAGCTCAAGGCGGCTCTCGCCTGATCGCGACGGACCGTCACCCGGGCACAGCCGGGTGACGGTCGATCGCCGGCTTCACGCCAGCATGCGCAGCTTCGGCTCCCGCGCCCAATAGCGCGTCTTCGCGGCTTCGACGAAACTGTCGTCAAGCCCGGTCACGCCTTCGTCCGGCACGACCCCCGCCTTGTCGAGCAACGGCTTGGCCGCTTCGTTCGCGCCGATTGCCTTGAGATGGCCGAAGGCGTCCATCACGAACTGGACCGCGGCGCCCTCGTTCAGCAGCGCCTTGCAGCCCTCTTCGGACAGCGCGATCACCACGGCATCGACGAGCACCGACGGGAAGCCGGCAAGCTGTGCGTCAGCCTTGAGCAGCTTTCCGTCCGACATCTTCGCGCCGCCGACCCTGGGCGCGATCAGGATCGGCCGCCCGCCGGCATCGCCGATCTTGCTGGTCAGCCGATCGACCGCCCCGGCGTCCGATCCGTCGGCGATGAGGATGCCGACCGAACGTCCTTCGAGCGTCTTGAGATCGAGCGGCCCGTTGATGATCCGCAGTGCCGGTGACGGATCGAGATCCTGGACCTTGACCGCCGATGGCGACGCCTTGGGCAGCGGCATGTTGATCCCGTCGGCGACCCGCCCGGCGAGATCGGGATCGACGTTGACAAGGTTCGACAGCATCCGGCTGCGGATATGCTCCAGCCCGACCTTCGACAGCTCGAACACCAGCGCCGAGGCGAGATGGGCCTGCTCGGCCGGATCGAGCGAGCGGAAGAACATCCGTGCCTGGCTGTAATGATCGGCGAAGCTCTCCGGGCGGATGCGCAGCTTGTCGCCCTGCTCCTCCTCCGCCGCGCGGCCGGGCGCGGTGGTGAAGCCGACAACCGGGCATTCGCGCGGCCCGGTGATCTCGCCCGCCGCGTCGAGGCTGTTCGGTTCATAATTGGCGCGCCCCTTGGGAACCGCCATCTGCATGTGCCCGTCGCGCTGGAAGTTCATGACCGGGCATTTCGGCGCGTTGATCGGAAGCTGATGGAAGTTGGTCGAGCCGAGACGCTTCAGCTGGGTGTCCAGATAGCTGAACAGACGCCCCTGGAGCAGAGGATCATTGGTGAAATCCACGCCCGGCACGATGTTCGCCGGGCAGTACGCGACCTGTTCGGTCTCCGCGAAGAAATTATCGGGGTAGCGATCGAGCACCATCCGGCCGATCGGCCGCACCGGCAGCACCTCCTCGGGAATGATCTTGGTCGGATCGAGCACGTCGAAGGGCAGGCTGTCTGCGAACGCCTCATCGAACGCCTGGATGCCGAGTTCCCATTCCGGGAAATCGCCCCGGTCGATCGCCTCGAACAGGTCGCGGCGCTGGAAATCGGGATCGGCACCGGCGATCTTGACCGCCTCGTCCCACACGGTCGATGCGATACCCTGTTTCGGTTTCCAGTGGAATTTGACGAAGGTCGATTTGCCCTCCGCATTGACCAGCCGGAAGGTGTGGATGCCGAAACCCTCCATCGTCCTGAGCGTGCGCGGGATGGTGCGGTCGGACATCGCCCACATGATCATATGGGTCGATTCGGGCATCAGGCTGATGAAATCCCAGAAGGTGTCATGCGCCGATGCCGCCTGCGGATAGCCGCGATCCGCCTCCATCTTCACCGAATGGATCAGATCGGGGAATTTGATCGCATCCTGGATGAAAAAGACCGGGATATTGTTGCCGACCAGATCCCAATTGCCCTGCTGCGTGTAGAATTTGACCGCGAATCCGCGCACGTCGCGTGGCGTATCGACCGATCCCGCGCCGCCGGCGACGGTGGAGAAGCGGGTGAAGACCGGGGTCTTTTCTCCGGCCCTCTGGAAGAGATCCGCCTTGGTGATGTCGGCAAGGCTCTCATATAGTTCGAAATAGCCATGGGCGGCCGAGCCGCGGGCATGGACGATGCGCTCGGGAATCCGTTCATGATCGAAATGGAAGATTTTTTCGCGCAGGACGAAATCTTCCAGCAGCACCGGGCCGCGCGCACCCGCCTTCAACTGGTTCTGATTATCCGAAACGGGGATGCCCTGATTGGTGGTCAGGTGATCGATCCCGTCATGCGGGCCCTTGGCCGGCACATGCTGATGGGTTTCGCCGCCCTTGCCCGGATCGGTTTCGAAATTCTGGGTCGCCATGGTCCGCTCCTGTCCGTAATCCCCGCTCAACCCCGGCTCCGGCGCAAAGGTCCGCCGAATAAAATCGATCAGCGCGATTGATTTCACGGTCCATCGCAACTGTACCGCAGCAAGCCCCTTCCCCCATCGCGCAACAGCCTCTAGGGCATCATCGTCTATGGCGACGCGGAGCATGCCCATGTCCGATCTGGCGGCCTTCCTGCGCGCCTGGGCGAAAGATCCGCTGGGAATCGCGGCCGTCGCCCCGTCGAGCCCCGCGCTCGCAAGGCTCATCACCGCCGAGATCACGCCGGATATGGCTCCCGTCATCGAGCTGGGGCCGGGCACCGGCGTGTTTACCAAGGCGCTGCTGGCACGGGGCCTGCAGGAATCGGACCTCATCCTCGTCGAATATGAAGCCGATTTCGCGCGCCTCCTCGCCGCTCGCTTTCCCGAGGCAAGGGTGCTGCGCGGGGACGCCGCGCGGGTTCGCCGACACCGGGCGCTGCTCGCCGACGGGCTGGCCGGCGCGACGATCTCGGGCCTGCCGATCCTCAACATGAGCGCGCGCCAGCAGATGATGATCATGCGCGGCTGCTTCGATCTGATGCGGCCCGGCGGGCGCTTCTTCCAGTTCACCTACGGCCCGGCCTGCCCGATCCGGCGGCCGGTGCTCGAACGGCTCGGCCTCAAGGCGCGGCGGCTGTCGAGCACGCTCCGCAACCTGCCGCCCGCCGCCGTCTATGAGATAAGCCGTCGCGATGAATGACCCCCTCTCGATTCGTCGGCTTTATGGGCGCCGCCAGGGTCACAAGCTGCGCCCGGGCCAGTCCGAACTGGTCGAACGCCTGCTGCCCGAAATCTCGGTGCCCGGCACCGGCGACCTCGATGCGCCGCTGCTGTTCGGCGACGATCGCCCGCTGGCGCTGGAAATCGGCTTCGGCAAGGGCGAGCATATGGCCGGCCAGGCGAGCATGGCGCCCGATACCGGCTTCATCGGCTGCGAGCCCTTTCTGGACGGCGTGGTCGGCGCGCTGATGAAGATCGACGAGCTGGGGCTCGACAATATCCGCCTGCACATGGGCGATGCGATCGAGGTGCTCGAACGGCTGCCCGACGCCTCGCTCGACCGCGCCTGGCTCCTCCATCCCGATCCCTGGCCCAAGGCGCGCCACGCCAAGCGCCGCTTCATGAACGCCGGCCCGATCGGGCTGATCGCCCGCAAGATGAAGCCGGGCGGCGAGTTCCGCTTCGGCACCGACCATCCGGTCTATGTCCGCTGGGCGATGATGGTGATGGGCCAGTCAGCCGATTTCGAATGGCTCGGCGAACACCCCTCCGACTTCCTCGTCCGTCCCGGCGACTGGCCCGAAACCCGCTACGAGGCCAAGGCCCGCCAGAAGGGGCATGAGGTCTGGTACTTCCGTTACCGGCGGATTTAGATCAATGGCTTAATGCCATGAATGATTGTATTTCAGTAGGTTATACCGAAACGCACCGCCGCCTGCCGCCGCTGGTTTCCGCGTCGGTGATTGCTGGGTGATTACTTTTCTGGTACATGAGGTTCGTCATGGCAACCGGAAAAATCACCAAGCGAACCCTAGATGCGCTCCAGGCAGGCGCTGTTACCGGCTTCCTTTGGGATGACGAACTGAAGGGGTTCGGAGCGAAGATCACTGCGGGCGGCTCTGCATCCTATGTCGTCCAGTATCGTATGGGTGGCCGCGAGGCGAAGACGCGTCGCTACACGATCGGCGGTCATGGCTCGCCATGGACGCCCTTCACCGCTCGCGAGGAGGCGACGAGACTCCTGCGCCTCGTCGCCCAAGGGATCGACCCCGTCGAATCGGACAAGCAGCGACGGCGCGAGGCTGTCGATCTTGCCTTTTCCAACTACGCCGACCGATTTGCGGGGGACTGCAAAGGGAAAGGTTGGTCGACGCTCGTAACCCGATCACTTCACCTGCACGTCAAGCCGGTCTTGCGGGACAAAGCGCTTCCTACAATCACGCGCATCGACGTGGTGGCGGTGTTCGATCGCATGCCGGCAGAGCAAGCCGCCAATCGTCGCAACGTGTTTGCGGTGCTGAGGCGCCTGTTCCGATGGGCGGTGAGCCGCGGCGATATCGACAGAAGCCCGATGGAAGGCATGGAGACGCCGAAGGCCGTTAAAGCTCGCGAACGCTGGCTGAGCGACAGCGAGCTGGCGAGAGTCTGGCTTCAGGCGGCCGAATGCCATCGGTGCTTCGGCCCCATCGTTCGGCTTCTGATCGCCACGGGTCAGCGACGCGAAGAGATTGGGGGGCTTCACTGGCATGAGTTGGATCGCGGGGAACGTGAGATGCGGCTGTCCGGCGATCGAACAAAGAACGGCGAGCCAACCACCATACCGCTCAACGACCTCGCGGTGTCCGAACTCGACAAAGTAGCGGGGAGTGAAAAGTGGCCAATTCGCGGGAGGGTGTTTCCAACGGCGACCGGCGCCGCGTTCACGGCCTATCACAAGGGCAAGACGAAGCTCGACAAGCTGATCTCAAAGGATGGCGGCACATTGATGCCGCCTTGGCGCCTCCACGATCTTAGGCGAACATTGGCAACTGGGTTCCAAAGATTGGGCGTTCGATTTGAGGTGACCGAAGCCGTGCTCAACCACGTCGGAGGTTCGCGTTCTGGAGTCGCGGGCATCTACCAGCGCCATGACTGGAAACCTGAAAAGCGCGAAGCGCTAGCGATGTGGAATGATCACCTCTCCAGCGCGATCGAGGCAAGCGCAAAATAATGCCACGTGATTGACCCGCAGCGCCAAGCCTTCTGCCATGCGCACGAAGCGATCATTACCTTTGCACGGCTCAATGGGGCCGCTGATGTGCTATCAGGAAGCGCACGGCTGGGATTGAAAGATTGGCGGAAGGTTGAGGGACCACAACTACGAGTAGCGCGGCGATCGCAGCCGTGTCCGACGTCAGGAGGCTTCGCCCATATGTTTTCGTTTTTCAACCGCAGGGCGCGCAAGCTGAATGGCCAGCAAGGCGGCTTCTCTCTGACATGGGTTCTGTTTCCCTCCGTTGTGCTGGTTATGGCGTTGGTCTTCATGGCAGTTCAGATTCTACAGATATTGCCCAATGTCGGCCCACTCTCGCTCGAAGAGCGAATGACCCCCGGCAACCTGGCCCGCGAGGCGAGCGCAAACCTGCCGCTGATCCTCTTAATCGTCGGCTTCATGATGGCGGGCATATTTGTGGCGCTGCGGCTTGGCTTACGGCCCTTGCGACAAATATCCGAGCGAGCAGGCGGCATCGGACCGGCAACGATCAACCAGCGCTTGCCCTTGCGTGCGACCCCGCGTGAGATTGCGCCGCTCGTGATCGCCTTCAATGCGACTCTTGACCGGTTAGAGGCCGGGTGGCGCGCCCAGCGCGAATTTTCCGCCAACGCCGCGCACGAGCTGCGCACGCCGTTGGCGACCCTGCGGGCGCAGGTCGAAAGCCTACTGGAGCCCGAGGAGCGGAAGGACGCCATTGAAGAGTTCGAGCGCCTTGGGCGGTTGATCGCTCAACTGCTGGCGCTGGCCGAGACCGACAGCGGGGAGGATTTGAATAAAGTCTCCTTCGATCTCGTCGCATTGGCTCGCACTGTCACCAGCGAGATGGCAAGTGCCGTCGTGGCGGGCGGTCGCGGCATTGCCTTCGAAAGTGCCCATGAGCGATGGGCATGCGAAGGCGCGCCTGGCTTGGTAGAAGTGGCGATCCGCAACCTGCTGGAAAACGCCACGCGCCATACGCCGCCCGGCAGTGAAATAGTTGTCTCGATCGACCCAGCGGGTCGCCTCATCGTCAGTGATAACGGGCCGGGCGTTCCGCCAGGATTTCACGATCGCCTGTTTCAGCGGTTTAGCAAGGCCAATGCTCATGGATTCGGGGCCGGCCTTGGCCTCTCGATCGTCAGCCGGGTGATGGTGCTGCACGGTGGCGCGGCGCGACTGGGTCCGTCGGAAACCGGAGCGTGCTTCGTCTTGGACTTTACCGAAGGGGAAGATGCGACCGCCTATGCGGCGGGCAACTCTCGATCCTGGCTCCGCTCAGCATCAAACCCCACAGCGCTGACCAGCGGCTTGCAAAGTTCAACCGCATGAGGGTGCTTTTTGTCGAAGACAACACCAAGCTCGGAGAGGCGACCCGAAAGTCGCTGATCCGGACGGGCTTTGCAGTAGATCTCTTCCAAACGCCCGAGGATGGTTGGCAGGCTTGGCAGATGGCACCCTATGACGTCGTCATCCTCGATATCATGTTGGCGCGGCATAACGCCTTGGAGTCGCAAAGCGGGCTGGAACTTCTGGCTCGTATTCGCGCCGCCGGCATATCCACGCCTGTGCTGCTGCTCACCGCTCTTGGAAGCGTCAACGAGCGCGTTCGCGGCTTGGATGCCGGGGCAGACGATTATCTGGTCAAGCCCTTTGCTATGGAAGAACTCGTCGCGCGATTGAAGGCGCTGGGGCGGCGGCCGCTTCCTCTCGCCGAGGAGGTGATCCGCTATGGCGATGTCGTCTATGACATTCCGTCCAGGGAATTGGAGGTTGGCGATGGCCGCGCCAGCCTGTCGCGGGGCGAGAGCATCATACTCGAACGCTTCCTGCGTGCGCCGGAGCGGGTCATCACCAAGGCCCAGCTCGGCGAGAGCCTTCATTCGATGGACCAAGATTATACCGAAAATTCGATCCACGTTCATATGCACCGGGTGCGCACCAAACTGGCGGATTTAGGCGCGGGCGTCTCGATCCGAACCTTGCGGGGCCTCGGCTACATGGCGGTTGCGACGCCGGAAAGCGCACTGGTATCGCGTTCATTTCAGACCATCGCGAAGGTCTGACTTCTACCAAATAAAGCTTCGCGCCTGAAAGGTTGGCGGAAGATTCAAGCTTCAGGACATCGGTCTCACCCGCTGGAGACCCACAATGAATCCGAAGGCAGCAAAGGCGTGCGCCACATCCATCGCGATCGTCCGGTGTATCCGGGCTGATGTGGGAAAGTCCTGATGTCCAGCTCCTTGACGCAACTCGAACGGGCGGTGATCGCGCTCGCGCGCAATGATCCAGCATCGAGTTTGAAGCGGCCCGGTCGCACGGCGCGCTGGCTTCGCGGATCAAGCTTCGCGCCTCTGCCGCTCGCCAATCCGAGACTCGAAGCTCTCAGGCGCTACGCGATCCTGCGCCGTGTGCTCGGTGGTGGCCTGGCTCATCAGGAACGCGAAAACCTCTTCAATTCCGGGTTCGCCCGAGGGCTCATCGAAGAAATCGACGATCTGACAGCCGAGACCGGCCCGAGGGATCGACCGTCCGACCTCGCGCGCCACCTCGCTTCATCACCAGCCCCGGCGATCCCCCAATCAATAACCGCAGGATCAAACATGCAAAACTCTTCCCCTATGCGCGCTCGTCTTATGATGGTTGCCGCAGCGCTTCCTTTTATCCTCTGGCACGGTATCGCCCAGGCCCAGACCGAGCCGCCGGTTAATCCGGCGGTCGCGGCGCCGCCCCCCGAGGGGCCACCGGACGGTCAGGGCGGTCCTGACGGCCCTGGCGGACCGGGAGGCCCGGATGGCGACCGCTTCGCGATCGGTGTCGGCGGCATCTACCAGCCCGCCTATATGGGCTCAGACAAATATCGCTTCCAACCGCTGCCGGCGATTGACATCAAATATGGCCGCTTCTTCGCCAACTTCCAAAATGGCATCGGCGCCAACCTGATCGACGGAGAGACGGTAACGATCGGCGCCGGCGTCGTCATGGCCGACAACTACAGAGCGAAGGATGTACCCAATGGTATCGGCAAGCTGAAATTCGGCGCGGGCGCGCGCGGATTTGTAAGCCTTCGCCAATTCGGCTTCGAGGCCACTGCCGGCGTCACCAAAATCTTCGTGGGCGGCACTGGCGGGACCGTCGCCGATTTCAGCCTGTCGCGCCCGATCATGGTCAATGAACGGCTGTTCC
>CAZJXG010000066.1:0-17254 GCA_964549965.1 uncultured Sphingomonas sp. | reverse complement strand
CTCAAGGACATGAACGTCGTCGTCAACGGCGCGGGCGCGGCGGCGATCGCCTGCACCGAGCTGATCAAGGCGGTCGGCGTATCGGCCGACAAGGTGCTGCTGTGCGATTCCAAGGGCGTCGTCTATCAGGGCCGCACCGAGGGCATGAACCAGTGGAAGTCCGGCCACGCCACCGCGACCGACCGGCGCACGCTCGCCGAAGCGGTCAATGGCTGCGACGTGTTCCTCGGGCTTTCGGTCAAGGGGGCGCTGACCCCCGAGATGGTCAAGACGATGGCGCCGAATCCGATCATCTTCGCGATGGCCAATCCCGATCCCGAAATCCTGCCGCCCGATGCCAAGGCGGTGCGCGAGGACGCGATCGTCGCGACCGGCCGTTCGGACTTCCCGAACCAGGTCAACAACGTCCTCGGCTTCCCCTTCATCTTCCGCGGCGCGCTCGACGTGCGCGCGACCGGCATCAACCAGGAAATGAAGATCGCCGCCGCCCGCGCGCTCGCCGAGCTGGCGCGCGAGCAGGTCCCCGAGGAAGTGGCGGCCGCTTATGGCGGCGCGGCGCCGCGCTTCGGTCGCGATTACATCATCCCGGCGCCGTTCGATCCGCGCCTGATGGAGATCATCCCCGCCGCCGTGGCGCAGGCCGCGATGGACACCGGGGTCGCGCGCAAACCGATCCTCGACATGGCGGCCTATAAGGAGAGCCTCAAGGCCCGCCTCAACCCGACCACCTCGGTGCTCACCCTGGCCTCCGAAATCGCCCGCGCCCATCCCAAGCGCGTCGTCTTCGCCGAGGCGGAGGAGGAAGTGGTGCTGCGCGCCGCGATCCAGTTCAAGAATCTCGGCTATGGCACCCCGGTGCTGGTCGGCCGCGAGGATGTGATCGACAGGCTGCGCGAGCTGGGCGTCGACGATCCCGAGACCTATGAGCTGCACAACAGCCGCACCTCGGACCTGATCGAGAAGATGGTCGACTATCTGTACGATCGGCTCAAGCGGCGCGGCACCCTGCGCCGCGAGGTGCAGGCGATGGTCAACCAGGACCGCAACATCTTCGGCGCGCTGCTGCTCGCGCTGGGCGAGGCCGATGCGATGGTGACGGGCGTCACCCGCACCTACAGCGCCACATTCCGGCAGATCCGCCGGGTGCTCGATCCGATCGAGGGCAAGAAGCCGCTCGGCATCCACCTGTTCGTCGGGCAGAGCCACACCACCTTCATCGCCGACACCACCGTCACCGAGCGGCCGTCGGTCGAGGAACTGGCCGATATCGCCGAGGCGACGGCGGCGGTTGCGCGGCGGATGGGCCATGAGCCGAAGGTGGCGTTCCTGAGCTATTCGACCTTCGGCAATCCGCCGGGCAATTATCTCGATCTGGTGCGCGGCGCGGTGGCCCTGCTCGACGCGCGCGGCGTCAGCTTCGAATATGAGGGCGAGATGGCACCCGATGCGGCACTCAACCCGGCCATCCAGAAGCTCTATCCGTTCAGCCGCCTGTCGGGTCCCGCCAATGTGCTGGTGATGCCCGGCCTGCAATCGGCCAACATCTCGGCCAAGCTGCTACGCGAACTGGGCAAGGGATCGATGGTCGGCCCGATGCTGGTCGGCATGGAAAAGCCGGTACAGATCGCCACCATGTCGTCGAACGCGGCCGAGATCATGACCCTCGCCCTGCTCGCCGCATCCGGTATCGCCCGCTGAGCTGAAGCCCCCTTCCCCTTGCTTCCCCTCCCTTCAAGGGAGGGGTGCAGGGTTGGGTGACGGCGTGAAGGGGCTCGCCGCCCCTTTAAGGAATTCCGCGGAACGATCGGGGAAAGCGCGCTCTGCTCGCCCCCACCCCTTCCCCCTCCCGCACGCGGGAGGGGCTTATTTCGTGTCGCCCGGCGGCCCCTTCGCCATCGACAGCTTCATCGCCGCGACCAGCTGCTCGACCGACTGGGGCCTGGCCGGCAGGCGGAAATAGGCGGCCGGGAAGGCGGCCTTGCCCGCCAGGTTCAGCCGGAACCGTCCGCCGACGTCGATCGGCGTGCCCAGCGCGAAGATCGTCCGTGTCTCGGCGATCAGTTCGGCCGCGCCCGCCCCGATCAGCGGCGCGGCGGGCACGATCGCCGCATTCATGAAGGCTTCGAGCGCGATACCGACCGGCTTCAACTCGGGATCGGCGCTGATCAGATAATCGGTCGCCTTCGCCGGATTGCTGCTGTCGAGCCCGCGGACATGATAGACCCGCCCGTCGCGCCCGCCCGCGCTGCCCGCTTCGCCGGGGTCGATCCTCAGCTCCGCCTTCGGCGCCTGATCGGCGGCCATGTCGAACAGGCCCTTGAAGATCGGCGGCAGCACCTGGTCCATCGCGGTCGCGACATCCTTCAGCCGCGCGACGGTGGGTTTCCCGCCCTCGACATCGACGATGTAGAATTCGCCGCCGAGCAGCAGTCCATAATCCTCATTGCCGACCTCGGCGATCCGCGCGTCACCATTGTCATAGACGTCGATCTGCAGCTGCTTGGCCTTGGCGACATCGATATAGATGGCACGCAGTCCCGCCTGCGCGGGCGTCCATGCCAGCATCAGTGCAGCAATCGCGATCAACATTCCCGGTATCCGGCGCATATATACTCCGTCTCAACGTCCGCCCTGCTTAGCCATAGATACCCTATCCCACCATCGTCATTCCCGCGAAGGCGGCAATGATGGCGGGGCCAAGTTCGTCCCCCGCTTCCCCTTGCCTTCAAACTTCGCCAACAAGGGCGCGATGACGATCGCCCGCCTGATGCTGACCGATTTCCGCAGCTATGCGTCTGCGACGATCAGCGCCGGTCCCGGCTTCGTCGTGCTGACCGGCGAGAATGGCGCGGGCAAGACCAATATATTGGAGGCCGTGTCGATGCTTGGCCCCGGCCGCGGCCGGCGCGGCGCCGCGCTCGCCGAGATGGCGCGGGCGAACGGGCCCGGCGGCTTCGCCGTCGCCGCCGAGCTTTCGGCCGATGCGACCGGCGGCGTTCGCCTGGGTACCGGCACCAGCCCACAGGCGCCCGAACGCCGCCAGGTGCGGATCAACGGTGCCGCCGCGTCGGCCGCTTCGCTGGGCGAATGGCTGTCGCTGCTGTGGCTGACCCCGGCGATGGACCGGCTGTTCACCGAAGGCGCCGAGGCGCGGCGGCGCTTCCTCGACCGGCTCGTCCTCGCGATCGAGCCCGGCCATGCCCATCATGTCGGCCGCTATGATGCCGCGATGCGGGCGCGCAACAAGCTGCTGGCCACCGACGGCCCGCCCGACATCGCCTGGCTCGATGCGCTGGAGGCCCAGCTGGCGCAGCATGGCACCGCCATCGCCGAGGCCCGCGCCCGCACCGTGGTCGCGCTGGCCGGGCGCATCGCCGCCGAGCCCGACGCGCCCTTTGCCCGCGCATCGCTGGCGATCGAGGGCTGGCTGCCGGGCGGCCGCCCGCTGATCGAGGCATTGCGCCTGGGCCGCCCGCGCGACATCGCCGCCGGCCGCACCCTGTCCGGCCCGCACCGTCAGGACCTGGCCGTCACCCATGCCGCCAAGGCGCAGCCCGCCGCCCGCGCCTCGACCGGCGAACAGAAGGCGCTGCTGCTCGGCATCGTCCTCGCCCATGCCGATCTCGTCGCCGAACGGCGCGGACAACGGCCGCTGCTGCTGATGGACGAGGTCGCCGCCCATCTCGATCCCGTCCGCCGCGCCGCCCTGTTCGAACGGCTCGGCAGGAGCGGCGGCCAGATCTGGCTGACCGGCACCGAGCGCGCGCTGTTCGACGGGATCGGCGAGGCGACATGGCTGTCGATCCGGGACGGGACGATCGAGCCGGGTGAATAAGCGGGACAATCGGGGCGCGCGCTGCTAGGGAGATGCCATCACCGGGCATCCGGTGGCTGAGAGACCATCGAGCTCCCGTCCAACCTTCCATCGGGAGCAACCTCCATGTCGCGCGCCATCAATCTCAACGCTTCCGTCGAGCAGGTCACGGATATCTGCGCCAAGCATTCGGCCGGAATCAGCACGATCGAGGCGCTGCTGTCGGGCGGCACCCGCGTCGTCCTGCTCAACAGCCATGACGCCGCCGTGATCAACCGCGTCTGCGCCAAGCAGGTAATGAGCGGCACCGTCAAGCGCACCCCGCTGCGCATGCGCAGCCAGGAATAGGCTCGACGATCCGGCCGGCACCCCGCTGCCCCCGGCCCCGGACCTCAGAACATATTGATCGGCCCGTTCGAATGGCGCGCCCGGTCTCCCAGCGCGATCAATTCGTCATGGGACTCGTTGACCCTCACCACGTTCAGCCCGTCATGGGTCGCGACGGTTTCCTCCCAGTCGGCCGGAGGCGGAGCTGTCTTGCTGGCGCGGTAGGCCTCGTCGCGGACGCATTTCATGCGCCGCCACAGCAGGGGCATCGCCACGAACGGGAACAGCAGCGCGGCGCCGATGATCAGCGCATGGACAAATCCGTTCATGTCCTTTCTCCTTCGTCCCCGAGCCTGTCACGGGCGCGGAAACTCCCATTTCCGTGACGCATTGCCCGCCCCGAGCGTAGCAGTGCGGATATGCGCTGCCAACCGGCCGGGCGGCAGCGGTCTGATCCGATACGGTTCAATCCGGACATCGCCGCGAAGGCGATCGGCAAGCCTCTTTTTTTTGGATTTTGTTATCGCCGCCGCTATATGCTCGGCATGACGAACGAAACCGAAAATACCCCCAACGCAAATGCCTATGGCGCCGATTCGATCAAGGTCCTGAAAGGCCTCGACGCGGTGCGCAAACGCCCCGGCATGTATATCGGCGATACCGACGACGGATCGGGCCTCCACCACATGGTGTTCGAGGTGTCGGACAATGCGATCGACGAGGCGCTGGCGGGGCATTGCGACAAGATCGTCATCACCCTGAACCCCGACGGATCGGTTTCGGTCGAGGATAATGGCCGCGGCATCCCCACCGGCATTCATGCCGAAGAGGGCGTTTCCGCCGCCGAGGTGATCATGACCCAGCTCCATGCGGGCGGGAAATTCGACAACACCAATGACGCGAACGCCTACAAGGTGTCCGGCGGCCTCCACGGCGTCGGCGTGTCGGTGGTCAACGCGCTCAGCGACGTGCTCGACCTGACGATCTGGCGCGACGGCGAGGAACATTACATGCAGTTCGCGCGCGGCGATGCGGTCGCGCCGCTCAAGGTGGTCGGCCCGTCGAACGGCAAGAAGGGCACCAAGGTCACGTTCCTGCCATCGGCCGAAACCTTCAAGATCACCGAGTTCGACTTCGAAAAGCTGGAACATCGCTATCGCGAGCTCGCCTTCCTCAATTCGGGCGTCCGCCTGTTCCTGGTCGACGAGCGCCATGCCGAGCGCAAGGAGATCGAGCTGTTCTACGAAGGCGGGATCGCCGCCTTCGTGAAATATCTCGATCGCACCAAGGTCCCGCTGATGCCCGAGCCGGTGGCGATCAACGGCCAGCGCGACGATGTCGGCATCGATGTCGCGCTGGAGTGGAACGACAGCTATTATGAGCAGGTCCTCTGCTTCACCAACAACATCCCGCAGCGCGACGGCGGCACCCATCTCGCCGCGTTCCGTGCCGCGCTGACCCGTACCCTGAACAACTATGCCGACAAGTCCGGCATGCTGAAGAAGGAGAAGGTCACGCTGACCGGCGACGACATGCGCGAGGGGCTGACCGCGATCGTCTCGGTCAAGCTGCCCGATCCCAAATTCTCGTCGCAGACCAAGGACAAGCTGGTTTCCTCCGAGGTCCGCCAGCCGCTCGAAAGCCTGATGGCCGACAAGCTGGCCGAGTGGCTCGAGGAAAATCCGGCGCATGGCCGCTCGATCATCCAGAAGGTGATCGACGCCGCCGCCGCGCGCGAGGCCGCGAAGAAGGCGCGCGAGCTGACCCGGCGCAAGGGGGTGATGGACATCGCCTCGCTGCCCGGCAAGCTGGCCGACTGCCAGGAGCGCGATCCCAGCAAGTGCGAACTGTTCCTGGTCGAGGGTGACTCGGCCGGCGGCTCGGCCAAGCAGGGCCGCGACCGGGTCTATCAGGCGATCCTGCCGCTCAAGGGCAAGATCCTCAACGTCGAGCGCGCCCGCTTCGACCGGATGCTGTCCTCCAAGGAGGTCGGCACCCTGATCCAGGCGATGGGCACCGGCATCGGCCGCGATGATTTCAACCTCGAAAAGCTGCGCTATCACAAGATCGTGATCATGACCGACGCCGATGTCGACGGCGCGCATATCCGCACCCTGCTGCTCACCTTCTTCTACCGCCACATGAAGCCGATCATCGAGAACGGCCATCTCTATATCGCCCAGCCGCCGCTCTATAAGGTCGCGAAGGGCCGGTCGGAGGTCTATCTCAAGGACGATGCCGCGCTCGACGAATATCTCGTCACCGGCGGGCTGGCCGTGATGATGCTGGAAGCGCCCGGCGGCGCCCGTTCGGGCGACGACCTGCGCCTGCTGGTCGAACATGCCCGGCGGATGAAATCGCTGATGCGCTATGTGCCCAAGCGCTACGATCCGCGGATCGTCGAGGCGCTGGCGCTGACCGGGGCGCTCGATCCGGCGGCCGGCGACGATGGCCATCGCGCCTCGGCGCAGGCGGTCGCGGCGTGGATGGGCCGGATCGATCCCGAAGCCGTCTGGTCGGGCGACCTGTCCGAGGATGGCGGCTATCACCTTCAGCGGCGCTGGCGCGGCGTGACCGATCACCACATCATCGAGCCGGCCTTCATCCGTTCGGCCGAGGCGCGCAAGCTCCACGCGCTGGCCTCGGAACAGGCCGCCGCCTATGCCCAGACCGCCCGGCTCGTGTCGATGAAGAGCGCCGCCGCCGCGACCGCCGCGACCGAGGATGAGGACGAGCCCGTCGCCGACACGCGCGGTACCGCGATCAACCAGCCGTCCGACCTGATCGAGGCGGTGCTGGCGGCCGGGCGCAAGGGCATGTCGGTGCAGCGCTACAAGGGCCTTGGCGAGATGAACGCCGAGCAGCTGTGGGAAACCACGCTCGATCCGTCCAACCGCGCGATGCTCCAGGTCGAGATCAGCCAGGCCGATGTCGCCGACGAGATCTTCACCCGGCTGATGGGCGACGTGGTCGAGCCGCGGCGCGAATTCATCCAGGAAAATGCGCTGAACGTGGCGAATCTGGACGTCTGACGACTGGTCGGCCGCTTCCCACGGGTCGATATCGTCCATCGGACCCTGCGGGAATGGGCGATCAATCTCCATAATGGTCGAGCTTCATGTTTGTTTGGAAGCGAGAACCAATGATATCCCCACGCGATCACCTGTCGCGGGGGCAGGGAAGATGATCGCGGGCTGGCGATCATCGTTTGGGGAACGGCGCCGCTCCCACCGGCAGGAGCCATGCCATCCGGCCGGGTGCGGTGCTTTGATGTCGGGGGACTGAATGAGCGACGTCGACCAGGTTGCAAACGACCTGAAGCTTTTCCGCAGGAATTATCTCGATCTGCTGGACAGGGTTTCCAACGCCGCGGAGCGCGTACAGCACAAATTCGGCCCGAATATCGTTTCTGATGTCTATATCCGTCCCGACCTGGGCGACGGTCCGTTCAAGAGCATCGAGAAGATCGCCCGGAAATTGCAGGAGCGCGGCCTTGAAGGGCCCGGCGCGCTGCTCGAGCTCAACGATGTGATCGGCCTTACCATCGTCGTGCAATATCCCGATCAGCGCGAGGTGGCGGTCGCCGAGCTGCGCGCCCAGTTGGGCAAGGATATCGTGGTCGGCGAGGCCGAAGTGCATGAGAACAAGCGAGGCTACTACGCCCACCACGCGATTTGTAGCAGGCTCTATGGGATTCACACGCTACGCTGCGAGGTGCAGGTCAAAACCATGCTGCACAATGCCTGGGCGCAGAAGATGCACGATCTGACCTACAAGCCCGGCGGCTCGCTCGATACAAGGCTCGAAAAGCTGATGATCGCCGGTGCCAACATGATCGAAAGCGCGGAACAACAGTCCCAGACCATCCGCGACATGATCCTGGTGAGCTGGGACGTGGAACGCGACGCGCGCCGGCAGGCCTGCGAATATGTGTTCGAGGAAATGCTGCGCTACAACAGCGATCTTTGGAAGGACATCCCCGAGCAGACCGAGGTCCAGATGCTGCATGGCGACATCGAGGCCGCCATCACTTGGCTTGCGAAAGAGGAACCCGGCAGCCAGCGGCTCACCGAGCTGCTCGAACGCGTCAATGCCTGCGGCAAGCGGGCCGCCCGCTTCGGCTGGCTGTTCGCGGGCCGGCTCGCCTCTATCCGTCCGGACGAAAATCTGGTCAGCAGCTGCATCCTGCTCACCGACCGCTGGCTGAAGGCGCTTCCCGGCCATGTCAGGAAGGGGGATATCCGATCCAGTGAGATTTCGGCCATCCCTCTGATGTTCTACATCATGAACAACTTCGACGACGCGATCCGTTATGCGGACCGGCTGCTGGACATGCTGGCTGGGTCGAAGCTGGAATCCAAGGCGCTGGCCGTGATCCGCTTCAACCGAGCCCAGTTTCTAGTCGAGCGCGAATATCATGCGCCGACTAAGGATGCCGGGGACCGGGCGGCGCTACGTCGCGAGATCGAGCTGGTCTTCGACGATGAAGCTTTGCGGCTAAACGAGGATATCGAGTCCAGTATCCAGGATCTCAGGGGGCTCATCCAAATCACCTTCGGCGATACCAAGGAAGAGGTGAGAGCTGGGATAGGGCTTTGTACCGATGCACTTGCCGTCGCCGCAGAGCGGGAAAAGCAGGTCTCGGATGCGTATTGCGAACTAAACATGCGGCTGGGATGGCGCCGCTACTTCGCATTGGAGGCCGCGGAACTGGCGCGACAGAACGTTCGGCCGCTCAGCGGTTCCGCAGGCCTTTGAAGATCGGGCGTTCGGAAATTTTGAAAATAGGCCGCATTAACATGACTTCCTTCTCTACCAACGCCGTGGCGCTCGAACCGTTCCGAGAACAGCAGACGAACAACGCGTCGTCCATCTTATGCGCCAAGCTTTGCACCGCAGCAACCGGGTAACACACCGCCAATGAACAAATCGTGTCCGATTTGCACTAAAGGACAGGATTCATGTGGGGATTAGCGGCCGGGAAAGAAGAGCATGACCGATATGGATTATCAGCTGGACGAGGAAATCCGCCGCGCGGCGCAAGCCCTGCCTTTTGATCTGGAACGTTATTTCTCTTTCCCCGAAGACACACATATCCTCGCCGTCGATCGGCTGGTGCTGAATCGGGCCCGCCGGAAGGGCATTGAAGGTGCTGTCCGGAAGATGGCCGACGCGTGGCGTGGCGAACGGCCCGTACGGGAGCCCATCACCTTGCGACGCCGTAGCGACGGGCTCTTCGATGTCCTCGACGGCAATTCCACGGTGATCATCGCCCGCGCCGCGGGCTGGCCGATGATCGCCGCAACCATCGTCGGCTGATCGACCAGGACGAAAAGATTTGATGGTGCGTCGTAAGCGGATGCCGAAACGAATTCAGCCTGTCCGGTCCTGGCTGTAAGCGGGGTTATATGACTCAGCCCTTACGCATCCTCGTCGACGCCGATGCCTGCCCGGTGAAGGAGGAGATCTATAAGGTCGCCTGGCGGCTGGAGGTGCCGGTGACGCTGGTGTCCAATCAGCATCTGCGCATCCCGCCGCACCCGCTGCTCGACAAGGTCGTCGTCGGATCGGGCTTCGACGCCGCCGATGACTGGATCGCCGAGGCGAGCGGCCCGGCGACCGTCGTCGTCACCGCCGACATCCTGCTCGCCGATCGCTGCATCAAGGCGGGTGCCACGGTGATATCGCCCAGCGGCAAGCCGTTCACCGCCAATTCGATCGGCGCGGCCGTCGCCACCCGCGCGATCATGGCCGATCTGCGCGCGGGCGCGACCGCCCCCGGCATCGGCGGACCGGCGCCCTTTTCCAGGGCCGATCGCTCACGCTTCCTGCAGGCCCTCGACGAGGCACTGGTGCGGCTGAAGCGCACCCGCGGCTGATCCGTCTATTTCCGTTCGACGAACGCCTTGAGCCGGCTGGCCTGCCCGCCCATCACGCCATCGACCGCGGCCGCCATCGGCTGGAAGCCGCCCGGCATGAAACCCCCGACCACATAGGTCTGGCTGAACATGGTGCCGCCGTCGGCCGGTGCCAGTTCCCAGCTCAGCGCCCCGGCGACACCCATCGCCTGGAACGGGCCGAGTTCGGCGCGAAGCCGGATCAGCCGGTTCGGGACGATGTTGACGACCCGGCCATGTTCCGCCGCGCCGCGCGCCGCCGGGATCGCCTCGCAGAAACAGCCCCCGGCGACCGGATCGAGCGTGATATTCGCGGCATCGCCCGACCAGCTATGCGCCGAATCCCACCAGCGGCCGGGCGTGAGCAGCGCGGCGTAGACCCTCTCCGGAGTCGCCGCGATGTGGACCAGCTGCCTGACGATCAGGCCGTTGGCGTCGGCCGCCTTCACCTCGGCCTGGACCGGCGCGGCCACAATCAGCCCCAATAATGCCATCACCCGTTTCATCGCATGCCCCCCCTTTGATCGCCCGTCGCCGACGATCCTATTCGGACCGCGTCAGATCGAGCGGGCCGAGATAGTCGAGCTTGCCGATCGGCGCGCCGCGATGCCGCAGGATTCCGTAGGCGGTGACGATATGGAAGAAGAAATTGGGCAGCCCGAAATCGCGGACATAGCTGGCGCCTGTGAAGCGGATCTCGCCATTGGGAATCTTGACCAACACCGGAGCGTCCTCCCGCCCGTCGATCGCGGAGCGCGGCACGCTGTCGAGATAGGCGACGGTCCGCGCAATCCGTTCCTGCAGTTCGACGACGCTGGTCTCCACATCGGGCATCGACGGCGCGGCGCCATCTGACAGCCGCGAGGCCATATATTTCGCGGCGTCGCTCGCGGTCTGGATCTGGCGGGTGAGTGGAAACATGTCGGGGGCAAGACTGGCGCTCAGCCAGTCGGCTTCGGCGATGGCGGCGCCGGCGAAATGCGCTGCCGCCTTGTCGAGGATATGGCCGAGGTTGACCAGCGCGCGGCGCACCGGTGGAATCGCGGCGTCATACAAGCTCGTCATGGGCACCCCTTTGGCAGACAGGCGCCGGAAGATAGCAAACCGCCCGTCCCCCTGAAAGGAGAACGGGCGGTGCTTTGCTGCGGACGGGGGGCTGAATGCCCGCAGCGGTTGGAACGGTTCAGCGGGCGAGCATCGTCACCGCCGAAATCTGGGCCGGGTGGAAGCCGAGCTCGATCAGCCGGGGCGCGAGCTCGGAGGTGTCGGCGCGATCGACCAGCCTGCAGACGAAGCGCCGGAGCGTTTCGAGCCGCGGATCGGCAAGCGGCAGCCTGGGCCGGAACCCATGGGCCTGACCGATCAGCCGCCCCAGCCAGCCGCGCTGGCGGGCACCGCAGCCATGCTCGCCCGCCTCGCGCATCGCGAGGCTGACGACCTTCCACTCGAGCGGCGAGAGCGGGGGAAACTGCGCCCCGGCATCGGCCCGAATATCCATGGCTGCGGTCATCGCGTCCTCCTCAATTAACGCTTGTTTACGATTCGCGGACCAGCTTGGCTGTGATCTGAGCCACATGCCGGCCCTGAAATTGCGCGCCCTCGATTTCGGTGGCGGAGGGCTGGCGCGATCCGTCGCCATCGGCGATCGTCGTGGCGCCATAGGGGGCGCCGCCCTTCACCTCGTCGACGCCCATCTGCCCCGCGAAGCTGTACGGCAGGCCAACGATGGTCATGCCGAAGTGCAGCAGGTTGGTGATGATCGAGAAAAGGGTGGTTTCCTGTCCGCCATGCTGGGTGGCGGAGGCGGTGAAGGCCGCGCCGACCTTGCCGTTCAGCGCGCCTCTGGCCCACAGGCCGCCGGCGCCGTCGAGGAAGCTCGCCATCTGGCCGGAGATACGCCCGAAGCGGGTGCCGGTGCCGACGATGATCGCATCATAATTCTCCAGCTCGCCGATCGTGGCGACCGGGGCCTTCTGATCGAGCTTGAAGTGGTTCTTGCGGGCGATCTCCTCGGGCACCGTTTCCGGCACGCGCCTGATATCGACCTCGGCACCGGCCGAGCGTGCGCCGTCGGCGATCGCCTCGGCCATCGTCTCGATATGGCCGTAGGTCGAATAATAGAGGACGAGAATCCTGGGGGTCTTGGACATGAGGGTTACTCCGATGGGGGTTGGACGGAACGAACCGCCCCGGACCTTGGCCGGGGCGGCCGATCATGTTCAGGCTATGTCGACGAGGACGATCTCGGCATCGTCGATCGCGGTGATCGTCACCGCATCGAGGTCGGCGATCGCCACGCCGTCGCGCGGGTCGGCGGCGACGCCGTTGACCTCGATCCGGCCCTGGGTGGCGACCAGATAGGCCTTGCGATCACGGCCGACCCGGTGGGTCGCGCTCTCGCCGGCCTTCAGCGTCGCGCCCAGCACCCGGGCATTGGCCCGGATCGGCAGCGCGTCGCCGTCTCCCGCGATCCCGCTCGCCAGGGTGACGAACCGGCCGGTGCGATCGTCCTTGGGGAAGGGGCGGGTGCCCCAGCTGGGCTTCTCGCCTTCGCGATCGGGGATGATCCAGATCTGGAACAGCGTGGTGGCGACATCCTCCTCATTCTTCTCCGAATGGACGATGCCGGTGCCCGCCGACATCACCTGGACGTCGCCCGCTTCGGTGCGGCCGGCATTGCCCAGGCTGTCCTTGTGGCTGATCGCGCCACTGCGGACATAGGTGATGATCTCCATGTCGTTGTGCGGGTGCGGCGCGAAGCCGGTGTGCGGGGCGATTGTGTCGTCATTCCAGACCCGCAGCGCACCCCAGTGGACCCGCTTCGCATCGCGATAGTCGCCGAACGAGAAATGGTGGCTCGCATCGAGCCAGCCATGGTTGGCGTGACCGAGCGAGGAAAAGGGACGGACTTCGATCATGGTCTTCACTCCACGTTTCGACCGCCGCGGCGGTCTTGCTGGAGACCAAGATAGGCTTGCACGTCAGCAAATAAATGGAGATGATCGAAACAGATCGTTTCCATTCATGATGGAGTTCCCATGGCGCGGCTACCCGATTTCGAAGCCTGGGCGATCTTCGCCAAGGTGGCCGAGCTCGGCAGTTTCTCGGCCGCGGCCGATGAGCTGCGCCTGTCCAAGGCGACCGTCTCCAAGGCGGTCTCGCGGCTGGAGAAGCGGCTGGCCACGCCGCTGTTCCACCGCAGTTCGCGCAAGCTGTCGCTGACCGAGAGCGGCGCGGCGGCGCAGGAGCGCGCCGGCCTGCTGCTGGCCGAGGGCGAGGCGATCGAGGAGGCGATTTCCGAACGCGGCGCCGTCCCACGCGGCCTCATCCGGCTGGCGGCGCCGATGTCGTTCGGCATCGCGCATCTCCGGCCGATCCTGCCGCTGTTCCTGCAGGCCTATCCGCAGGTGGCGGTCGACCTCCACCTGTCCGACGAGCGGATCGACCTGATCGAGCAGGGGTTCGACATCGCGCTGCGCATCGGCCAGCTTGAGGATTCGGCGCTGAAGGCACGGCGGCTCTTTCCGGTGCGGCTGCCGCTGGTCGGCGCGCCCGCGCTGTTCGACCGGCTCGGCCGGCCCGGCCATCCGCGTGATCTGGTGCGCTATCCCGCGATCGCCTACAGCCATGTCCGCACCCCCGGCCGCTGGCATTTCCGCCATCCGGTCGAGGGCGAGTTCACCGTCGAGGTGAAGGGGCCGATCCGCACCAATAATGGCGACGTCATCCTCGACGCGCTGCTCGCCGGCACCGCGATCGCGCCGCTCCCCGATTTCCTCGCCTGGAAATGCCTGGCCAATGGCAGCCTGGAGGAGGTGCTCGGCGACTGGTCGGCCGGCCCCGCGAGCGCGCTCCATGTGGTGACGCCGCCGACCGCGATGCGCCCCGCCCGGGTCAAGGCGATGATCGACTTCCTCGCGGCGGCGTTTCTCAAGCCGCCGTGGACGACGGCCTGATCCGCGCGCCGGCGGGGCAGGGCGGAAATGAATGCGCCACTTCCCCCTGGCGCTCCCCTCGGCTAATGCGCCGCCATGTCGACCGATCACAGCCCCGATCCCGCCCTCCTTGCCAAGGCCGAGACGCTCGTCGAGGCGTTGCCCTATATGCAGCGCTATGCGGGCGAGACCTTCGTGGTCAAATATGGCGGCCATGCGATGGGCGATCCCGAAGCCGCGCGCGATTTCGCCGAGGATATCGTCCTGCTCAAGGCGGTGGGGATCAATCCGGTGGTGGTCCATGGCGGCGGTCCGCAGATCGGCCGGATGCTGAAGACGCTGGGCGTCGAAAGCAGCTTTGTCGATGGGCTGCGCGTCACCGATGCGGAGACCGCCAAGGTCGCCGAGATGGTGCTGTGCGGATCGATCAACAAGGAGATCGTCTCCTGGATATCGCAGGCGGGCGGCCGTGCCGTCGGCCTGTCCGGCAAGGACGGCCGGATGGTGATCGCCGAAAAGGTGCGCCGCACCCAGCGCGATCCCGACAGCAATATCGAGAAGCTGGTCGATCTGGGCTTTGTCGGCGAGCCCGCCGATATCGACCGGCGGGTGATCGACACGATTTCCAAGGCGGGCATGATCCCGGTGATCGCGCCGATCGCGATCGGCGAGGACGGGCACACCTATAATGTCAACGCCGACACCATGGCGGGCGCGATCGCGATCGCGCTGGGCGCGGCACGTCTGCTGCTGCTGACCGATGTGGCGGGGGTGCTCGACAAGCAGAAACAGCTGATCCGCGATCTGACCCCGGTCCAGATCAATGCGCTGCGCGAGGACGGCACGATCCAGGGCGGGATGATCCCGAAGCTGGAGACCTGCGTGCACGCGGTCGAGGGTGGGGTCGATGCCGCCGTCATCCTCGACGGCCGGGTGCCGCACGCGATGCTGATCGAAGCCTTCACCAGGCGCGGCGCGGGCACGCTGATCGCGATGCCCTGACGGCATGTCGGGTCAGGTGCGATCACCTGACGACCCCGACGGCATATCAAAACAGGCCAATGCGCTGACGCGCCCGAATCAAATCTCGACGCGCTGACGCGCCCGAATCAGACCTCGACCGAGTCGCGTTCGGCTTTTTCCTCGGCCAGGCGTGCGCGCATGCTTTCGGCGCGCAGCTGCCGTTCGGCCATCGAGCGCCACGATTTCTCGGACCGCAGGCAGCGGTCGCGGACATTGTCGAGCGTCGCCGCCGCGGCCTCGCGGGCACAGGCATCGGCCTGGGCGATATAATGATTGCTGGTCACGGACATGGGCTGCCCTTTCGCTGATCGATTCGAAGCGGCTGGATGATCCGCCGGCTCCGGGAGGCGGGCGCGTTCGGCACGCCCGCCCGGTTCCCGACATGTTGGATGATGATCCGGTGCGGCCGTCGCACCGGGTTCACCGGCGCCTTGGACCGGGTCCGGCGCCAGGCGTCCGTTCACGATAGATGATGCGCCCCTTGTCGAGATCATAGGGCGTCATCTCGACCTGGACGCGATCCCCCACCACGGACCGGATGCGGAAACGCCGCATCTTGCCCGCGGTGTAGGCGACCAGGCGATGGCCATTCTCCAGGTGAACGCGGAATCTGCCGTCCGGCAGGATTTCCTCGATCTGCCCGTCGAGGACCATCAAGTCCTCTTTGGCCATGTCAGGCCGACTGCAGGTTCACCGCAGACTGCTTGCCGCGACGGTCGGTCTCGAGCTCGTAGCTGACGCGCTGATCCTTGTTCAGCGTGCCCATTCCGGCGCGCTCGACGGCCGAGATGTGGACGAAGCTGTCGCCCGAACCATCTTCGGCGGCGATGAAGCCATAGCCCTTGTCGGAATTGAAGAATTTGACGGTGCCGATTGGCATGGGATGTTTCCTTCACGAAACAGGGTTTTCGAACAGCAACATGCCGTCGAAGCCAGGAGGCGTGGAGAGGAAGAGAAGCCCATGCCGGGCGTCGAGTCCGCAGCAGGCGACTTTAGCGAGGCGAGATATAGGCGCCTGAAGGCCAAAAGTCCACCGGCGCGCGGCGCGGCCCGATCCGGCACGTCCGGAGCGCCGCGCACGACGCCCCGGACGATCACGCTCAGTCGCGCAGCAACTCGTTGATCCCGGTCTTCGACCGGGTCTGCGCATCGACCCGCTTGACGATCACCGCGCAATAGAGGCCGGGGCCGCCATCCTTGCCCGGCAGGGTGCCCGGCACGACCACCGAATAGCTGGGCACGCGCCCGACGAAGACCTCTCCGGTCGCGCGATCGACGATCTTGGTCGAGGCGCCGAGATAGACGCCCATCGACAGCACCGCGCCCTGCTCGACCACCACGCCCTCGGCCACTTCCGAGCGCGCACCGATGAAGCAGTCATCCTCGATCACCACCGGGCCGGCCTGCAGCGGCTCCAGCACGCCGCCGATGCCGACGCCGCCCGACAGATGGACATTCTTGCCGATCTGGGCGCAGCTACCCACCGTCACCCAGGCGTCGACCATCGTGCCTTCATCGACGAACGCGCCGATATTGACGAAGCTGGGCATCAGGATCGCGTTCTTCGCGATATGCGCGCCGGCCCGCGCAAACGCGCCCGGCACCGCGCGGAAACCAGCGGCGCGGAACTCCGCCTCGCCCCAGCCGGAAAATTTGCTCGGCACCTTGTCCCACCAATGCCCTGCGCCCGGCCCGTTTTCGACCCGTACATTGTCGTTGAGGCGGAAGGACAGCAGCACCGCCTTCTTGAGCCACTGATTGACCTGCCAGCCATCCGCAGTCGGCTCGGCGACCCGCGCCTCACCGCTGTCCAGCAGGGCCAGCGCCTTGTTGACGGCCTGACGCACCGCTCCCTGGGTGGACAGGCTCACATTGGCCCGGTCTTCCCAGGCGGCGTCGATCGTGGTTTGCAGGTCGGTGGTCATGGATTCTCTCCAAGAATGTCGGCCAGGAAAGGCCGGAGATGGTCGGTTTCGAAATCGACGAAATCGGGATGATGCTCATGGCCGCCCGCCTCGGACCCGTTATTGACCCAGATGGTGGTCATGCCGATCGCCTTGGCGGGCTTCAGGTTACGGGCCATATCCTCAAAAAAGGCGGCGCGCGTCGGATCGACGTCATAGGCCGCGCACAGCGCCGCATAGCCTGCCGGATTGGGCTTGGGCACATATTGGCAGGCCTGGATGTCATGGATCTGCTCGAACATACCGGCCAGCCCCAGCCGCTCCAGCAAACCCCCACCAAACACACCCAACACA
>CAZJXG010000065.1:0-17792 GCA_964549965.1 uncultured Sphingomonas sp. | reverse complement strand
CCATGCCGCGCCGCCAGCCAGCAGCAGTCCCCCTACTCCGGCTGCAAGCACAGGTCGGGACAAGCGTTTGGGCGCATCCTCCATCACCGCACGCTTAGGGCCTGTCCCCATGAGCGGCAATGGCCGACCGCAATGCCCACCAGAACATGGTTAACCAACCCTCAACGCTTTGCACCTATCCCGGCATGCAAGAGGAAACATATGCCGCGCGGATCGGGTTCCGAACCGGCGCGCATCAAGGTCCGCGGAGAAGCGAGTGTCGATCCAGAATGCCAGCGCCATCGTCCAGCGGCTCGGTCCCTGCCGTATCGCACTTGACCGAAAGGCCCATGCCGAGCTGGCCAGTGAACTGGCGCTGATGGGATGCGAGCCGGTGGACGTGCCCGACGCGGGCGGCGCACCGACGAAACATCGCGGCACGACAGCCGGTTTCCTAGCCTGGACCGACGCCACGGCCGGTGGCGATTTCGCCAAAGCCCTCCGTCCTTTCCGGCAGATGGACCTGCTGGTTCTCCAAAGCGCGGGCCAGGATCGCCGCACGCTTGAACGCGCCCTGTTCGATGCCGGTTGGCAGCGACATCCGGGCGGCATGACGATCGGAGACTATTCGAGCTGGACGGCGGACATGCTGCCGGGCGCCAGCCTGTGGCAACGCGCGAAGCACAAGGGTTCCCTGCTGCAACGGGGTGTCGAGGCCGATGCCCTCATCGCGCGGTACGCGGCTGCGGCAAACCATGTCCGTCCGGGCGATCGCGTCCTTGTCGATGGCGCCGGCTCGACCGACGGCACAGCGATCGTAATGGCGCTGTCCCGCGCCGGATCGGCGGTGCGGGTGGCGAAGGACAAGGGGCAGCGGCACGGCGGCGGCGAGACTGTGGAGGCAGGACTGGCTCGCCTCGCCGATCAGTCGATCGATCTGGTCATCGCGTTCGAGCCGGTGGTGAAGACCGACTGGGCTTCGCGGCTCGACGATTACAGCCGGGTGTTGAAACATGACGGCCGCGTCGTGATCGGCTGGACACAGGGGCGTGGCGAGACCGATCGTCCGGATAGCTGGGACGGCTTCAGCGATGCCATGTCCGAGCGCTTCCTGCCCGAGAGGCGCTATGTGCAGATTGCGGTCAGCCCCAATCCCGCAGGTCCGCATGCGATCTTCGCGGTGGAGACCGAACAGCCGGCCGCCACCGACTGGCTGATAATGGTCGCGTCGGCAAATCCCCTCGTCGGTGCGGAGCAGCCGGGCGCCTATGACAATCCCGCCTTCCCCGCGGCGAAAGGACCGCTTCCCGCGCTGGTCGATTTCGGCGCGGCCTATGACAATCCCTGGCTCTATCGCTCCATGGTGCAGATGGGCGAACGCCTGACACATGAGGTCAAGCTCGCCCGACTGGCGGAATGCGTGATCGAGGATTCGCGCGAGGAGTCGGCCGATCGCGGTGCCGCCATCGCCGTGCTCGGCTATCGTGTGCTGGAAATGCGCCGCCCCGATCTGGCGATGGCGGTTCTACCGATGATCCATGGCTATGCGGGCCGGCCCATGGCGGACGATACGCCCGTCCATGTCCGCCGCTGGCGAATCTCGCTCGCCTTTCTGGCGGGGCGCCTCAACGAGCTGATCGAGGATCGCGAGGCCGCCAAGCGCTGGTATTGCGAGGCCGCGCAGGCCGATTGGGCCGATTTCTCGCCACTGCTGGCGACGAAGACTATTGCGGCCTGCTTTTACGAAGCGCGCATTCATCTCGCCGATGGCGATCCGCAGACGGCGTTGGCCTGCTTCCGCCACGGCGCCGACACCGCCCTCAAGGCAGCGGCTTTCCCGCATGATCAGCAGATGGGCGCCGATGGCGAACCACTGCCCTTCTACCTGCAGGAACTGGCCGAGGTGATCGACATGGGCTCGCAATGCGCCAACGCGCTGGCGCATTTTCCATTGTGGCAGCGCGATCCCGGCCTTTTCTGGCGCCAGGTCGACGTCCGCCGCTTCGGTCTCGCCTCCTGGGCACGCGACCTCGAACGCGAAAATGCGCAGCTGCGCGCTGCATAAGGAGTCAATCGATGAACGCCCCGCTGCACCGCTTCGACGTCCCCGGCCTCAAGACGATCGACGCCCATGGCCACCCTATCCGTTTCTTCGAGCAGGGCGCCGGCTGGCGCTACGACACGCTGCTGGAAAAGGAGCCCGAGACGATCGAATGGATCGATGGCTTCGCGCCTGGCGACACGCTCTGGGATATCGGTGCCAATGTCGGCATCTACAGCATCTATGCCGGAGTGAAGGGCATCCGTACCTTCGGCTTCGAGCCGCATTTCGCCAATTACCATCAGTTTTGCACGACGATCGCGCTCAATGGGCTGCAGGATGTCGTGACGCCGCTGTGCCTGGCGTTCGCCGAGGGCAAGTCGATCGCCGAGATGAACCTGGCCAGCCTCGACATCGGCACATCGATGAGCAATTTCGGCGAGGCACTGGATTTTCGCGGCCAGCCGTTCGAGCCCGCTTTCCGGCAGGGCATGGTCGGCTATGACATCGACAGCTTCATCACCGATTTCGGCATGGAGGTGCCGACACACCTGAAGATCGATGTCGACGGGATCGAACTGCCCATCGTCCGTGGCGCCCGCCGGACCCTGGCCGATGCGCGACTCCAATCGGTGTCGATCGAGCTGATCGAGAGCGACGAAGCCCAGGTCACCGCCGTCACCGCCATATTGGAAGAGGCCGGGCTTCACTTCATCCACAAGAAGCAAAACGCCGCCTTCGCGACGCCACAGACCCGCGATGTGCTCAACTATCTGTTTCATCGCGACCCGGCGAAGCTGCGGACCATCACGCCCGCGCATGTCGAGACGGCAGACATATTTTCGGTGGACCAGATCGTCGCGCAGATCGTCGCCCGGATAGATTCGGCACCGGTCGATCCCGAGCCGGATGGCAATATCTTCATGGAAGACATGCTGCCGCCGCCGGTCTATCGCGAGCTTATCGCGCGTCTGCCGGATGATGGCGCGCTCGATCCGATCGATCATCCCGACGCCGTGTCGGCCGATGGCCGGACAACGCGTTTCCTTCTCGATCTGACCCCCAATTCGCTCGACCGGCTTTCGCCGGAAGACCGGCCTTTCTGGGAAGCGATGATCGAAATTTTCACCGCGCCGGCGATCGCCCACGCCATCGTCGCCAAATTCGCGCCAACCCTGAGCGACCGTTTTGGCGGGACGATGCCGGAACTGACGGCCGTCCCGATACTCTACCGCGACCAACCGGGCTACCGGATCGGCATCCACCCGGATGCCGCGAGCAAGATC
Organism: uncultured Sphingomonas sp.; assembly: GCA_964549965.1. Lineage (GTDB taxonomy): Bacteria > Pseudomonadota > Alphaproteobacteria > Sphingomonadales > Sphingomonadaceae > Rhizorhabdus. Next base: position 14,486 of record CAZJXG010000065.1, on the reverse strand, counting down.
GCGACCCTGCAATTCTACCTGCCGTCCGACGACAGCCAGGTCCATCTCGGCACCAGCTTTCACCGTCGGACGGAGACCGGGTTCGAAAAGACCAAGACCAATCGCTTCCTGCCCAACAGCGCCTATGCCTTCGTCCGATCCGAGGAGAGCTGGCACAGCGTCGATGAGCTCGGCCCCGATGAGGCACCGCGCAACACGATCGCTCTCACTTTCTACATCAAGGGCCAGGAATATCGCTCGGCACCGACATCGGCTTATACGGCGGAAATGGCCGAAGCGCTTCGCTCGCTCGCCGGCAGCTTCACCCGCCGGGACGATGTCGCCGCCCTGTTTCCCGAAGGCGGGGTCGGTGTCGAGCTGGGCGTCGCGGCAGGCGATTTCTCGGAGCGCATCCTGCAATTCGATCATGTCGGATATCTGTATAGCGTCGACATGTGGGCGGGCGACCGTGGCCATGGCATCGAACAATATCGCGAGGCGATCGCCCGGCTGAGCCCCTATAAGGATCGCAACGCCCTGATGCGGATGCGCTTTGACGAAGCGCTCCAGCTGTTCAACGATGAATCCCTCGATTTCATCTATGTCGACGGCTATGCCCATGATGGCGAACTGAACGGGCAGACCTTCCGGGACTGGCTGCCCAAGCTCAAGTCCGGCGGCATCATCGCAGGCGACGACTATGCGCCCGACTGGCCATTGGTGATGGCGGCGGTGGACGCCTTCTGCGCCGAGAACGGCCTGGAGCTGCACGTCATCGACTGTCATGAGGACAGCTGGAATTCGATGTACCCGACGTGGTTCGCGATGAAGCCGTGAGGATCGCGAATGTACCTTGATCCCGGACTTCAGCGCGCTGGCGCGCGCGATACGATCCTCGACCATGGCCGATCGGTGCTGGACGTCGAATCGCAGGCGCTGGCGCAACTGCGCGACGTTCTGGACGATGACTTCACCCGCGCCGTCGAGCTGATCCTGGACACGCGGGGGCGGGTCGTGGTCAGCGGCATGGGCAAATCGGGCCATATCGCCCGCAAGATGGCGGCCACCTTCGCGTCCACCGGTACACCTGCAATATTCGTGCATCCCGGCGAAGCGGCACATGGCGATCTGGGCATGTTGCTGGCCGGCGATCTGCTGGTCGTGCTGTCCAACTCCGGGGCCACCCCTGAGCTGCGGCCGATCATGGATTACGCCCGCAGCCTCGGCTGCCCCATCGTCGCAATCAGCGCGCAGCGCCATTCACCGATGGCACAGGCGGCCAGTGCGGCGATCATCCTGCCAAGGGTGCGGGAAACCTGCCCGGTCAACATCTCGCCGACCACATCGACGACCCTGATGCTCGCACTCGGCGATGCGCTGGCGGTGGCGACGATGGGCGTGCGCGGCATCACCCGCGAACAGCTTGAAAGACTCCATCCGGGCGGCGCGATCGGGCTGAGGCTGTTGCCGATCAACGACATCATGCACAGCGGGGATCGACTGCCGCTGGTCGGGATCGAGGCGCCGATGCGCGATGTACTGGTGACGATGACCGAGAAGAGCCTGGGAATCGCCGGGGTGCTCGACGGCGAAGGGCGACTGGTCGGCACGATCACCGATGGCGATCTCCGTCGCAATATCGATAGGCTGCTGGTGAGCAGCGCCGCAGAGGTCATGACGCGTAACCCCAAGACGGTTCCCGACGGCACCTATGCCGAGGACGCGCTGGCCATCCTCAGCGCCAACAAGATCACCGCACTGTTCGTGATGGACCATGACCTGCCCGACAGGCCGGTTGGTCTCGTCCATATCCACGACTTCAATCGCCTGGGATTCAGCTAAGCCAACCGCTGGCATCGACGGAAAAATCGGCTAGCCTGCGCCGATGACGACACCCCCGACCGATCCGGCAACCGACGCCAGCGGCCATCGGTCGCGCCTGCGCCGGCGGTTGATCGAAGGTGGGCCCAATGCACTGCAGGATCATGAGCTGGTCGAGTATCTTCTCGCGCTCGCCATCCCGCGTCGCGATACCAAGCCTATGGCCCGGAAACTGCTGAAGGAATTTGGCGGCCTCGGCCCCCTCCTCTCCGCGGAGCCGGAAAGTCTCGGCCGGCTCAAGCTCAGTGAGGGCGTGATCGCGGCGCTCAAGATTGCGGAGGCCTCGGCCCTTCGGCTGCTCCGAAGCCAGGTCGAACAGGGCGATATCCTGTCCAACTGGCAAGCCCTTACCGACTATCTGCGCGCCGATATGGCGCACCGTTCGATCGAACGGGTCCGCGTGCTGCACCTCAACACCAAGAATCGACTGATTCGCGACGAACTCGTCTCGGAAGGGTCGATCGACCAGGCGGCCGTTCATGTTCGTGAGATCATCCGGCGCGCGATCGAGCTCGGATCGGCAGCGCTGATCCTCGTCCACAACCATCCGTCGGGAGACCCCGAACCCAGCCGCCAGGATATAGCCCTGACCCGCGAATTGATCGCCGCCGCCAAGCCGCTGGGTATCGCCATCCACGATCATGTCGTGGTGGGACGCGATGGCCAGGCCAGCCTTCGCGCACTTGGCCTGATATGAAAGAGGCGGCCTTCAGGCCGCCTCTTCGTCATTACCGCGTGTAGGCCGACTCAGGCCGACAGGAACACGGCCAGCTCGTTCGGCGATATCGCCCGGTCCTTATCGGTATCCGCCTTCGCAAAGTCGCTCGCCGTAGCATTGAGCACCTTGATCGCCGGCAGATCGGCCTTCTTGCTCGTCTTGGTCTCCTCGACCTGAGCGGTCAGGTCCTGGCCTTTTACTGCGAGCACCCAGGTACCGAACTCCAATGGGGTCAGCTTGCCCTTGTTGCCCTGGTCATATTTGGCCCAATCGGCATTCACCTTGGCTGCCGCATCAGCGCTTGCTGTAACCGGCACGGGGGCGGAAGTGGCAGGGGCCGGTGCAGCGGCCGTGGCATCGACGGTGGCGGCGGCATCCGCAGGTGTTGAGGCCGCTGCATCGGCAGCCGGGGCGGTCGATTGCGCGACGGCAGGGGGCATCGAGGCCTCCGGCACGGCGGGCGCGGGGGCCGCGTTATCCGGCTCGCGCGTTTCAGCAGGCGGCGGAGCTACCGTGGCAGGATCGGGTGCGGGCATCGCGCCAGCATCCTGGGCATATGCGGCGCCGGAAAGGGCGAGCATCGTCGCACTGCCCAACAGCATCAGTTTGTTCATGAAATCTCTCCTGACATCGGATCAAAGCTTTCGGGTTGCAGGACATCCCGTTCTGCTTCCAACCCGCGATCACGGCCCGGGTTTCCCGATTCGGCACTGCAACGGTAATCCGAGCGAGATTCTTCGATGAGCCGGGCAGTTTGCGGGTCAGGCGTTGGGAGAAACCGAACGTCGCCCGCTGAAAGGATCGACGAAATCGGCGAGTTCAACGGCGGATATCCGGCCACTGCCATCCTGATCGCGCGCTTTGAAGGAAATTGCCGAGCGATTGAGCAACCGGGTAGGGCTGGATGGTGCAGCGCTGTTTCCTTGCGGGGGTGCGACCAGGCCGCAGCCGGGGATGGCAGGGCCATCGACATCAAGGCAACGTATAGATCTTCATCGCTCAACGCCCGAGCGCCCCAAACACCACGCGCTCGCATGAAAAACGTCCTAACCGGGGATCGGGTTCGAATTCGGATTGATCCGATGCACGCCCGTGCAATTGCCCCTCTTCATCCCCTCTGCTAGGCGCCCCGGCATCGAACACCACGTGTAAGGACAGGCTATGATCCCCCGCTATTCCCGCCCAGAGATGGTCAAGATCTGGGAGCCGGAAACGCGTTTCCAGATCTGGTTCGAAATCGAGGCGCATGCCACCGATGCGCTCGCCGATCTGGGGGTGGTACCCAAGGAAGCCGCCAAAGCCATTTGGGAAAAGGGCGCGTTCGACGTTGCCCGGATCGACGAGATCGAGGCCGAGGTGAAGCACGACGTTATCGCCTTCCTGACCAGCGTCGCCGAGCATGTCGGCGACGAGGCACGCTTCATGCACCAGGGCATGACCTCGTCCGACGTTCTCGATACTTGCCTCGCGGTGCAGCTTGCACGCGCTTCGGACCTGCTGATCGCCGATCTCGACAAGCTGCTGGAGGCAATCAAGCGCCGCGCCTTCGAGCATAAGATGACGCCGACGATCGGCCGTAGCCACGGCATCCACGCCGAGCCCGTGACGTTCGGCCTGAAGCTCGCGCAGGCCTATGCCGAGTTCGCCCGCAATCGCGATCGGCTGATCGCGGCGCGGAAGGAAATCGCCACCTGCGCCATCTCGGGCGCGGTGGGCACCTTCGCCAATATCGATCCGCGCGTGGAGGCCTATGTCGCCGACAAGATGGGCCTGACGGTCGAGCCCGTCTCCACGCAGGTGATCCCCCGCGACCGCCATGCCATGTTCTTCGCGACACTGGGCGTCATCGCCTCATCGGTCGAACGGCTGGCCACCGAGGTCCGGCATCTCCAGCGCACCGAAGTACTGGAAGCGGAGGAATATTTCTCGCCGGGCCAGAAGGGCTCATCGGCGATGCCGCACAAGCGCAACCCGGTACTGACCGAAAATCTCACCGGCCTCGCCAGGCTGGTGCGCGGCTATGTCACGCCGGCGCTGGAGAATGTCGCCCTGTGGCACGAGCGCGATATCAGCCATTCGTCGGTCGAGCGGATGATCGGCCCGGATGCCACGGTGACGCTCGATTTCGCACTGTCACGGCTGACCGGCGTGATCGACAAGCTGCTGGTCTACCCCGAGCGGATGCAGAAAAATCTGGATCGCATGGGCGGCCTCGTCCATTCGCAACGCGTGCTGCTGGCGCTCACCCAGGCCGGGATCAGCCGCGAGGACAGCTATCGCATCGTCCAGCGCAACGCGATGAAGGTGTGGGAATCGGACGGCGCCCTGTCGCTGCTCGACCTGCTCAAGGCCGATCCGCAGGTGACTGCGGCGATCAGCGCCGAGGAGCTCGAGGAAAAGTTCGACCTCGATTATCACCTCAAGCATGTCGACACGATCTTCGACCGCGTATTCGGCTAGGCGATTGCAGGGGCGGTGAGATCATCGGCCACCCCGGAAGCAACAGCCAGCAGCAGCGGCTTGCGGGCGGCGGCCATGCCCGGCATGGTTCGGCCGTCCGCCGCTTATCAGGAGCAGCGCGGCAACGGAGTCGCCCCGAGCGCATGAAGTTCGCGCCGATCCTCGTGCTGATCGTCAACTATCGCACGGCGGCGCTGACGGTGCAGGCCGTGAAGGCGATCGCGCCGGAGATACGGGATCGCGGCGACGCCCATATCCTGATCGTGGACAATGGCTCGGATGATGGCTCGGCAGCGCACATTGAGCGGGCGATCGGCGAAGCGTTGTTGGACGATTGTACCTCGCTGCTCGCGCTCGACAGCAACCGCGGTTTCGCAGCGGGCAACAATGCCGGCCTCGAACATTATCGCGCAATCGCCGGGCATTGGCCCAGCCACAGCTGGCTCCTCAACCCCGACACCGTCGCCGAGCCGGGCGCGCTCGGCGCCCTGGTCGATGGCATCGAACAACAGCCCCAGGCCGGCCTTGCCGGAGGGCGTTGCCTGCGAAGCGACGGCACCGTGCGCCACAGCGCCTTCCGCTTTCACACGCCGCTGAGTGAATTTCTGACGGCGCTCGACCTGGGTCCTCTGCGCAGCCTGCTGGCGCGCCATGACGTCGTTATGCCGATCAGCGACGCCCCCTTTCGGGCTGAATGGCTGTCCGGCTCCCATCTCCTGATCCGGGGTGCTGTGTTCGAAAGCATCGGCCTGCTCGACCCCGCCTATTTCCTCTATTTCGAGGAGACCGATTTCTGCGCTCGCGCCGCGCAGGCGGGCTTCGAAGCCTGGCATATTCCGACCAGCCGGATCGTCCATATCGGCGGCCAGTCGACCGGATTGACCGAGCATCGCCCCGCCACCCGCCGGCCACGCTACTGGTTCGCATCACGAGCGCGCTTCCTGCTGCGCAGCCACGGGCTCGCGCGGACCCACCTCGCCAACCTTCTCTGGCTGCTCGCTGCTCCGCCGGGTGCACTGATCGCCCGGCTGCGCGGGCGGCGCCATCATGAAGCGCCGCGTCTATGGCGAGACTTCCTATGCCATTATTATGGTCCCGGCGGCTTGATGTACCGGGCGCGTGAGCTGGCCGCGTGACCGGCCCCGGCCTTCCCGATTTCATCATCATCGGCGCGATGAAGGCGGCGACCAGCACGCTGCACATGCAGCTGGCCGCACAACCCGGCATCTTCATGACCACGCCGAAAGAGCCGAATTTCTTCAGCGATCCCGATCGCTGGGCGCTTGGGTTCGACTGGTATCGGGCGCTGTTCTCCGGTGCCCGGCCCGGCGATCTCCGTGGTGAGGCCAGCACCCATTATGCCAAGCTGCCGACGCTGCCCGATGCCCTGCCCCGCCTCCATGCAGCTATCCCGCAGGCGAAACTGATCTACATGATGCGCCATCCGGTCGACCGGCTGATTTCCCATTACAGCCATGGGTGGCTCGAACGCTCGATCGAAGGCCCGATCGATGCCGCGATCGATCGCTATCCCGAACTGATCGATTATGGCTGCTATGCGATGCAGATCAGGCCGTGGCTGGACAGCTTCGGTGCCGATGCGATTCTTCCGGTCTTTGCCGAGCGGCTGGCAGCGGCCCCGCAGCAGGAACTCGAACGGATATGCCGACACATCGGCTATGCCGGAGCACCGCTATGGTCGGACGGGCTGGCCGCGCAGAATGTATCGGCGGATCGGCTGCGCGATAGCGTCTGGCGCGATCGATTGGTCGAGAATCCGCTGGCACGCAGCCTTCGACGGGCTCTGGTCCCCCGATCGATTCGAGATCGCATCAAGCGCCACTGGCAGATGCCTGAAAAACCTGTGCTGGGCGATGCCAGCATCCGCAGGCTGCACGAGATATTCGATCGCGACCTGGCTGGGCTGGGCCCATTGCTCGGTACCCGCCTCGATTGCGCCAATTTCAGGAATATCGTCCGCGAGCGCTCGCTCGACTGGGCCTAGCCCCCGCGTGCAGCGGCCGCCAGTTCCGCGTTGCGCCGCGCCGCGGCGGCCAGCGTTTCTCGCATGAGGGCTTTGAGCCGCCCTTCCGCATCCAGGACATTAAGGCCCTCGCGCGTGCTGCCGCCTGGGCTCGCGACGCGGTCCGCAAGGATCGCCGGGCTTTCCGGTGATTGCGCCGCCAGAAGCCCCGATCCCTTGACGGTGGCGACCGCCAGCCGCAACGCCTGATCGGCGGGCAGGCCCAGCGCCGTGCCCGCATCCGCCAACGCCTCGACAAAGCGAAACAGGAAGCCCGGCCCGCAGCCGGACAGCGCCGTCACCGCGTCGAACAGCGTCTCTTCGCCGATCCATTCGACCAGCCCGAGCGGCGATACCAGCTGCGCGGCTTCATCGCGCACCGCATCATCGGCATCGTCCGAGAACAGCGCGGTCACGCCCTCCCCGATCGATACGGGCAGATTGGGCATCGCCCGCACGGTGACATCCGTGCCAAACGCGTCCCGGAGCGTGGCTGTTTCCACCCCGGCGAGGATCGACAGCAGCAGCCGGGGAGCGCCGCTTTTGTTCGCGAAGACCGACCGGACATCGCCGAGCTGCTGCGGCTTCACGGCGAGCACGAGGATGTCGGGCTGATCCGCGCCCTTTGGAATTTCGCGCAGCAGGGTCGCTCCAGCCGGGATATCCGCGACGAAAGGATCGATGACGATGATCGGCCGGTTCCAGCCCGGGGACGCGAGCCAGCCGCGCAGCATCGCCCCGCCCATATTGCCGGCGCCCAGCAGCCATAAAGCCCCTTGGGACATGGCGTCAGGCCTCGCCCTGCGTCTCGATCATCGCGGCGGCGATCGCCTCCTGAGGCGTCTTGTCGCTCCACAGCACGAACTGGAAGACGGGATAGAAGCGCTCGCACTCGTCGATCGCCGTCTCGATCAGCGTTTCCGCCTGATCGAGGCTCAGCACCGGATCGCCGCTATGCACTTCAAGCAGAGCGGCATGCCGGAACAGCACCATCGAGGAGCTGGTCCACATCTCGAAATGGCCGAGCCAGAGCTGCTCGTTGATCAGCCCCATCGTCTCATACATCGCCGCGCGCTTGTCCGCGGTCACGCGGATGTCGGGCAGCGCCAGGAACTGGAGGACCCGGTCTTCCTCGCGCCAAACCGCGCGAAGCTCATATTGCGCCCAGCTGCCCTGGAACTGCGCGACGATCTCTTCATCGCCGGCGCGCTGGAAATCCCAGCCGCGGGCGGCGAAATAATGCTCGAGCATATCGATCGGGGCGCTCGCATCGCGGGCCGATTCAAAGTCGTCGACATCCATCGGGGCTAACTCCGCTGCCCTGGCGCGATCGGATCACGCTGCGTTCCACGCGCATCTCCGTGGCGCGGAACAGCGCGCAGTTCAACCCGGCTAGACCATGATTTCTGTGGATAGCTGGGGATCACCCCCCGCGCTTCCCATTGCCCGGAGGCGCGATGTCGGCCGGCGACATCGCATCCAGCCGCGCTTTCAACGCGTCAACCTCGTCGCGCGCGGCGGCGGCCATCGCCTTCACGGCTTCGAACTCTTCCCGGCTGACGAGATCCAGCCCGCCGACCCATTCCTTCACCCGTTCCTTGAACGAGGATTCGGCTTCCCGGCCCATGCCGGCCAGCGTGCCCGCGGCGCCGTTCATCATCTTAACGAAATCGTCGAACAGGCGGTTTTCGGACTGCATCGTCCCATTCCTTCTCATATCGCGCAGGCGCTTACTGGACGATGATCTGGGTATCCCCCGGCCCCGGCACAAGGGTTATCCCATGGGGATTGAGCTTGTGTATCTGCCAGTTGAGCAATCCCGCGAACATCAGCCACGCCAGATAGGGCAACATCAGCCACGCCGCAACGCGCCGGATTCGCCAGAACAACATGGTTGCCAGAACCGACCAGAACAGCATGGCAATGGTCAGGCCGAGCGCCAGCATGATGCGATGCAGGCCGAAGAACACCGGCGACCAGGCCATGTTCAGCACGAGCTGGAACAGGAATAGTGTGATCGCTATCCCGCGCCACCGCGCCCCTCGCGCATCGAGGATCAGCGCAAGGGCAAAACCCATCAGGATATAGAGGGTGGTCCAGGCAACGGGGAAAGCCCAGGCCGGCGGCATGATTTCAGGCTTGATCAGCCGATCGAACCAAGGGTTTCCATAGCCCGAATCGCCCAGCCTGGCCGACAGCAGGCCGAGGAGAACGATCGCAGGCACTGTCACAAGTGCCCAGCGCAGCCAGCCGTTCCTGCGTTTCGGGGTAATGGCGCCTGAATCGGTCATAGAATATCCAGACTGTCCGGCGGTCCCTTTGGTTCCGCATCGCCCATGTCATCATGCTCGCGGACGGCGCCGATCAGGAATTCGACATTGCCCTCCGGCCCGGTGATCGGGCTGCGCGTGATGCCCGAACTCCGCCAGCCCTGGGCTTCGATCCAGCATGTCACCTCATCACACACGCGCTGATGGACGACGGGATCTCGAATCACCCCGCCTTTGCCCACTTCGTCTCGCCCGGCCTCGAACTGCGGCTTGATCAGCGCGATCAGCCGGGCGCCCGGCCGCGCAAAGCCCAGAGGCGCGGCGAGCACCTTGGCCAGCGAGATGAAGCTGGCGTCGCACACCACCAGGTCGATCACCTCGGGAATTTCGGCCGGCGTCAGATAGCGGGCATTGGTCTGTTCAAGCACTATGACGCGCGGATCGCTGCGCAACTTCCAGGCGAGCTGGTTGGTGCCTGAATCCACGGCATAGACCCGGATGGCACCGCCGGTCAGCAGAACATCGGTAAAACCGCCCGTCGACGATCCGACATCGATCGCGACCGCCCCGGCTACATCCCACCCAAAATGCGCGAGCCCATGCGCCAGCTTGACGCCCCCGCGCGAGACCCAGGGATGATCGCGGCCGCGCACTTCGATGGGAGCATCGGCTTTCAGCGCCTGGCCGGCCTTCTCGATCTTGCGTTCGCCCGAGAAGACAAGCCCGGCCAGAATCAGCGCCTGCGCCCGCGCCCGGCTCTCGACCAGCCCGCGCTCCACCAGCAACTGATCGGCACGGACGCCGGCGGCCATCCTCGACTCTCTAGGATATGGTGGGCGGTGACGGGCTCGAACCGCCGACCCTCTCGGTGTAAACGAGATGCTCTACCAACTGAGCTAACCGCCCGTGTATCGATTTCCCCAGCGAATAGCGGGTTTCGACACGCGCGCAAGGGGTGTTTGGAGGAACAAAATGGAGCTGCAAGGGAAGTCCCGGGAAAATCCCGCAGTCATCTCACGACCATAGACCGGCAAGCATGCCATCGCATAGATAGCCGAGATGCACCGCCATGTCGGTACGGGTATAGGCCGGACAGCCAGCGTAAGCACAAGAGTCGCTAGACGGACAGACACACAGCGCCTTAAGAGGGACAAAGCCATCGTCGACCCTTCCACGATCGATATTGGTTAGGTTGGGGAGGCCTTGCCCGGCTTAGCTCGACCGCTTAATAATAGGCGGTGGTCGGAGTGTTATCTAGAAATATCGCAGATGCTAAGCTCGCCAATATTCAGGCTTTGCGAGGGTTCGCCGCATTAAATGTGGTTCTCTTCCACATCATCGGCGCCGCGTCGGTCTACAAGCCGTCGGTAGTTTATCTGGCGCCACTGAAGGGTTGGGGTGCGAGCGGCGTCGATCTGTTCTTCGTGATATCCGGTTTTGTGATGGTATACACCCAACACCATCGACCGAAGAGCGCAAGCCAGTTCTTCATCAATCGGCTACTTCGTATCTCGCCTTTATACTGGGTGCTGACAGCGTGCGTGTTAATCCTCTCGGCGCTCGTGCCTGCCATATTCCGAGGTGGCGGGATGCAGGTTGAGCATGCGCTACCGTCGTTCCTGTTCTTCTCAGGCTTACTGGGTGAATCACCTATCATCTTCGTCGGCTGGACGCTTGAGCTGGAGATGCTATTCTATATCATCTTCGCGCTCAGCATTCTAATTAGGTACAAAGCCGCCGCGATCGGTTTCTGCGTGGCAGCGCTTTCGCTGGTAGCGATTGTTGGCTCCCCCCTGCCTTTGGAGTTCCTGTTCGGAATGGGCTGCGCGGCGATTTTTATAAGCTACCCAGATCGCGCCGGGCTCGGGCTCCCTCTCTTTGCCGTAGGCGTTCTGTTGCTGATGTCAACTATCTTCGTGACCGATCCTGTCGAGCAGCGCGTCATACTGTGGGGCTTGCCGTCTGCTCTAATTGTTCTGGGCGCAGTATACCTGCCCGAGGTACGATGGCGGCCTGCAGCCTACCTCGGTGCTGCATCTTACAGCATCTATCTAACTCAGGTGTTCGTCATTTCGGGTTTCTACAAGGTAGCGACGCTCCACCAATCCCGCATCCACGGCGATGCAGCTGCGCTTCTATGCCTTGCCTCAGGTGCCGTAATCGGTGGTCTGGTCTATGAAGCTATTGAGCGTCCGCTTGCGCGATTACAATCCTCTCGGCGCCGTCAGTTCCCAGCCTCTCCAGATCCCGCGTTGCTCTCCGTCAACCGCAAAGACTAGGTCCAAGCTCTAAACGGCGTCCGAGGCGCTGGGATCACCACCGCGTCCAAGGCGGCAAGCTGCCGCCGAGACGGCTCGAAAAATAGCCGCATATTCGCGTAGTGGCCATTGATCGTCTTTATGACTGGGTCCTTGTCCAAGCAACCGGGGCGAAACAGGCATTCCGCCTCTGCGGTCCAACAACACGACAGGTGCAGGCTCCCCAGCCTAAAACATATCCGCCGCGTGCAGCGCGGCGGGGATCGCCGCCACGCTATCAACTCTCGGGTTCACGTCGATATACTGCGTATCCTCTTAATCCGCGGACGGTTAAGGTTGGTCGGGATGTTATAGCTACCCGGCGATACGGCTACTTCCTGTGTGCCGTTGTCGTCGAATGTAAAGCGCAGCGTAGAAACGCCAGCGGGAAGGGTGAAGCTGCCCGCATCAGCCGATCGGGTAAGTTGCGAGCTTGTGGTTGGAATGTATGACGAGCTAGGGCCGCCACCCTCTTCAAATTGTGCGCCCCAAGCGTAACAATAGTCGGCTCCCGCTGGCGTATAGCCCCGGTTTGCCCATAATCCGTCTCGGGACGGACGGATGACGAAATGCTGCGACCCAGGCGCAGCTTTGGTCGTATAGGTCAACCAAACCCGCCGCCAACCGCCGCCGACATCGATTATGTCGCACCCAACGAGCGCGACGGTGCTGGCCGCCTCGACAACTGCGGTGGTCAATGCCCAAGTCGAAAAGTTGACCGCCACCATCACGATCCCGGCCGCGCCCTCCGCGCCGATTAGGACATAAGGAAGCGAGCCCGCCTTCAGGAAAATAGAGAGCGTGTAATTTGTGGTGGCCGAGCTGGTTGCCGAGACAAGTATACTCATGGCCGGGCCGGCACCGAATTCCGAGATCTTTTCTGCCGCAGTATTTCCATCTGGCCCAGTGGTCTGATTGTCGACAACAGTGACGTTGCCCTTGCTCCACGCGACATTACCCAATTGCTCGGAATAGGTCACCTTGTTCGTCCGTTGCTCCTCGACCAGCAATCCTTGGGGTTCCAACGTTACCGGATCATAATCAAAACGGGCTATGTTGTTGCCCTCGACCTCCACCAAGCCAGATGCATTGATCCGTGTCGCGGATGATGATCGCGTGAAGCTAATTTGTTCATTCAGCACGCCGGAGACAAAACTGAGGTCAAGTGCCGGCACGGCGCCATTGCCGCCCGCCGACAACCCGCAACCCGGACCAAGGCCAAGCGACGGATGGTCCAACTGCGAGAGCAGCCGCAGTTCGCTTTCGGAATTCATCGTATCATCTCCTCTTGCGCGCGGATCCACGTCTGCAGATCGATCAGTTGCCGGGTGTTCTCATCGGCCGCCAGCATCAGCGCGACGGCGAAGGGAGTTTCGATGCAAAGTCGGTCACGGCCGGCGCCTGCATCAGCGTGGAAGGGGGTTTCGGGAAGGCGGGGCACAGGCCCGGGCTTGCCGGTGAGCGCGCGCAGGCGGCGAGCAGCAGCGTCCCGCAGATCAACGAGGGTCTTTTCATGGGCCTGTTCCCTTTCGGCGGTAATCCGGGCGCTATCGCGCTCGATGATGATGGTCTTCGCTACCGCGTCGGCGCGCGCCTTTTCGGCCTGGGCGATCTGTCGGGCATGATCACGCTCCAGCGTACCGATGCGATGGGTCTGGATCGCCAGGGCCAGTAGCAGCAGCCCGATGGCGGCAGCCTTCCAGAAGCGCTTCAACAATGTGGCCCAGGCCAGTGCTGCGGCGATCATACCCCATCCTCCCGCCGCCCCGGCGATGGCAGCAGCACGCCGATCAACCCCGCGATTATAACGATCCAGCTATAGGGTGCGGAGAGCGCGGCACCGGCCGTCACCGCGACGCCGATCGCCGCCCAGGTCGAGCGCTCCTCGATACGTCGCCTCAGATATCGGATCATGCTTCATTCCTCGAAACCGGGTCGCCACCATCGGCGACCGGAACGTCCGCGGCCGGAGCGGGAAGATGCGCCGGCCAGCGAAATCCAAGCACGCGCGTGCGCGCGAAGCTGGTTTCGGAGACCGCGTCTCCCTGATTGCCGCCGATGCCCCACACGACATTCCGGGCGATCTTCGTGACGAAGAAGACATGGCCGCCGCCTTCGCGATCGAGGATGCAGACCGCTCCGAAGGCCGGCGGGCACGGTTGGCCCCATGCCAGCCAGGCTTTCGCCCTGTACCAGTGCCGGGGCACGGGCAGGCCGGCGCGCTGCGCGACATGGGCGGCGAACACGCCGCACCAGGGCGTCGCGTCATCATGCCACCAGGCACGCAGCGCCTTGAGCCACCCTGCGATGATCGGGCTGTCGCCCGGCCCCGGCACCTCACGGACGCCAAGCAGGGACGACGCAATAGCCATCCAGGCCAATGCGGGATTGGGCATATCGATATTCCTTTATGTCAGGCGGTCAGGCGCTCGATCGGGTCCGGCTGGTCGATCTGGCCGTCGGGCATGCCGGATGGCATGGGGAATGCCCGATCGAGCAGCGCGCGCGCCTGGGCGAGCACCGGAGACTCGGGCGCGCGCGCATGAAGGTCGGTTATCGCGAGCTGCAGTACCAGTTCGTTGCGCTCGCACCGCATGGTGAGCGTCAGGTTGGCGTGGTGGCAGGCGGCGCTGTCGCTCTCCAGCTTGTCGATCCGTTCCAGTGCCTTGGTCAGCATCTCGTTCGCGAGTTCGCCGGCATCCTTTTTGCGGCTGACGAAGGCGGGCATGAGATAGCCCAGCGTCGCGCTCAGCAGCGTGTTCCCGCCCATGAGCGGCAGGAACCAGTCCGAAACGCCGGTCATGCCCGGAACTCGAATATCGCGATCGTGTCGCCCTCTGACGGTATGCTGCCGAAAT
>CAZJXG010000064.1:0-17795 GCA_964549965.1 uncultured Sphingomonas sp. | reverse complement strand
GATCACCGCCTGCAGGCCCGATCCGCAGCGGCGATCGAGCTGAACGCCGGGGACCGATTCGGGCAGGCCGGCGGCCAGCGCCGACCAGCGGCCGATGCAGGGCGCTTCGCCATTGCCATAGCCCTGGCTGAACACGACATCGTCAATCCGCTCCGGGTCGATCTTGGTACGTTCGACCAGTGCCTTCAGCACGATCGCGCCGAGATCGCCTGCGCCCAGCGACTTCAGCGAGCCGCCATATTTGCCGACGGCAGTGCGGATGGGGGCGACGATGGCGGCTCTGCGCATTGGTGATTTCCTCGTAGAACTCGTAAACAGATCAGGCCGTTTCGGCGTGACGGATCATCTGCTTGGCGATGATCGTCTGCTGAATCTGGCTGGTGCCCTCATAGATTCGCAACAGGCGCACGTCTCGATAGAATCGTTCGACCTTATATTCCGCCATATAGCCCGCGCCGCCGAAGATCTGCACGGCACGGTCGGCGACGCGGCCGACCGCTTCCGACGCATGATATTTGAGCGCCGCGCATTCGAGGCTGACGCTTTCGCCCGCGTCGAATTTGGCGGCCACCGACTGCATTAGCGCCTCGGTGGTCAGCATATCGACCTTCATGTCGGCGAGCATCGCCTGGACGAGCTGGAAATTGGCGATGCGGTCCCCAAACTGCCTGCGCTCGAGCGCGTAGGTGAGGGCCATGCCGATCAGCCGGTCGCACATGCCCAGCGCCACCGCGCCGATATGGATGCGGCCGCGATCGAGCACCTTCATCGCGGTCTTGAAGCCGCGTCCGGGAACGCCGCCAATGATGTTCTTCGCGGGGATGACGACATCGTCGAGGATGACATCGGTGGTGACGGCGCCCTTCTGGCCCATCTTCTTGTCGGGCTTGCCGAGCGAGATGCCGGGGGTGTCGGCGGGCAGGATGAAGGCCGAGATGCCGGCGGCGCCCTTCACGTCGGGGGCGGTGCGCGCCATCAGGGTGAAGACGCTCGCCCGGGGCGCGTTGGTGATGTAGCGCTTGGTGCCGGTGATCCGGTAATTGTCCCCGTCGGCGATCGCGAGGGTGCGCAGCGATCCGGCATCGGAGCCGGCTTCCGGCTCGGTCAGGCCGAAGCTGGCAATGGCTTCGCCGGTGGCGAATTTGGGCAGCCATTCGCGCTTCTGCTCCTCGGTACCGTCCATGACGATGCCCTGGCTGCCGATGCCGACGGTGGTGCCGATGACCGAGCGGAAGACGATCGAGGCGCGGGTCAGCTCGCGGATGATCGCGGCTTCCTCGGCCATGGTGCAGCCCAGGCCGTCATAGGCTTCGGGAATGGAGATGCCGAACAGGCCCAGCTCGCGCATCTGCGCAATGATGTCCGCCGGTACGGCGTCGGCTTCCTCGACGGCATCCTCGGCCGGAATCAACCGCTCGTCGACGAAGCGGCGCACGGTGTTGCGGAACAGTTCGAACGTTTCGGCGTCCATCGGAACAATCTCCCCTGAAGCCCGCCGATCTATGGCGGGGGCTCCATATGAGTCAACAAATATTGCACAGTAGGATAAAATTCAGCGGAGGCGCTGTCGCTTGGGGATCATGCCACCAGACCCTGATCGTGCAGCCGGCCGATCGCGCCGCTGTCGAGCCCGAGCAGCTCGGCCAATATCTGGTCGCTATGCTCGCCCAGCCGCGGCGCGGGGGCCAGCGGGTGGCGCGGTTCACCCGCGAGCGTCGCCGCTGGTCCGGAAGCCGGATAGGTCAGGCCGCTCGGATGGCGGATCGTCTCGAACAGCGGATTGGCAGTGAACAGCCGCGCATCGCCGGTCACGGCCTGGTGCAGGGTCTGATATTCGCCCCAGGTGACGCCGCCCGCGTCGAAGGCCGGCTTCAGCACGCTGCTGTCGCGGGCGGCGAAGGCAGCCTCGAACAGCGGGAAGAGGCGGGCGCGATGGACGAAGCGCAGGCCTTCGTCCCGGGCGAAGCTGACGCCCAGCTCGGCCTCGATCGCCGCCACCGCCGCGGTGAGGTCGAGCGTCGCGAGCAGGCCGCTCCATTGGCGCGGGGTGATCGCGACGACGATCAGCCGCTTCGCGTCGGCGGTGACGAAATCGCGCCCGAAGGCGCCGAACAGATCATTGCCCATGCGCGGGCGATCACCGGTGGCGAGCACCTCGGCGACCGAACCGAGATGCGACAGGCTCGATGCGGCGAGATCGGACAGCGGCACGCGGATCTCGGCACCTTCGCCCGTCGTCCGGCGGCGCAGCAGCGCGGAGGCCATGGCGAAAGCGGCATAGGCCCCGCCCAGCAGGTCCCAGGCGGGCAGGACATGGTTGACCGGGCGGGGGTCGTCGGCGGGGCCGGTCATGTCCGGCACGCCGACCGCGGCGTTGACCGTATAGTCGACGGCGGGCGAACCATCCGCCCATCCCATCACCCGGACGGTGATGATATCGGGCCGGCGCGCGGCGAGTGCCGCGTGACTCAGAAAGCTTCTTTCAGGATAGTTGGTGAGGAACAGCCCGCCCTCGTCGCCCGGCGCGGTGGCAAGCGCCACCGCCAGCTCGCGCCCTTCGGGGCGACCGAGATCGATCGCGATCGATCTCTTGCCCTTGTTGAGCCCCTCCCAATACAGGCTGTCGCCATTCGGCGTGACCGGCCAGCGGCGATAATCGGGACCGCCGCCGATCGTGTCGAAGCGGATCACGTCCGCGCCCATCTGTGCGAAATACAGCCCGCACGAAGGGCCGGCGATGAACGCCGCACCCTCGACGACGCGCAGCCCCTTCAGAAGATCATACATATGCCTGCCTTCAGCCCAGACGAACCAGGGTGCGGCCCAGATTATCGCCGCTGAACAATCCCCATAGCGCGTCGAGCGATCGTTGGATGCCCTCATGGACGGTTTCCGCCTGCCGGATCAGGCCGGCATCGTGCCAGGCGATCATGTCCGCCAGAAATTGCGGCTCAAGATCCATGTGATCGAGCACGATATAGCCCTCCATGCGGATGCTCTTGGTCATCAGCATGGTCAGGTTGCGTGGGGCGGAAGGGGGCTCGGTGACATTATACTGCGAGATCATACCGCAGATGGCGAAGCGCGCCCTGGGATTGGCCAGGGCGAGCGCCGCTTGGAGGTGATCACCGCCGACATTCTCGAAATTGACGTCGATCCCGCTCGCGCCGATCGCCTTGACCTCACGCGCCAGCGCCTTGGTGAGATTGGGCTCGGCCTTGTAGTCGATCGCCGCGTCGACGCCGATGACCTCCTCCAGAAATGCCTTCTTGCGGGGGCCGCCGGCCGATCCGATGACCTTGCAGCCCTTGATGCGGGCGATCTGGCAGGCGATCGAGCCGACCGCGCCGGAGGCGGCGGAGACGAAGACGACATCGCCTTCCCGCAATTGGGCGATCCGCAGCAGCCCGGCATAAGCGGTAAGCCCGGTCGATCCCGCGAAGCCGAGATAGGCCTGGGGCGGCAGCCGGGTGCGATCGCGCTGCCGCAGCGCGCTGGCCGGCGCGTTGAACGCCTCGCGCCAGCCCAGGCGGGAGAAGACCAGATCGCCCGGCGCGAAATCCGCATCGGCGGACGCCACGACCTCGCCGATCGCGGGGCCTTCCATCGCGGCATCCAGCGCGAAGGGCGGGACATAGCTTTTCGCATCGCTCATCCGCCCGCGCATCGCGGGATCGACCGCCATCCACAGGTTGCGGACCTGTACCTCGCCGGGCGAGGGCGGCGGAACATCGGTGGTGACGAGGGCGAAATCCTCGGCGACGGGCATGCCGACGGGGCGGCGCTTGAGCTGCATCTCGCGGGATTTCATGGTTTTTCCTCGGGTGAAGAAGGGCAGGCGATCAATAGCCGTTGAGCCGGCCCCAGCGCTCGCGATGCCAGGAGGCGCTACCATAGGCCTGTTCGGCCACGCGCGAACGCTTCAGATAGAGGCCGGCATCATGTTCATGGGTCATGCCGATGCCGCCATGGAGCTGGACCATCTCGTTGCTGACGAGGTGCGCGGCTTCCGCCACCACGGCCTTGGCGAGCGAGGCGAGCTGGGGCAGCTGCGGATCGTCGGCATCGATCGCGGCCAGCGCCGCCTCCACCGCGGAGCGGGCCAGCTGCAATTCGCCGAACATTTCGGCGGCACGATGCTGCAGCGCCTGAAAGGAGCCGATCAGCCGGCCGAACTGCACACGGGTCTTCAGATAGTCGAGGATCGTATCGAAGGCCTGGGTTGCCAGGCCGAGCAATTCCGCCGCCGATCCCGCATAGGCGCGGTCGAGGATCGCCGCGAGCAGCGCCGCGCCGTCGTCGACCGTGCCCAGCACCGCATCGGCACCGACCGTCACCCCGGCGAAATCGAGACGCGCGGGCCGGCGGGCGTCGATCCGGTCGAGCGCGCGGCGCGAAAGCCCCGCCGCATCGGCTTCGACCAGGAACAGCGTGATGCCGGCAGGCGAGGTACGGGCCGGCACGATGAACAGGCCTGCGCCCATCCCGTCGGGTACGGGCTGCTTGACGCCGTTCAGCCGCCAGCCGCCGCTTTCCGCCTGCGCGGTCAGGCCAATGCGGTCGGGCGCGTGATGCGGGCCTTCCTCCAGCGCGAGCGTGCCGACCAGCGAGCCATCGGCGATAGGCGGAAGCCAGCGCTGCTTCTGTTCGTCGCTGCCGCCGAGCCGCAGCGCGCTCGCCGCCACCAGCGCCGAGCTGAGCAGCGGGGAGGGGGCCAGGGTACGTCCCAGTTCCTCCAGGATCAGGCCCAGGCTGAGATAGCCGAAATCGGAGCCGCCATGGGCTTCGGCGATGGTGATCCCGGTCCAGCCCATCGCCGCCATGTCCGCATAGGCCGCGCCGTCGAAGCCGGGGTCATCGCCCGGCACGCCGCCGCCGCCATGGGCGTAGCGCGACCGGATGTTGGCGATGGGCATGCGCTCGCGCGCCCACTCGACCGCCATATCCTTCAGCATGGCCTGCTCTTCGTTCAGCACCGCCATGGCGCGCCCTCCCCAAGTCGATCTGGTCGAATCCGCATGCGATCAGCTGTCCGGCAGGCCAAGCGCGCGTTTCGCCGTGATGTTGTTCTGCACTTCGTAGCTGCCCCCGTAGATCGAGAAGGCCTTGCTGTGCAGCAGGGCGCGGGTCGCCTCCAGGCCGTCAGCCGGATAGTCCTCGCCCGACCAGCCCAGGGCATCGGCGCCCATCACCTCGGCCAGCAGCTCGGACCGGTTCTGGATGATCCCCGACCACAGATTCTTGAGCACCGACACGCCATTGCCGGCAGACCCATTGCGGGCCTCTTCGTTGAAACGGCGCACCGTCTGCATATAGGCCGCGTAGCGCATCGCATTGTGGATGAGGCGCGCCCGCAGATCGGCATCGTGGATACGGCCCTGTTCGTCGGTGCCGACATAGTGATGCGCGATTTCGGCGAGCGGGATGACCTCGGTCTTCACCTCCGACAGGCTGCTGCGTTCGAACTGGAGGAGGCGCTTGGCGATCGGCCAGCCGCCATTCACCTCGCCGACGAGATTGCCCTTCGGCACCTTCACGTCGTTGAAGAAGACCTCGCAGAAATGGGTGGAGCCGCTGATCAGCACGATCGGCCGGGCCTCGATGCCGGGCGATCGCATGTCGATCAGCAGGAAGCTGATGCCGCCCTGCTTGCGCGACGTATCGGTCCGCACCAGTGCGAAGCACCAGTCGGCCTCGTCCGCGCCCGACGTCCAGATCTTCTGGCCGCTGACCAGCCAGTGATCACCCTTGTCGGCGCATTTCATCTGGAGCGATGCAAGGTCCGATCCCGCGCCGGGCTCGGAAAAGCCCTGGCACCAGCGGCGTTCATGCGTGGCGATCCATGGCAGATGCTTGAGCTTCTGTTCCTCGGTACCATATTCGAGCAGCGTCGGGCCGAGCATCATCGTGCCATAGCTGCGGATCGGATTGAAGGCGCCGATCGCTGTGAGTTCCTGGGCGATGATCGTGGCCTGATCGGCAGTCAGCTCCGCGCCGCCGAAGCGTTTCGGCCAGGTCGGTACGCCCCAGCCCTTGTTCGCCATACGCGCCCGCCAGAGCTGATAATCGGGATTGGCGGCGGCGGCACGGGCGTCACCCTGGAAGACGAGCCCGCTCACGCCGGTCAGCGCGGCCGGAAAATTCTCCGTGAGCCACTGCCTCGCCTCCTGCCTGAATTCATCCTGCTCCATCGCCCTACAACGCGTCCTGTTCTTGCCGGGATGCGGCATCGTCCATCCGGGACGGATGCCGTGATCGCTATCCTCCCCCGTTCGGGCCGCATCCGGTCCGATGCGGATTTCTTATGCCAATCTGTCACATGAGGCTAGTCACATTTTGCACAGGGGGATAATTTTCATCGCCTCCATAGCGATGGTTGACAGAAGCTCGCCAGTCCATATTCTATACCATAATGCAAAATTGAGGCGGGTGGGCCGCTGAGCTTCGGCCGGCACCAACGATGAGGGAGAGTGGGATGACTGCCGCGATGAGCGCCGCTGCCGTACCGGCGCATGTGCCGCCGGCCATGGTCGGCGATTTCAGCCTGTTCACGTCGCCCGGCATGGCGCCGACGCCCGATGGCGATCCCCAGGCCGCCGCCGCCCGCGTCCATTCGGGGCCGCCGATCTTCTATTCGCCGATGAACACCCGCGACGGGAAGGGCACCTGGGTGATCACCCGCGCGCGGGATCAGCGCCGGGTGCTGCAGGATCCGGAGACATTTTCGAGCCATCGGGCGATCTTCGCCTCCGCGCTTGGCGAAAGCTGGCCGATGATCCCGCTGGAACTGGACCCGCCCGAGCATGGCGCCTTCCGCACCCTGCTCAACCCGCTGCTGTCGCCCAAGCGCGTCATGGCGCTGGAGAGCGCCGTGCGCGAGCGGGCAAGCGTCCTGATCGACCGGATCGCCGCCGCGGGAACGAGCTGCGACGTGATGAAGGATTTCGCCTTCCCGTTCGCGGTCAACATCTTCCTCCGCTTCCTGGGCCTGTCCGACGACCGGCTGGACGAGTTCGTCACCTGGGCGAACGACCTGCTGCACGGCGATAATGTGCAGCGGCCGGCGGCCGCGCGCACCATCATCGCCTTCATCGATGGGCTGGCGGCCGAGCGGCGCGAACGGCCGGTGGACGATTTCATGTCGTTCCTGGTCCAGGCGAAGGTGAATGACCGGCCGTTGACCGATGCCGAGGTGCGCGGCACCGGCGTGCTGCTGTTCGTTGCCGGACTCGATACGGTGGCGGCGGCGATCGGCTTCGATCTCGCCTATCTGGCGCGCAACCCGGAGGATCAGCGGCTGCTGCGTGCGGAGCCGGGGCGGATCGTGCTGGCGGCGGAGGAGTTGCTGCGCGCCTATCCCACGGTGCAGATGATCCGCGTCGCCACGAAGGACATCGAGTTCGAAGGCGCGCCGATCCGCAAGGGTGACTATGTGTCCTGCGCGACGATGATCGCCAATCGCGATCCGGAGGAGTTTCCCGATGCGGACCGGATCGACCTGGGGCGCGAGGATAATCGCCACACCGCCTTCGCCTATGGCCCGCATCGTTGCCTGGGATCGCATCTCGCGCGGCGCGAGATCGTGATCGGGCTGGAAGAGTGGCTCCGGCGGATTCCCGATTTCCGGATCAAGGAGGGCACGGCACCGATCGCTTTCGGCGGCCATGTCTTCGGCATCGAACATCTGATCCTCGACTGGTCCTGAGCGGATCGACGGACATCGACGCGGCACAGGGAGCGAGATCTGCCATGCGTATCATCGTGCATCGTGACAAATGCCAGGGCCATGCCCGCTGCTGGGCGATGGCGCCCCACATCTTCGAGCTCGACGACGAGGGCTATATCGTCGCGGGCGATATCGACGTCGCGCCCGACGACGAGAAGGATGCGTGGCGCGGCGCGAAATCCTGCCCCGAGCGAGCCCTGGAAATCGAGAAGTGAGGCGCGGCGGCGCCGTCGCGCTGGCCCGGTTGTTTTCGGCCGCGCTTCCCGCCGCCGCCGCGCCGCTCCGGCCCGACCAGATCGCCTTTCGCGACATCTATCGCGAACTGGTGGAAACGGACAGCAGCGCGGCCACGGGCAGCTGCACCCTGGCCGCGGAACGGATGCGGGACAGGCTGCGGGCGGCGGGCTTTCCGGCCGACCGCGCCGAAATCTTCACCCCCGACGGCCACCCGAAGGATGGCGGGCTGATCGCGCGCATCGACGGCACCGACGCCGATGCGCCGGCGATGCTGCTGGTCGACCATATCGATGTCGTAGCGGCGCGCCGGGAAGACTGGCCGCAGGACCCCTTCACCCTGATCGAGCGCGACGGCTATTTCATCGCGCGCGGGGTGATCGACGACAAGGCGCTGTCGGCGATCTGGGTAGACAGCCTGATCCGCATGCGCCGCGAGGGCTTTCGTCCGCGCCGCACCATCAAGGTCGCGCTGACCTGCGGCGAGGAGAGCGGCGATGCGGTGAACGGCGTCGACTGGCTGCTGCGGCATCGGCGCGATGCCCTGTCGGCGGGTTTCGCGCTCAACGAGGGCGGCTATGGCATCGCCGATGCCGGGGGCAGGCCGGTCGCGCTGTATCTGGCGGTGGGCGAGAAACATTCGCAGAGCTTCACGATCGAGGCGCGCAACCCCGGCGGTCATTCGAGCCGCCCACGCGCCGACAATGCGATCTACGATCTCGCCGATGCGCTGGGCGCCATCCGGCGGCTGACCTTTCCGATCCGGCTGAACCCCACCAACCAGGGCTATTTCACGCGCATGGCACCGATCATCGGCGGCGCGATGGGCCGGGCGATGGCGCAGGTCGGCGGCGGATCGACCGATGCGGCGGCGATTACCCTGCTGACCGGCGACGTCATCTATAACGCCATGCTGCGCACGACCTGCGTCGCGACGATGGCGGAGGCGGGTCATGCCAGCAACGCGCTGCCGCAGCGCGCGCGGGCGACGATCCAGTGCCGTCTTTTCCCGGGCGCGGCCGTGGCGGATGTCGAAGCGAGCCTGCGCGCCGCGATCGGCAATCCTTCGATCAGCCTGACCCGCGAAGGCGGCAAGGACGGCCCCGTCGCGGTGCCGCCGCCGCTCGATCCCGCGATCCTGGGTCCGGCGGAACGGATTGCCCGCAGGCACTTTCCCGGCATCCCGGTGGTTCCGAACCTGCTGACCGCCGGAACCGACGGACGCTATCTGAGCGCGGCGGGCATCCCGACCTATGGCGTGCCGGGGATCGTCCTCGATACCGATGGCAATGGCGCGCATGGCGTCAACGAGCGTATCCGGGTGCGGAGCGTCTATCAGGGACGCGACTATCTCTACGACCTGATCAAGGCCTATGCGGGCTGAGACGGCGCGCGCGCCCTAATTCCTGATCCAGACGCCCTTGGTCTGCAGATAGGCCTCGATATGCTCGACGCCGCCCTCGCGGCCGAAGCCGCTCATCTTATAGCCGCCGAACGGCACCGCCGGGTCCATCGCGAAATAATGATTCACCCAGATCGATCCGGCCCGGATCCGCTTCACCGCCGCCATCGCCTTGGTGATGTCGCGGGTCCAGACGCCGCCGGCGAGGCCGAAGCGGGTCGCGTTGGCGCGGGCGATGACATCGTCGAAGTCGTCGAAGGGCAGGATGCAGCCCACCGGGCCGAAAATCTCCTCCCGCGCGATCCGCATATCGTCCCCGACATCGGCGAACAGGGTGGGGGCCACCCAATAGCCCTTGTCGAGCGCGCCGCCGGTCACGCGCTTTCCGCCCGTCACCAGCCGCGCGCCTTCGGCGACGCCGAGCTCCAGATAGGACGCGACGCGATTATATTGCTTCTCGGAGACGAGCGGGCCGATCTGCGTTGCGGGATCGAGGCTCGGGCCGATCTTCAGGACCTCGGCGAAGGCGGCCATCCGCGCGATGACCTCCTCATAGACGGGCCGCTCGACGAACAGTCGCGTGCCGGCGGCGCAGACCTGGCCGCTATTGTTGAAGATGCCCATCGCGGCGGCGGGGATGACGGCATCGAGATCGGCATCGGCGAAGACGATGTTCGGGGATTTGCCGCCCAGCTCCATCGTCACCTTCTTCACGCTGCCGGCCGACATCTGGATGATGCGCTGGCCGGTCTCGCAGGAGCCGGTGAAGGCGATCTTGTCGACATCGGGATGGGCGGACAGCGCCGCCCCGGTGATGCCGGCGCCGGTGACGATATTGACGACGCCGGGCGGCACGCCCGCCTCCAGGCACAGCTCGCCGAAGCGCAGCGGGCTGAGGCTCGCATCCTCGGCGGGCTTGAGGACGACGGTGCAGCCGGTGGCGAGCACCGGGCCGATCTTCCAGACGGCACTGAACAGCGGCCCGTTCCACGGGATGATCGCCCCGACGACGCCGATCGGCTCGCGCAGCGTGAACGACAGCAGGTCGACGGGCGAGCTGTTCGGCAGGGTCTGGCCGTGAATCTGGGTCGCGGCGCCGGCAAAATGCTGCAGCGATCGCCGCACCATGCTGCGCAGGCCCAGCGCGGCGGTGATCGGCCGGCCCATCTCCAGCGTGTCGAGCAGCGCGAGATCCTCGAACTCGGCATCGACCAGTTCGGCAAGCCGCAGCAATATCGCCTGGCGCTCGGCCGGCTTCATCCGGCTCCACGGGCCGTCGAACGCCGCGCGGGCCGCGCGCACCGCGCGATCGACATCGGCCTCGCCCGCCAGCGCGAACTCGGCGACCAGCTCGCCGGTGGCGGCGCTGAAGCTCGGGAAGCGCTCGCCGGAGATAGCGTCGACATGCCTGCCGTCGATCAGCAGCTGCTTCGGCTTGCCGTCGAGGAAGGCGGGTTTGGTGAAATCGGTCATGGGATCGCCTGTCATGGGTTGGCGGCGAGGGCGCGCCGCATCGAGCCCCGCCCGAGCGCGAACAGCAGCGCGGCGGGGAGAAGGATGAAAATCACGCTGATGATCAGCGAGACGCCGACCAGCTTCTCGTCGCCGAGGACATGATCGGTGACGAGGCCGACGAAGGCAGGGCCGCCCGCCATCGCGATCAGGCCGGTTGCCAGGACATAGATCGCCGAGATGCGGCCGCGCAGATGCGGCGGGGAGACGACCTGCGCGGTCGACGGCCCCATGCTGGCGGTCGACAGGATCAGGGTCATGAACATCCAGTAGAAGGCGATCGTCACCCAGGGGTTGGACACCAGGAAGGCGGCGATGCCGAACGGCGCGCTGGCGAGCACCGTGATCATGCACCACAGCAGCGGGGCATCCTTGCGACCCGTGCGGTAGAGCCGGTCGACGATCGAGCCGTGCACCGGCATCAGCGCGGCGGCGGCGATCTGGGCGATGCCGATGACGATCCCGATCCGCGCCGGTTCCCAGCCATGGACGCGGACGAGATAGCTGGGCATCCAGAGCTGGAAGCCGATCGTCGCCGCATAAGCGAGCCCGAAGCCGATGAAATTGGCGACGAACAGCATCTTGTACCGGCGCATGAACGCCCAGGCCTCGCCATAGCCGGCCAGCGCCTGCGCCGATTTGCGGCGCGGCGGCTCGCGGAAGGCGAAGACGAGGAAGGCGAGCAGCAGGCCGGGTGCGCCGGTGAGAATGAACACCTGCTGCCAGGGCTGAAGCAGGCCGAGCACCGGCCACAGCGCCGGTCCGCTCTTCATCGCGGCGGAGACGATCGGTCCGCCGACCAGGAAGACGATCCCGGCCCCCATCACCCCGCCCATGATGAAGACCGACATGGCCAGCGAGACGCGGTGCGGCGGGAAGCTGTCCCCGACGATCGAATAGCTGCCGGTCCCGAAGCCGGATTCACCCGCGCCCACGCCCGCCCGCGCCATCGCCAGCATCGCGAAGCTGCCGGCCAGCCCGCAACAGGCGGCCGCAATGCTCCACACCGTCACCGAGATATACAGTACGACCCGGCGGCTGTAGCGATCGAGCGCCATGCCGAGCGGGATCGCGCAGAGGCAGAACAGCACGGCGAAGGCCGGCCCCTGCAACAGGCTGATCTGGAAATCCGACAGGCCAAGGTCGCGTTTGATCGGGCCGACCATCAGCGCCATGATGTTGCGGTCGGTCAGCGACAATATATAGAGCAGGAACAGGATGGCGACCGTCAGCCACCCCATGCGCGGCGACGGATAGTCCGCCGCCACCGCCTGGCTATCCGGCTGATCCGATGACATGCTCATAGCGCTGCGCTTTCTCTTTCATGCCTGGGCCGGGGCGCCATGATGGAAGCCATCCTCTCGACTCGATTCCAGCGATCGGGCTGGTTCGTCCGATGATGTACCGGGCCAGCATTTCAGTGTCGCGAACAGGCCGCGCGCTGGAGCGGCATAACGCACATTTCTGCACTACAGGTCAATAATAAACATGCCGCACCCGGCGCCGAAGCTTTTGCGCGCGCGTCTGCGCCAAGGGCCGGATCGTGTCGGCCGCTCTGTTGCAGAAGCGTCACGGAAATTTGAAACCTTTCCGGTGGTGCAAAATTTGTTGACAGCATCCAGAAATGGCTTAGAGAAAAATTGCACGACAGGATAACATTGGGTGAGGGCGGGTAATGCTGCCCCGATCCTGTCGTCAGGGAGAGGAAAGTCATGGGAAAGCATTTAGCTTCGTCGCTGGTTCTTGGCGTCAGCATGCTCGCGATCGCCGGGCCGCTGCACGCGCAGGCTGTTGCTCCGGCTGGCGCCGCTGCGTCATCCGATAGCGACGCCCCCGCCGCCGCCGATATCATCGTCACCGGATCGCGCATCGTCCGCGACGGCTACACCGCGCCGACGCCGGTCACGGTCGCGACGACCGAGGATCTGATGCGCTCGACGCCGTCGAACATACCCGACGCGCTCAACAAGCTGCCGCAGTTCACCAACTCGCTGAGCCCGTCCAAGGCCGCGCTGAACTTCTCCAACGCGCCGATCCACGGCAATGTCCTCAACCTGCGCAGCCTCGGCACGCCGAGCAACAACCCGAAGGGGCCGCTGCGCACCTTGATCCTGTTCGACGGCCAGCGAGTCTCGCCGACCAGCTATGTCGGCACCATCGACACCAACGTCCTGCCGCAGCTGCTGATGCAGCGGGTCGACGTGGTGACGGGCGGCGCTTCGGCGGCCTGGGGTTCGGACGCCGTCGCCGGCGTCGTCAACTTCGTGCTCGACAAGCAGTTCACCGGCATCAAGGGCGTCGCCCAGATCGGTACGTCCGAGAAGGGCGATAATGACAACCAGCGCCTCGGCCTCGCCATCGGGCAGGATTTCGCCGGCGGACGCGGCCATATCCTGGCAAGCGGCGAATATACCAACAACAAGGGCATGCTGCGCGGCGACCGCGATTATGCGACCAAGGGTTACAACTATGTCGGCAGTGTGGTCGGCTGCGCGGTTCCGGCGGGCCAGCCCGCTTCGGTCTGCTCGCCCGGTGGCGCGCTCAACCCGTTCAGGATCGCCAGCGATGTCCTGATTTCGGCTCTGTCGCCGAACGGCCGCATCGTCGGGGCGAGCAACGCCGGCAATCCCAATGTCGGCCGCGTGATCAACAATGACGGCACGACCCGTCCGTTCAACACCGGTACGCCGGTCGGCACCACCGGCTTCCAGGCGGGTGGCGACGGCTACAAGATTCCCGCCACCGGACATGCTGTCGCGCCCTACAAGACCTACCAGTTCTTCGGCCGGGTCGATTATGACCTGACCGATGACGTGAAGGCCTATGTGCAGGGCGCCTGGTCGCGCGCCGATCTCCGCTATCGCACCCAGGTCAATGCGCTGGTGCCGGCGTCGGGCGGCGTCAACATCTACAAGGGCAACCCCTATCTGTCGGCGGCGCTCGACGGGGCACTGCCCACCGCCAGCGACTTCTACACCGTCGGGCAATATAATGCCGGCCAGGATCTGCCGCTCGCGAAGGAGCGCACCGATTACTGGATGATCAACGCCGGCCTGAACGGCGACATGGGCGGCTTCAACTGGGCCGTGAACTATTCGCATGGCGACTCGGTCCACAAGCTCGCCAATTCCGGCCTGTACGATTACAAGAAGCTGTACGCTGCGTCCGATGCGGTGCGGAATCCGGCCAATGGCCAGATCACCTGCCGGGTGCTGCTCGATCCGGCGGCCGCCTCGCAATATCAGGGCTGCTCGCCGATCAATGTCCTGAACGGCAATCCGCAGGCTTCGACCCCGGCCGGCTATGCCTATGCGACCGGCACCTCGCGGTACCGGGCGGCGATCCGCCAGGATGCGGTCGCGGCCAATATCAGCGGCTCGCTGTTCGAGCTGCCCGCCGGCCCGGTCGATTTCACGGTCGGCGCCGAATATCGCCGGCAGAAGCTGGACCTGACCAGCAATGCCGCCCCGGCGCTGCTCGATACCGCGGCCGAGCGCAGCGCCTATTTCGCTGGCCTGCGCGGTGTTCCGGCAGGCGCGCTGTTCTACTGGCTGACCAATGTCGGCACCGCCAACGGCAAGCTGAACGTCAAGGAAGCCTTTGCCGAGGTCGCGGTTCCGATCCTCAAGGATGCGACCTTCGCCCAGGAACTGAGCCTGAACGGCGCGGCCCGAATCACCGACTATTCGACCTCGGGCACGGTCAAGACCTGGAAGATCGGCGGCACCTGGAAGCCGGTGAACGATATTCTGTTCCGCGCCACACTGTCACGTGACATCCGGGCGCCCAACCTGTTCGAGCTGTTCGCCGGCGCGCAGAGCGGTATCGGTATCGTCAACGATCTGCGGACCACGAGCGGAACCTATGGCAGCGGGCTGAACCAGAATGTCAGCACGATCACCGCGGGCAACCCGAACCTGAAGGCGGAAAAGGCCAAGACCCTGACCGTGGGTACGGTGCTCACCCCGTCCTTCGCGCCGGGCCTCTCGCTGTCAGTCGATTATTACCGCATCAAGGTCAGCAACCTGGTCGACTCGCTCTCCGCGCAGCAGATCATCACCAACTGCTTCAATGCTGGTGGATCGGGCGTGCCCGAATGTTCGCTGATCAGCCGCCCGACGCCGACCAGCCTGCCGTCTCTCGTCAGCCTCGTGCCGGCCAATATCGCCTTCCTGAAGACTGCCGGCATCGACATCGACGCCAGCTATCGCACCCGGGTGGGCGACAATGGCAAGCTCAGCCTGCGCTGGTATGCGAACTATCTCGATAAGTTCGACTCGCAGCAATATATCGGCGCGCCGGTCGCCCATTATGCGGGCGTCAACGTGGTCGGCTCCAACCCGGCGGGCTTCCCCCGCTGGCGCGGCAACTTCACGGTCGACTATGAGCAGGGTCCGTTCGGTATCACCGTGTCGGAGCAGTATATCCACAAGATGCGGCTCGATCAGCCCGGCGGCCCGGCGCAGATCCGCTTCGTCGACAACAGCGTTCCCGCCTTCTGGTATACCGATCTGTCGGTGCGCTACACGGTCGAGGCCGGCGGCGGCAGCTTCGAGCTGTTCGGCAATGTCAGCAATCTGCTCGACCAGAAGCCGCCGATCATTCCGGGCACCGTTCCCGGCGTGAACTTGCCCACCAATATCGCGATCTACGACTTCATCGGCCGGGCGTTCACCGCCGGCGTCCGCTTCAAGTTCTGATCGTCCATCATCCGCGTCCCGGGGATGCGGATGATGTCCATTCCGGGGAAAAGGCCGTGGGCGTCAAGCCGGCGGCCTTTTCCTGTTTTCGGGCGCTTACCGGCGCATCCTTCGTACATTTGCGTATTCCGGCAGCGGCTCCGCTGGGTGAAACCCAAGCCCTCATCGGGGCCGTCAGTTTCGGGGATTGGCGTAGTGGATATGCAGACTGGAATGTTGAGCGGGCGAAGCGGCGGTGGAGAGGCGAACCGCTCGTGCGAGGGCTGTGCGGTGCGCGCCTCCGCGATCTGCTGTTCGCTCGATCCGGAGGCGCTCGACGTGCTCAGCCGCCTCGGCCGCAAGATTCATGTCCTCGCCGGCCAGACGCTGGTCTGGGAGGGCGATGAATCGATCCTGGTCGGCAATGTGCTTGCCGGGATGCTCAAATTGTCGACCGTGACTGGTGACGGCCGCGAACAGATCGTCGGTATCGTCTATCCTTCGGATTTCATCGGCAGGCCGTTCGGCCGCGACAGCCATCACAGCGTGACCGCCCTGACTGACGCATCGCTCTGCGTATTCGGCCGCAGCGCCTTCGACCGCTTCGCCCATGAGCATGGCGAGGTGGAGCATGCGCTGCTTGCACGCACCCTGGTCGAACTCGATCGCGCGCGGCACTGGATGCTGCTGCTCGGCCGCAAATCGGCCTGTGAGCGTGTCGCCAGCCTGATCCTGGAGATGAGCGCCCGGCTCAACGCCGAGCATGAGATCGCCCTGCCGCTGTCGCGCCAGCAGATGGCCGATGTGCTGGGGCTGACGATCGAGACGGTCAGCCGGTCGCTGACCAAGTTGAAGCAAGCAGGGATCATTTCGCTGCCGGGGACGCGCCGGCTCACGATCGACGCGCCGGACAAGTTGAAGCGTATCGCCGACGGCTGAAGGGTTTGACCTCGGTCAAGGACCCGCTCCCGTCAATGGGCGATGGCCCGGCGACCTGGAAAAAAGAGGAAGAAGATGGACGCTCTGTTGTTCCGGAGTGGGGGGTGGTTCTGCGCCTTTCTGCTTGCCGTGGTCGCCTGCATGCTGGCGGTGGATTCCGCCTTTGCGGTCCATATGGGCATCGTCGCCGTGGCGGCGCTGGTCACGCTTGTCGTGACCCTGCGTCGGGCCGATTTCGAAACCCTGGGCGCACGTTCCGGCCAGCCTGTCGCGACGGGCTATTATGACGATGTCATCCGCTGGGGCGTGATCGCGACGATGTTCTGGGGCCTCGCCGGGTTTCTGGCCGGGCTCTACATCGCGTTGCAGCTGGCCTTTCCGGCGCTCAACCTTGGCCTCGAATATAGCAGCTTCGGGCGGCTGCGGCCGCTGCACACATCGGCGGTGATTTTCGCGTTCGGCGGCAATGCGCTGATCTGCACCAGCTTCTGGGTGGTGCAGCGCACCTGCCGCGCGCGGCTCGCCTTTCCGGCGCTCGCCCGCTTCGTCTTCTGGGGCTATCAGCTGTTCATCGTGCTGGCGGCGACCGGCTATCTGCTGGGCATCACCGAAGGCCGCGAATATGCCGAGCCCGAATGGTATGTCGATATCTGGCTGACGATCATCTGGGTCAGCTATCTCGCCGTCTATCTCGGTACGATCGTGCGCCGGTCGGAGCCGCATATCTATGTCGCGAACTGGTTCTATCTCAGCTTCATCGTCACCGTGGCGATGCTGCACCTCGTCAACAACATGTCGATGCCGGTCTCGCTGTTCGGATCGAAGAGCTATTCCGCCTTCGCCGGCGTACAGGATGCGCTGACCCAATGGTGGTACGGCCATAATGCGGTCGGCTTCTTCCTGACCGCCGGCTTCCTGGGCATGATGTATTATTTCGTGCCCAAGCAGGCCGAGCGCCCGGTCTACAGCTACCGCCTGTCGATCGTCCATTTCTGGTCGCTGATCTTCCTCTACATCTGGGCGGGTCCGCACCACCTCCATTATACCGCGCTGCCCGATTGGGCGCAGACGCTGGGCATGGTGTTCTCTGTCATGCTGTGGATGCCGAGCTGGGGCGGCATGATCAACGGGCTGATGACCTTGTCGGGCGCCTGGGACAAGGTCCGCACCGATCCGATCATCCGCATGATGGTGCTGGCGCTCGCCTTCTACGGCATGTCGACCTTCGAGGGGCCGATGATGAGCGTGAAGGCGGTCAACAGCCTGTCGCACTATACCGACTGGACGATCGGCCATGTCCATT
>CAZJXG010000063.1:0-17841 GCA_964549965.1 uncultured Sphingomonas sp. | reverse complement strand
GCGCCGAATTGGCGTTGAAGAAGCCGCCGCCATTGGTGCCGAGCATCTTGATCGCTTCCTGGCTGGCGACGGGGCCGAGCGCGATCGTCTGCCGCGCGCCTTCCAAGGTGGTGGCATCGACCGAACCGGCGAGCGTCTGCGGCACGCCATTGGCGATCAGGACAAGGGCGTAGACGATCCCCAGCGGCAGCAGCAGGTAGAGGGTGACGCGCACCATATCCGCCCAGAAATTGCCGACCGTGGCCGTTTCGCGTCGCGCGAAGCCGCGGAACAGCGCGAAGGCCAGCGCGATGCCGGTCGCCGCACTGGTGAAATTATGGACGGTGAGCGCGACCATCTGGCTGAACTGGCTCATCACCGCCTCGCCCGCATAGCTCTGCCAGTTGGTGTTGGTGGCGAAGCTGATCGCAGTGTTGAAGGCGATGTCGGGCGCGACATTGGGCAGCGCGCGCGGATTGAACGGCAGCCAGGCCTGGGTGCGCAGGATCAGATAGCTGAGCAGCAGCAGCCCGAGATTGAACAGCAGCATATGCACCGCATAGCGGCGCCACCCCTGCTCGGCACCGGGATCGATGCCGGCAAGGCGATAGAAGCCGGTTTCCACCGGGCCGAACAGGCGGTGGAGCGGCGTCGGCCGCCCTTCATAAAGCGCGAACAGCCACAGTCCCATCGGCCGGGTCAGCAGCAGCAGAATGGCGATGAAGGCGAGGATCAGCGCCCATCCGGAGAAGGTCATCGCTCAACTCCTCAGAAATGTTCGGGACGCGCCAGCACGGCGACGAGATAAAGGAGCAGGCCCAGCGCGGTGGCGGCTCCCAGCCAGAGATCGATGCCCATGGCGCTCAGGCCCGGCCCGCGAGGCGAATATAGCCCAGGCTGATCGCGGCCAGAGCGGCGATCAGGGCGAGCCAGCAAAGATCCTGCATGATGGTCTCCGAACGATGATGTCCGGATGGCTAGCTAGAGCGAAGGGCCGTTAAGGCGCCACGGGGATTAGGGCCGCAGCGCATAAGGAAAGCATAAAATCTCTCGTCGGCCGGAGGCATGGCGCTGTCGCGGGAGAGCGATGGCGGCCCCAACAGGCACCCAATTTTCGTCAGAAGATATTGATTTACATCGGTATTTATTACAATAACAATATGCTCTATACCATCGAAAGTGCCACCTTCCGCAAGGATCGCGTTGGCCAACCTGACCCCGGATGCTATCGGGAACGCGTCGCTCACGCACAATCGCAACCTGGCTGTCGAGCGCGGGACGGCTGACGGCGAAGTTCGAGTGATGCTCGTAGAGCCGCGGATGATCGCCTTCGCCTCATCGACCGGGCCGCCAGCGTTGGAAACCGCAGCGGCAAGCTCGGCCCGGCCAACCCACATCATACCGCCTTGGACGATTGGTTTTTCGATACCCAGCAGCGCGGTGAAACGGTTCCGGATGCCATTACAGCGCCTCGAGAATCGTCACATTGGCGATGCCGCCGCCCTCGCACATGGTCTGCAAGCCGTAGCGCTTTCCGCGCGCTTTCAGCGCATGGATCAACGTCGCCATGAGCTTGGTCCCGCTCGCGCCCAGCGGATGGCCAAGTGCGATCGCGCCGCCGTTCACATTTAGCTTGGCCGGATCGCCGCCGATGGCCTGCAGCCAAGCCAAGGGCACGGGGGCGAAAGCCTCATTGACTTCGTACAGATCGATATCCCCGATCCTCATCCCCGCACGCGCGAGCGCCTTCTGGGTCGCGGGGATCGGCTCCTCCAGCATGATCACCGGATCGCCGGCGGTCACGGTCATGTTGACGATGCGAGCTATCGGCGTCAGCCCAAATTGCTTGAGCGCGCGTTCCGACACGATCAGAGTGCCAGACGCGCCATCGCAAATCTGGCTGGCATTCGCCGCCGAGATGACACCGCCTTCCTGCAGCAGCTTGACCGATCCGATTCCTTCTAACGTCGCATCTGCCCGGATTCCTTCATCGGTCGTCCGCGGCGTGCCATCGACGTCCAGTGGTATGATCTCGTTGTCGAAAGCGCCTGCCGCCGTCGCAGCGGCGGCTCGCCGATGGCTTTCGAGCGCAAACCGGTCGAGTGTCTCGCGATCGAAGCCATATTTTCGAGCGACCATCTCCGCGCCGCCGAACTGGCTGAACTCGTCAACGCCATAGCGCGCCTTGATCCTGTCGCTGACCGGTCCAACACCGACCCCCTCTTTCGCGTGATACGACAGGTTCGTGAACATCGGCACACGGGTCATGCTTTCGGCACCTGCGGCGATCACCACGTCCATCGTGCCCGACATGATTGCCTGCGCTGCGAACTGCACGGCCTGCTGCGAACTGCCACACTGGCGATCTATCGTCACTGCGGGCACGCTCTGCGGAAGTCTGGACGCCAGAACAGCGTTGCGCGCGAAGGCGAACGCCTGCTCGCCGGCCTGCGTCACGCAACCCAGGATCACGTCTTCGACTGCTGCCGGATCGATCCCGGTTCGATCGATCAGCCCGTTCAGGACTTCGGCCGCCATGTCAGCGGGATGCCAGCCAGCGAACTGACCTTTGCGTTTGCCGCCGGGCGTGCGGACTGCGTCAACGATATAGGCTTCAGCCATGATCATGCTCCTTTGAAATAGGGGGACGTTTGGCGAAGAAGGCGGCGAGCCCTTCGCGACATTCTTTGCTGGCGCCGGCTGTGCTGATCGCACGCGCTTCACGCTCAAGCTGCGCTTCATAACCGCTCGCGAAGCTGTCTTGGAGAAGCGCCCGCGTCACGCCGAGGGCAGCAACCGCAGAACTGCTAAGCTGGGCTGCTGCTATACGCCCATCGTCCATAAGCTGGGCGTCGTCGACCGCGACGCTCAGTCCGGCCCGGGCGACGGGGCCGTTGACCAGCACCAGCAATGGCTTGGCCATTCGCGCGAAGCGCGCAAGCGCCGTATGCAGCGTGATGGCAAGTTCGCTCAGCAGCGCGGACACCGGGTCACCAGCCGATGCGAAAGCCCGACACCCCCCCCGGCACAGAATATCCAAACGGCACCGGTCAGGGCGACGCGGCGGATAGAGGTATCGGTCTGGCATCGGATCGATGACTCGACCAAGACCTGCGCCATGGACAGGTCGATCGCATGCCCGCCGGTGGACGGTTGAGCGCCAGCCGGGCGATACCGTCGGTCATATCCACGAGGAGGGGAGTATCGCTCACAGGCAGGCCTCCATGCTCTCGCGCGCAAGTGCGCTCAAACGGGGAAAGCTCGCCGCACGCTCTGTAGCATGTGCGGATGCCGCTGTGCCCCGCATCACTCTCCCCTTGATCCCGTGAAAGATTGCGGCGATCCGGAAGAAATTGAAGGCGATGTAGAAATCATAATCGGCCTTGCTGATGACCGGTCGTCCCAAGCGCGCGCAATAATCGGTGAGATAGCCGGCTTCAGATGGAATGCCGAGCGCGGCAAGATCGGCACCGCCCAGGCCGGCGACTATGTCGGGAGGCATCCTGAACATCATCGCATGATAAGCAAAGTCGGCCAGTGGATGGCCAAGCGTGGACAATTCCCAGTCCAGCACGGCCAGAACGCGCGGCTCGGTCGGGTGGAAAATTAGGTTGTCGCAGCGGAAATCGCCATGCATGATGCTGGTCTCGTCGCCCGCAGGAATATTGGCCGGCAGCCATGCGACCAGCCGGTCCATGTCCGGATCACGACCAGCGTCGGCGTCTTCCAGATATTGTTTCGACCAGCGAGCGATCTGCCGCTCGAAATAATTGCCCGGTCGGCCATAATCGCCCAGCCCGACTGCCGCCGGATTGATGCGATGCAGTGCAGCCATCGCTGCGTTCATGGCGTCGAAATAGGCGGCGCGTTCCGCTTTCTCGATATCGGGAAAGGTCGCATCCCAGAAAATACGCCCTTCGACCATCTCCATGACGAAGAACCAGCTACCGATAATGCTGTGGTCGGTGCACAGACCGTAGACCTTTGCGACGGGAAAGCCGGTCGGCCCAAGCGCTGAAAGGATGCGCGCCTCACGCTCAACCGCATGCGCACCCTTGATCAGTTGCCCTGGCGGTTTGCGCCGGAGAACGTAAGAGCGCGTCGGCGTAATGAGCTTGTACGTGGGATTGGACTGGCCGCCCTTGAACTGCTCCACGCTGAGCGGTCCGGCGAAGCCCGCGATATTCGCTTCGAGCCAACGCGCCAGCCGAAGCTCGTCAAATCGATGCGCCTCGCGGACTACCGTTGTGCCCGTGTTTGCGGCAACATCGACGCTCATGATTGCCGTTCCTTCCAGCCGCGTTTGATCTTCTTTGAGAGGCTCCACTTATGAACCTCGGTCGGCCCGTCGTAGATCCGGAAGGCGCGGATCTCGCGGAACACTTGCTCGACGATCGTGTCGCTGGTGACGCCGGAGCCGCCCATGACCTGTACGCAGCGGTCAGCCACGCGCATCAGTGCTTCGGAGACAGCGACCTTCGTCATCGAACTCTCGGTTCCACCCGCGCCGCCTGCGTCCAGCACCCGCGCGCACCAGTCGATCATCAGTTCGGCCTGCCGCAGATCAATCATATTCTCCGCGAGCATGAAGCCGACGCCTTCATGGTCGATCAGGGTTTCCCCGAATGCCTGGCGCCGGCAGGCGTAATCGGTAGCGATTTCATTCGCCCGAATGCACGCGCCGAGCCAGCGCATACAGTGAGACAGGCGTGCTGGCGCGAGCCGAATCTGCGCGTACCGAAAGCCCTCACCCGATTGGCCAAGCATCTGGTCCGTCGGGACGCGCAAATTGTCGATCGCCACTACCGCGTGACCGCCGGGCATTGAGGAATCGATGGTATTCGGGACATGCTCGATGCGAATTGCGGAATCTGGGAGATCGACGAGGAACATGCAGGCGCCGGCCTCCGATTTCGCCATGACGATGCCGATCTGAGCGCCGTCAGCGCCGGAGATGAAGGCCTTGCGACCATTAATCACCCAATGATTGCCATCCAGATGACAGGTCGTCAGCATCATCGAAGGATCGGAGCCGGCGCCGCCTTCCGACGCTGGTTCGGTCATGAAGAATGCAGAGCGCGCGCGGCCCTCGACAAGCGGATGCAGGAAGCGTTCCTTGATCTCGAGACTGCCGACCTTGGCGAGGAGATACATATTTCCTTCGTCGGGCGCCGCCGTGTTGAGTGCGAGCGGTCCCAAAGGTGACAATCCGGTCGCGCGCAGGACCACAGCGGTCTCCTGCTGGGACAGATGACGGCCATCCGCCAAAATATGGGGCGTCATCAAACCTGCCTCGCGCGCCTTCGCCTTCAATTCGGCAACAAGATCTTCGCTCGGGCAGTCATGGTGATCGCGGCGCGGATCCTGCTCATACGGTACGATAACCTCGCGGACGAAGGCCTCCACCTTCGCCGCAATCGCCGCCGTCGCCTCGGGACCGGCACCAAGGACGATGCTGTCGCTCATTTCGGCGCCATCCGGATCGCGCCATCCAGCCGGATCGTCTCGCCATTCAGCATTGGGTTGGTGACGATGCTCTCCACCAACTGTGCATATTCGTCCGGCTGACCGAGACGGCTCGGAAACGGCACCTGTTTGCCAAGCGAGTCTTGCGCCTCCTGAGGGAGGGTCGCGAGAAGCGGCGTCCAGAAGATGCCGGGCGCGATCGTCATCACACGGATACCGTAGCGGGCGAACTCGCGTGCGACCGGAAGCGTCATGCCAACGATGCCGCCCTTAGACGCGGCATAGGCCGCCTGCCCGATCTGACCATCATAGGCAGCGACCGATGCGGTGTTGATGATGACACCGCGCTCTTCCCCAACCCGATCAGCGTCGTGAAGGCGCGCGGCGAATTTCGACAGGACGTTGAAGCTGCCGATAAGATTGATCGTGACGATCTTGGAAAAATCGCCCAGCGGGAGTGCCTTGCCGTCGCGACCGATCACTTTGGCCGGCGAGCCGATTCCGGCGCAGTTCACAAGGATGCGAGCCTTGCCGTTGATGGTTTCCGCTTCCTCGATCGCAGCCTCGACCGCCGCCTCCTCAGTCACATTCACCGATATGAAATGGCCGCCGATGTGCTGCGCCGTCGCCTTGCCCAGATCGGCATTCAGATCGAAGATCGTGACCTTGGCACCAGCGGCCGCAAGACGCTTTGCCGTGCCCGCACCCAGACCGGACGCGCCTCCGGTGACGATCGCTGCTGCGCCTTCAATCTTCATCTCGTTCGTCCCTTTTCGAAGCAATTCGAGGGCCATGGCGCTGGCCGCACAACGCCGCCCACCGCGCCAGCACTGCCAGCAACGTCCCGATGATGCGCGCACCCGACGCACCGATCGGATGACCCAGCGCGGTTGCGCCGCCATTCACATCTTGTCGTCTGCTATGTGGAGATCTTGTGCAGCGATCATCGCGACCGTGGCGAACGCCTCGTTGACCTCGAACAGGTCCACATCCTCCCCGGACCAGCCGACCTTGACCAGCATGCTCTTCATGCCGCCTGCTGAATGAATCGACAGGTTCATAAAGTTAATCATGTTCATATTGTTTGAGTGCGGTCGCGCGGTCGTATGCGGTCAATTCGTCGATGCGTCGCTGCTCGACCTTTTCCAACCAGTTGGGGTCAGCAAGGAGCACGCGGCCGAGCGCTACGAGGTCGAATTCGCCGCGTTCGAACATCGCGACCAGATCTTCCAGCCGGCCGAGCATCGGTGAGGAAATGCCCTCGACGAAATCCTGCATGAGGTCGCGGTCCATGCCGATCGACCCGACGGTGATCACGGGCTTGCCGGTGACTTCCTTGATCCAGCCGCCGAGATTTTTGGGGTCGCCCTCATATTCGGGTTCCCAGAAGCGCCGCTGCGAGGCGTGGAAGATGTCGACGCCGGCGCGCGCCATCGGGTCGAGCCAGCGGTGCATTTCGTCGGGGTCGCGCGCCAGTTTTACGTCATAGTCATAGGTCTTCCACTGCGAGACGCGCATGATGATCGCGAAATCCTCACCAACCGCTTCGCGGCAGGCGGCGACGACCTCGGCTGCGAAGGTCGCGCGGTCGGCGATGTCGGGTCCGCCGTAACGATCGCTGCGAAGGTTCGTCCGGTCCCAGAAGAATTGGTCGAAAATATAGCCGTGCGCGCCATGGAGCTCGATCGCGTCGCAGCCGATCCGTTTCGCTTCGCGAGCGGATTCGGCGAAGGCGGCGGCGGTATCCGCAATATCCCTCTCGGTCATCGCCCGGCCGCCTGGCACGTCGGGTCCGGCAAAGCCCGAAGGGCTCACCAACGGCGCGTGCGGCGAGTCGGGATAGTTGAGGTCGGCACAGCCGCCGACGTGCCATAATTGCGGCACGAACATGCCGCCTTCGGCATGGACGGCATCGACCGCGCCTTTCCAGGCGGCGAGGGGTTCGTTGCCGGCGAAGATCGGCACGGTGTCGGCGGACACCGTGTGGTCGATGGCGACTCCCGTCCCCTCGGTGATGATCGTGCCGATCCCGGCGGCGGCGCGGCGGCGGTAATATTCAGTACCTTCGTCGCTCAGCACGCCGCCCGGCGCAAAATAGCGCGACATTGGCGCCATGCAGAAGCGGTTCGGCGGTTTGAACGACTTGCATGCGAACGGAGCGTGCAGAGGGGCGAGCAAAGCGGCCAGATCGTCAGGCTGCGCAGTCGACATCAGCTGAGCGTCCTCACGAATTCAATTAGTGCCGCATTATATCCGGACGGGTCCTCGATATGGGGCGAATGGCCAGTGTCCAAGGTGAGCAGCGTGCCGTGCTGCGCGCAATTCGCGGCGAAGCCGGCGATGGCGGGATCGGCAATGCTGTCTTTTGCACCGCCGATAGACAGGACGGGAAAAGCGAAGGATGCCAGCAAGTCACGTTGATCGAGCGTCGCAAGACCGGCGAGGGTGGTGCTTGCGCGGGGTCCGGTGGCGAGGAAGCCGCGTTCGACCCAGCCGATCATCGCTGCGCTTGCGCCTTCGCCCGATGCGCTTTCGGCAAGCGCGCGGAAAAAGCCGGGACGGTCAGCAGTGATCGCGGCGGCGATGCCGAGGACATCCTCCGCCGTGCCGCCATGCGGGAAGCCTTCGCACTGGACATAACGCGGCGACGCGCCACAGGTCAGGATAAGCCCCGCGACGTGCTCGCCCAGCAGTTCGGCGGCGGCCACCGCGACGGCACCGCCGAGCGACCAGCCGTTAAGCGCCACGCGGGGAGCGCCGCAAAGCGCGACGATTGCGGCGACGTCGCCCGCGATCGCATTGATCGACATGTCGGCGAAATCGCGGTCGGAGCGGCCACAGCCGCGGTGGTCGATCACAATTGCGCCGTGGCCGTCGGCAAGAAGTGCCTCGACCGCCGACGTCCAATAATCGCCCGACATGCCCCAGCCGTGGATCAGCACGACCGGCAATTTTGGCGCGTGGTGGTACTCATAATAGATGCGGCCGCCGTCATTGATGTCGAAATAGGCCATAGAATCTCCTATGCTGGTGGCGACAGCGTGACGCCAGGCAGCGGGTTGAAGTGATACATCTTCACCTTGCGATGCGCGATTTTCCAGACGCCAGCTCGCCGTTCGAAGATATCATAATAGCTTGCGCTGACCGTCTGCGCCTGTCCGTCCGACGTCGTGCCGATGCAATCGACGTCGCATAGGCCCGTCGCACGGTCCTTGCCTTCGAAGGTGACGACGAGGTTGGTGGTAAAGTGGCTCGACGCCAGCCAGGCCTCCCACAATATATCCTTGGTGACATGCGCGATGCCGTCGCTGCCTTCGAATGTGCCGAAGGGCGGGCCGATGTCCCAGACCGCGTCCGGCCACCAGATCGCGCTAAAGCGGTCCCAGTCGCGCTTGTCAAAGCCGTGGCAATAATCGCTGACCAAATCGTGCGTCGCAAAGCGGCATTCGAGGCGGTCGAGGCGCTGCTCGACGTCAGCGGCTTCGGTCATTCGAGGTTCCTCGCGAATTCAGCTTCAGTCGAGATAGGCGGCGAATTTCTCGCGTGCCGCGGCAAGGCGCGTCGGCACATGATAGGAGGGGAAGATTCCCTCCGAAGGGACTGCATCGCGCAATATGTCCTTGGCGACGCCGATCTTGTGGACCTCGGTTGGTCCGTCGACGATCCCCATTTCGGGCACATATTGCCACATATCCATCAGCGGCGTTTCGTTCGACATGCCGAGCGAGCCGTGGAGATGGAGCGCGCGATAGACGACATCCTTGAGGACGCCCGGCATCGCGGCCTTGATCGCGCTGATCTCGCGCCGCACCGGACGCGTGTAGGCCTGATCGCGATCGAACAGCCAGGCGGCGTAGAGCACGTGCAGGCGGAACTGCAGGATCTGCGTGTAGCTGTCGGCGATCTTTTCCTGGACCATCTGCTTGTCGGCCAGCCGTTCACCCTTTGTCGTGCGGCTGACGACGCGCTCCTTCATATAGTCCATCGCTTTGTTCAGCATGCCCACGGTGCGCATCGCATGGTGGATGCGCCCGCCGCCGAGCCTCGACTGGGCGACCTTGAAGCCTTCGCCGACCGGACCGAGCCGGCTCGCCTCGGGCACCCGGCAATTGGTAAAGCGGAGATAGCCGTGGACCCCGCCGCCTATCTCGTCCTTAGGCCCGACTGCGGTGTTGCGGACGATTTCGAGCCCCGGCGTGTCTCGCGGGACGATCAGCATGGTCGAGCCTTCGTGCACCGGCACATCGGGATTAGTGATGACCATAACGATCAGGAATTCGGCAATGCATGCGTGGCTGGCGAACCATTTCTCGCCATCGATCACCCATTCGTCGCCGTCGAGCCGCGCCTTGCAGGTAAACTCGCCGGGGTCGGCGCCAGCCTGCGGCTCGGTCATCGAGTAGGAGGAGACGATCTCGCCATCGAGCAGTGGTTGGAGATATTTCGCCTTCTGTTCTTCAGTGCCGAAGCGCGCGAGAATTTCGGCGTTGCCGGTATCAGGCGCCTGCGTTCCGAACACCGTCGGCGCGAAGCGGCTGCGCCCAAGGATTTCGTTCATCAGCCCGAGTTTGAGCTGGCCCAAACCTTGGCCACCGAGTTCGGGACCGAGATGGCGGGCCCACAGGCCGCGCTTCTTCACCTCTGCTTTGAGTGGCGCCATCGCGCGCGCGGCAGGCGATCGCGGATCGACGTGCGCCGCCGGGTCGCGAAAGACGAGGTCGAGCGGCTCGATCTGCTCCACCACAAAACGGTGCATCCATTCAAGCTGCTGCTCGAAATCAGGGTCGGTCGAAAAATCCCAGGCCATCAGTGACAGGTCCTTTCGCTTGGAGATTGCCTCATTGCCCTGCGTACCATGCGCCATCGACCCATAGCTCGGCGCCGGATACATATTTGGCTTCGTCGGAGGCGAGGTAGAGGCTGGCATAGGCGATATCCATCGGATCGCCGACGATGCCCATCGGGATCGACTCCTTGATCGCGGCGTCCTGTTCCGGGGTGATATCGCCGAGGATCGGGGTCTTGATCTGTCCGGGGAAAATCGTGTTGACCCTTATGCCCTGCTTGGCGAATTCGAGCGCGCCGGCCTTGCCCATGATGCGAACTGCAGCTTTCGATGCGTGATAAGAGATGGCGTTCGGGCTGCCGATTAGACCGTAGAGCGAGCTGATATTGACGATGGCGCCGTTGCCCGAGGCGAGCAACGCGGCGCTCGCCGCCTTCATGCCCAGGAAAACCCCGGTCTGGTTGATCGCGATCATGCGGTCCCAACCCTGCGCGGTTTCGTCGACGATGCCGCCGGGGTGAAAGATGCCAGCATTGTTGACCAGCGTCGTCAGCTTGCCGAACCGAACGACCGCGTCGGCGACCGCTGCGTCCCAGCTGCTCACATCGGTAACGTCGAGCCGGACGAACGCTGCCTTGCCGCCCTCGCCTTCGATTGCTGCGACGACAGCATGGCCCTTGTCCACTTGCACATCGCCGATGAGCACTGTGGCGCCTTCTCGGGCGTAAAGGATCGCCTGCGCCTCTCCCAAGCCGCTCGCGCCGCCCGAGATTAACGCCGACTTACCGGCCAACCGGTCTGCCATATTCCACTCTCCCATCAGACATTTATCGTTGGAGAATCGTGTGGCACATTCACTAGTTGAGAACAAGCAAGAATATTTAAAGCGAGCCATTATCACTATAAAAATGTTATTTAACATATAGATAGAGCATATTCTCGGAAACTATATTACCATCCAAAATAAATTAGCTTGTCGATAACAAATAAGTGAGTCATGCTTTGATATGGGCATGGCTCACGACAACCGCATAAGCGGTCGTGAGCTATCAGTGCGCCCGTCGATGGGAGAGAAATGTTATGATCGATCGCGTGAAATCCGTGGGCCTTCTGGCCACCACAGCATTCATTTTGTGTCCGACCTCGATCGCCAGAGCGCAGGAGGCCGCGAGTGAGACGCACGCGGAATCGTCTGGCGCTCTTGAAGACATCGTAGTCACCGCGCGCAAGCGCAAAGAGAGCATGCAGGAAGTGCCCGCATCGATTAGCGCACTATCGGCAGGCGAAATCGCCCGACGTTTCGATTCCGACGTCCGTGACTTTGCCGACTCTTCGCCCAATATCATAATCGACGATACGCAGCAGGGGC
The DNA here is from genome assembly GCA_964549965.1 of uncultured Sphingomonas sp. GTDB lineage: Bacteria > Pseudomonadota > Alphaproteobacteria > Sphingomonadales > Sphingomonadaceae > Rhizorhabdus. Next base: position 6,241 of record CAZJXG010000063.1, on the reverse strand, counting down.
CGGGGGGCGTCGCCGCTGTCTATATCCGCGGCGTTGGAGTCGCCGATATCGAGAAGTCGGTCGATCCCGCAGTAGGTGTGGTGATCGACGATATCTATATCGGCCAGAGCTCAGGGAGCCTGCTCAAGGCGATCGACATCGACCGCGTCGAAGTGTTGCGCGGCCCGCAGGGCACGCTGTTCGGGCGCAACGCCACAGGCGGCGTTATCAATCTCTCGCGGTCGCGACCCACCTACGATCTGACCGGCAAGGCGCGTCTCACCTATGGCAGATTCGATAGCTGGAAAGCGGAAGGCGTCGTGAGCACGGGGTTAAGCGATAAAGTCGCAGCCAAGGTCAGCGGCGCTTACGAGAAATCCGACGGTTACTTCTACAACAGAGTCTATAACCAGCCCGGCCAGCGGTCGGAATTCTATGCCATTTCGGGCGCGCTATTGTTCGAGCCGACCGACAATCTTGGCATCCAACTCAGCTACGATCATCAGAAGACCAAGCAAGATCCGCCGCAGCTGCTCGGGGTCAACCGGCCGACCGACCTTTTTTGCGCGGCATACAACCAATGTTCACCCGCACCGGGCGTTCCGACCTCCGGTAATCGCTATGTTAGCGTCGCCGATGGCAGGCTCGAGAAGAACGCAACGTTCAAGCTCGACATGGCGGTCGCCAAAGCTACCTATGAGCTCGGCTCGGACATGCAGGTCGACTATATTTTCGGCTGGCTGAAGACCGACGAGGCAATCCACCAAGATTTCGATGCCTCTCCGCTGACGCTGTATCACACCGACCGGCCCGCGCGGTGGCGCCAGACGACCAACGAACTGCGCCTGACCAAGGGCGGGTCGGGGCCGGTTACCTTTGTCCTGGGCGGCTATCTCTGGGATTCGCGCTACACGATCAACCTCAAAAACTATATCGGCTTCGCCGGCCCGCCGCTGCTCACCAGTGCGCAGAATGTCACCCAAACCAACAAGTCCTGGGCGATCTATGGCGAAGGCGATTACGAGATAGCCGACCGGCTGACGCTGACGGTCGGGGCGCGTTATACCAAGGACAAGAAGTCGAGCATCGTAAATGACTTGCCGATCTTCTTTTATGGCACGACGGTCGAGGAGAACCCGATCGGATCCATTCCGGGCGCGATCGTCATGGCCGATCCGGTCCAGCAGAATTGGTCGAAGTTCACGCCGCGCGTTTCGCTTCGCTATGAGATTACCGACGAGGCGATGATCTATGCCCTATGGTCGCGCGGCTATCGCGGCGGCGGGTTCAATGGGCGTCCGGCAACCCTTGGTGCAGCGACGATCCCCTATGCTCCAGAAACGCTCGATAACTATGAGGCAGGTTTCAAGACCGAGTTTGCGAACGGGCGCGTACGTCTCAACGGCGCGGCTTTCCTAATGAAATATAACGACATGCAGCAGGATCTCGACGTGCCCGCACCGGGAACCTCGACCGGGCGAGAAAACCGCACGATCAATGCGGCTTCGGCGGAGCTCAAGGGCTTCGAGCTCGACCTGTCAGCGCGTGTCGCCGATGGCTTCACCTTGAACGGGAACCTAGGCTATCTCGATGCGAAATATAAGGATTTCGTCGGCGACATTTACAGCACCGGAACCCCGATCGACGCGAGCTTCCTCAAGATTCGGCGCGCGCCGAAATGGACGTGGAGCGTCGCGGCGACATATGAGGCCGATATCGGCAGCAATGCTTCGGCATGGGTTTCGGGCGACGTCCATTATATCGGCGCGCACGAGGTGACCTTCCTCAACAATCCCAATCTGCGCAACGACGGCCAATATCTGGTCGACGCATCCATCAATGCCCGCTTTAGCAAGACCACGATTAGCCTGTTCGGCAAGAATCTCGCTAACGAGAAAGGCTGGACGATCGGCTATGACGTGCAGGGGGTGTGGAGCTATGGCGCGCCACGTCCGCGGCGGACGTGGGGACTTGCTGTGACCCAGTCATTCTGAGCAGAATTTCGAATGTCCATTATGTCGAAATCTGAACAGCGCAGATGGGTGGTCACCGGAGCATCGCGAGGTCTTGGCCTCGCGATCGCCCGGCTGGCCGCCAACAAGGGGGACAAGGTTGCCCTGATCGCGCGCGGCGCAGATATTGACGCGCGCGCGAGATCGATCGGAGCGGATGCTATCGGACTGGTCGCCGACGTGACCGATCCGGCATCCGTCAGGAGCGCCTGTGCCGAAGTCGTCGAGCGCTGGGGCGGCATCGATGTCCTCATCAACAATGCCGGACTTCATCGCGGCGGGCTGATCGGTTCGCTGTCGCAAGATGATTGGCAGGCCGTGCTCGATACAAATTTGTCCGGTCCGCTCAATTTCGTGCGCGCGGCCTTGCCTTATCTGGGCGAAGGCGGATCGGTCGTGAATATCGGCGCAGTGGTCGGGTTGCGCGGCTTTTCGGGCGATGCCGCCTATGGCGCGTCAAAGGCCGGACTGGTCGGGCTGACCCAAGTGCTCGCCGTCGAGCTGGCGCGCCATGGCATCCGGGTCAATCTGGTCATCCCGGGGCTGACCTCGACCGAAATGACGGCGGGCATATCGGCGCGCGCCAAGGCCAAGTTAGTGGCGGGCATTCCGCTCGGCCGCGAAGGCACGGCCGAGGAACTGGCCGACGTCGTCTGGTGGGTCGCGGGCTCAACATATATGACCGGCTCGATCATCTCCAACGACGGCGGACTGCTATGCAGATTGTGAGCGATCCGACCGAGCGGCTCTCTCGTTGGTTGGAAGCTGAGGTGGGGATTACCGACGCGCGGATCGTTCGCCCGCTGACCGGGGGCAACGCGAACGTCACGAGCCTTATCGAAAGTGCAAGCGGGCCGATGGTCCTGCGGCATCCACCGGTCGACACCGTATCCGACCTCGCAAGCGCCGGCATCGCGCGCGAGTTCCGATTCATTTCAGCGATTGCAGGTAAGGCACCGGTCGCCGAGCCCATCTCATTTTGCGATAATGTTGATGTATTCGGCGTGCCTTTTTCGTTGACGCGTTTTGTTCGCGGCGTAGCGATCACCGATACGCTGCCCGAGGCTTATCCGAATGACGTCGCAACGCGCGATGCCATAGGCTGTGCGCTGATCGACGCCCTTGCGAGCGTCCATACGATCAAGCCGATTCCCGCCGGGCTGGGCGACCCCGACAAGGCACGGAATTTCGTTGCTCGTCAGATCGAGCGATGGCGGGCGGTTCGATCTGTCCATTCAGTCCGCGATCTGCCGCTGATTGAAACGATCGGCGCCTGGCTCGCCGATAACGCACCAGCGCCCGAAGCGGTAAGGATTGTCCATTGCGACTATCATCTCGACAATGTGCTGATGGATGCCGATGCACCGCGGGTCCAAGCCATCCTCGATTGGGAGATGGCAACCCTGGCCGATCCGCTCGTCGATGTCGGGTTGGTCACCGCGATGTGGAACCGCGATGAGAGCTTCCCGTTGGGCTTCGCTTTCATCCAGCGCGTGTCGAACGTCGTCGGGGTTATATCGGGCGCCGAGCTCGCCCGGCGCTGGGCCGAGACGACGGAGCTTTCGATCGAACATCTGGGATATTTCCAGGCCTTCGCTCTCTGGCGGCTCGCGGTGATCGTCGAGGGTGCCTACGTCCTCTTTCGCGAGGGCCACATCGACGGACCCTACGAGCGTGGGCTCCAGCAAGATGTGCCGGCGTTGCTCGATGCCGCGCAGCGGATCGCCAAGGCCGAGGGCATGGCGTGATGGACGCTACGATGATGCACGAGCCGCTGGGCACCGGGACGATCTTCGCGCACGGCGAACGCATCCATGCGACCAGCCGCATCGGCCTGTTCGACGGCGCACAAGTGATATGGCGCAGCTATTCCGAAACCGCCGAACGCGCACGCCGTCTCGCTGCGGCACTGCAATCGGCGGGGGTTGGGCCAAACACGCGCGTTGCGACCCTCTGCTGGAACGATTTTGCTCATTTGGAAGCCTATCTGGCGGTGCCGACGATGGGCGCGGTGCTCCACACGCTGAACCTGCGGCTGCACCCCGATCAGCTCCGCTTCATCATGGCAGATGCCGAAGATGCCTTTTTGATCGCCGATGGCCTGCTGCTTGCCACCCTGTTGCCCCAGCTCAATTCGCTCGACACGCTGAAGCATGTCATCGTCACTGGCGACACCACCGGACTCGCCGGCCTGGAAAAGCCCTGGACGCCTTATGAGAATTTTGTCGCGGGCCATACACCGATCACAGAATTTCCGATGCTGGACGAAACGGCCGCAGCCGCAACCTGCTACACGTCGGGCACAACGGGCAATCCCAAGGGCGTAGTCTATTCGCATCGCACGATGTTCCTGCACAGCCTCGCTTCGATGGCCGCCAACGCGTTTGCGTTGAGCGACCGCGATACGATTCTACTGCTGCCGCCGATGTTCCATGCCAATGCCTGGGGGCTCCCCTATTCGGGCTGGCTTGCGGGCGCCGATTTCGTGCTGCCGGGGCGGCACCTGCAGCCCGAGGCGATCCGCCGGATGATCCGCGCCACGGCGCCGACCTTTACCGCGACCGTGCCCACCATCCTCAACGACCTGTTACGGGCCGATACCTTCGACCCGGTGGACATGGCGTGTTTTCGTGTCATCATCGCCGGCGGATCGGCCGTTTCGGATGGGCTTATCACCGAGGTTGAGCGCCGCTGGAATGTGCCGCTGATCCAAGGGTGGGGGATGACCGAGACAGGCCCGCTCTGCGTCCTGTCGCATCCGGCCGCCGGCACCATCGGCGAGGAGGCGCGCCGCTTGCGTGCGAAAAGCGGACGCCCGGTTGCCGGCGTGTCGGTGCGGCTGGTCGACGACGACGGCAGGCGCGTCGCCGAGGACGGCAGGAGCGTCGGGCGGTTGCAGCTACGCGGCGCTTGGGTCGCGCGCGGCTATCACAATGGCGAAGGCGCCGACGTGCTCACCGCCGACGGCTGGCTCGACACCGGCGATGCTGGGACGATCGACGAACGCGGCTATGTCCAGGTCACCGACCGGAAGAAGGATCTGATCAAGTCGGGCGGCGAATGGATTCCGTCGGCCGAGCTGGAAAACCATATCGCTAGCCTTGCCGGCGTCGATCTCGCTGCGGTAATCGGCATCGCAGATGCGCGCTGGGAGGAGCGACCGCTCGCAATTGTCACCGTCACCGACGGCGCGCGTCCTGATTTCGCGAAGCTGCGCAGCGCGTTGCAGGACCGGGTCGCACGCTTTTGGATCCCCGAATATTGGGCGCACATTGGCAGTCTGCCGTTGACCAGCGTCGGCAAGATTGACAAGCAGGCGCTGCGCGAGGCTGTCGCGACGGGCACGATGAGTTTTGAAAGGGTTGAAGAATTTTCATGAAAGCACCGCCGCTCCCGAAGGGTAAGGCTTCACTGCGCAAAGTGACCCAGGTGCAGGTAGCTGGCCCAGTTAAGTCTCGTGCCAAGCCACGCACCGGTCGCCGCACGCAGACGGAGCGTACGGGGCTTTCCGACGCCCGGATGTTCGAGGCAGCGATGCAATTAATCATCGAACAGGGGACGCACGCCATGACGCTGAAGTCGGTCGGCGAACGCGCAGGCTATTCGCGCGGCCTCGCATCGAGCCGGTTCGGTTCCAAAGAAGCATTGTTCAGCCAGCTGGTGCTGGACTTCAATGCCAGATGGACACAGGAATTGGCGAACAAGATCGGCACCCGGGGTGGCGCGCAGGCGTGTCTGGCGGCCTTGCGCGCCGTAGAGGGATTTCTGTCGACCCACTCGGCCTATATGCAAGCGATGTATATCCTGTGGTTTGAATCAATCAGCTCGCACAATGACGTGCGCGACCATCTTGCCGCCTATCACGAAATTTATCGTCGCGATGTCGCGCATTGGGTTGAAGAGGGCATTGCCTGCGGCGAGATAGATCCCGAGGTCGACGCCGAATCTTATGCTTTCAGCTTCAACAGCTTCATCTTTGGGACGGTCTATCAGTGGCTCGTCGCACCGAACCGCGTGGATCTGGGAAAGGAGTTTGAATCATTCCGCCGCCTAACCGCGAAGGCCTTCGGAATCTCCGACCAACTGCTTAGATAAGGGCGCGATAAAATATTCTAACACAAGAATTTATATCATTCCATTTGCGCTTGTTTCGAAATTTGTTAGACACTAACAAGTGAAATACTGGCTGCCGACAGTGATGTCGAAGGTTGTGGGAGAGCGGGCTTGGCGAATTCTGTTGATCCGCCGCC
>CAZJXG010000062.1:12083-17967 GCA_964549965.1 uncultured Sphingomonas sp. | reverse complement strand
TTCAGCTGATCCGCCAGGCCTTTTCCTATGTGATGGCCCCGCTCGCATCCGAAGCGGTGCGCCACGACATCCGCCATGTCGCCGAGATATATGGGTTCGCCACCCGCCTGACGATCGTCGTCGCCACCCCGGTGGTCTGCACGATCGTCGGCGGCGGGCGGGCGCTGCTCGCGCTGTTCGGCACCCCGGCCCAGGCCGCCTATGTCGCGCTGGCGCTGCTGACCGTCACCCGGCTGGTGGAAGCCGTGTCGGGACAGGCCTCCGCGATCCAGTCGGTCATCAGCCGCTACCATCATCCGCTGGTCGGCAGCGCGATCGGCCTGGCCGCCTCGCTGGCGCTGGGCGCGCTGCTGCTGCCGCAGGGCGGCATGGACGGCATGGCGATCGCGGTGTCCGCCGGGATCGCCATCTCGGTGCTGACGCCGGTGATCCAGCTGTGGGTCCACGAGCGGATCCATCCCTTCGCGCCACCCTTCGCCCGCGCGGCATCGGTGGCGGCGCTGGTCGGCATGGGGCTGCTGCTCTGCTCCGCCCTGGTCGCGCCGTTCCACCATGTGATCCGCATCGCGATCGGCGCGCTGCTGATGCTCGGCGGTATCTGGCTGTCGGGGCGCTTCGGGCTGACCCGCGACGACAAGCTGGCGCTCGGCAAGACCGGGCAGAAGCTCCGGCTGCTTTGATCAGTCCGCCCGGGCGCGCAGGATCGCCTCGGCCATCGCGTGGTCCGAGGGCTTGTCGACATCGATGCAGGCCTCCGCCTGCGGCAGCAGCACCGCCTTAGCCCGGAGGCCGAGACGCCGGCTGACCCGCTCGATCGCCTGGGCGAGGGTCAGCAGCCGCGCCGCGATCATCAGCGACAGGCCGATGCCGAAGGCGCCGAGCACCGCCCGCGCCTTTTTCCGCTGCTGTTCCACCCGCCGCCAGATCGCCAGCACCCTGAGCGCTTCCGGGCTGCCCAGCCAGAACAGGTTCGCCCCCGAATATTGTCCGCCGCGAAAGGGCAGCCAGGTGCGGCGATTGCCGGGATAGGCGGCTTCGAGCACCTTCCGTTCGACGAGGGCCACGGCGATGTCGGCACCGTCGGCGCCGACCCTGAAGCGATCGATCATCGCATCGTCGAGCAGGACGTTGTCGGCGGTCGTCAGCAGGAAGGGATAGGCCTGGGGCATCGCCCGGATCGTGTCGCTGATCGCCTCCACGATCGAATCCCCGCAATCGCGCACCATCACCCGCGCCTCATCCCGCAGCCAGGATGTGGCGGGATGATCGAGCAGCGCATCGGCCCCCTGCGCCAGGATCACGATCCGCCCGACATCGCCGCGCGCCGCCAGGGTGCTGCCGACCCAGGCCAGCATCGGCTGCCCGGCGACATCGACCAGCGCCTTGAACGCCTGACCGAAATGCTCGGCAAGGGGATCGCCGCCGGGGCGCTGCCCGGCGAGGATGATCGCGGTAAAAGCCGGACTGCTCATGAACATGCCTTGCCAGCCCGCCGGCTGATCGGCAAGGAAACCGCGACATCAATCGCCCCGTGGAAGATATGAACAGCAGTTCGCTGAGCGTCCGGCCGATCGGCACCAATCCGACCCCGATCTGGGGCATGACCAGCACGGAGCGGCTGCGCAGGATCGCGGCCGCCGAAAAACTGGCCTTCCACGCGGATCGGGGCGGCGGCCCCACCCTACTGGTCGCCGCCAGCCATGTGTTCGAACCGGCGTGGCTGCGCTTCATGGCCGCGCGCCCGGGCACGGTGCTGACCCTGGGCGGCGAGACGGTCATCGCGCATGTCACCGACGACCGCGGCGAAGGCGGCTTTCCCGCGGGGCTGACCGAAATCCGCGCCGAGGATCATCGCGTCTTCTACAACGAGGCGCTGCGCAAGCGCGAGGAGCCGGTGCTCGAGCGGCTCGAACCCGGCCATGTCCGTGCGATCGAGCGCAAGACCTATTTCGGCGCCTATAAGGGCGTCACCGATATCCTCACCAAATATCTCTGGCCGGAATGGGCACTGGTGCTGACCCGCATCGCCGCCCGGATCGGGATGACGCCGAACATCGTCACCCTGATCGGCGCGGTGATGTGCCTGTGGGCGACATGGCTGTTCTGGGAAGGGCATTATTGGGCCGGCATGGCGGCGGGCCTCGTCTTCATGGTGCTCGACACCGTCGACGGCAAGCTCGCCCGCTGCACGATCACGTCGAGCAAATGGGGCCATATCCTCGATCATGGCATGGACCTGATCCACCCCCCCTTCTGGTGGTGGGCCTGGGCCGTGGGCCTTGCCCATTGGGGCCTGGCGCTGTCCGAGGCGGGCTTCGCCTGGGTGATGATCGCGATCCTGGGCGGCTATATCGTCCAGCGGCTGATCGAGGGCGAGTTCATCCGCCGCTATGGCGGCATCCACATCCATGTCTGGGAAAAGATCGACAGCGATTTCCGGCTGATCACCGCGCGCCGCAACCCCAATATGGTGATATTGTTCGTCGCGACGCTGTTCCAGCGCCCCGATATCGGCCTGATCGCGGTGGCGTGGTGGACCGTGCTATCCTGCCTGTTCCATGTGGTGCGGCTGGTGCAGGCGATGGTGCGGCAGGCGCGCGGCGAAGCGATCACATCCTGGCTGACGGTCTGAGAGGGTAAGATGGCAAATGCGACGATCGAGAAATTCGGCTTTCCGGCGACGCTGATCCGCGATTACCGCTACTGGGTGGTGCTGCTCCGGCCGGCACAGCCGACGCTCGGCTCGCTGGTCCTGGCCGCCAAGTCCGACGCGACCGCCTTCGGCGATCTTCCGCCCGAGGCCCATGCCGAGCTGGCGACGGTGACGAAGGAGATCGAGACCGCGCTGTCGGGCGTGGTGCGCTATCAGAAGCTCAACTATCTGATGCTGATGATGGTCGACCCGCACGTCCATTTCCACGTCATCCCGCGCTATGAGGGCGAGCGGGAGCGCGACGGGATTTCCATCACCGACGCCGGCTGGCCCGGGCCGCCCGCGCTGGGCCAGGCGGTGGCGCTGGATGCGGATCAGATCAGGGCGCTGTCGGGCTGGCTGAAGGGGCTGTGGCCGAGTTGAAAGCCAGAACGACCGGGTTGGATGGTTAGCTGCCGTTTCGTTTCCGAAAGCGCTTGCTCCGCCGCAGCGATGCGAATGCCGCACGAATGGTCCAGATCGTGAAGATCGGCCACGCCAACGCGCTAAGCCCTGTGACAGCGATATAGAGATAAACGATCGTCGGATCGTTCATTTGAGGGCCAAAACGCAACATTACCAGGCAGCAGGCAACGAATATACCGAACGAAGCCGCTAATCCTAAAAATGCTACCTTGAGGGACATGGATTTCAGTCTGTTCCCTGAAGCATGGCCGGTCAATATCGACTATGGGTCGGAAGTGAGCATTTGCCATGCTGAATTCCCGCCCCGTTCGAATGGGATCAATCTGCCGGCGGGGCGCCCGTCAAGAAGGAGAACGACCTCTCCGCCGGCTTCAACGAAATCGACCAGCTCGTCCAGCCGCTCTGCCGCCTCGGAAATATCGATCTGCATCGGAGCTTATCCTGTTCAGCCCGCCCCGATATAGGCCAGCGGACCTAGCGGCTCAATCCGTCGTCACCCCCTCGCCCAGCCCTCGGTCAGCGCCCGCGCGATCGGCAGGTCCTCGGGGAAGTCGACCTCGGCCCAAGGGAGGCCCTCGATCGAGACGGTGCCGACCACGCCGGACGGCGCCAGCGCGTGGATCGCCTTCAGGTACCAGTTGAGCACCCCTTCGGGCGTGCGCATCATCGCTTCGACCTGGTTGCGGAAGATCGACGGGCCTTCGCCCTTGAACGCCAGCATGCCGATCGATTCGGCATTGGTCTCGTGCGGCTCCAGCCGCTTGCCGATCTGCAGCAGACGATCGCCGTCGCGCTGCACCTTCATATCGTCGAGGTCGTAGCTGTCCTTGACGTCGATCGTCACCGTGATCGGCGATACCGCGCCGGCGATCAGCCGGGCGACGATCTCCGGCGCGACGAGCGTGTCGCCGTTGAGGATGATGAAGTCCCGGTCCATCTCCTCGCGGACGATCCAGCAGGAACCGAGATTGTCGGCGACCTTGTAGAAGGGATTGAAGACGGTGCGGATCGTCAGCCCCGGATGCTGGATCGCGGCCAGCGCGGCGGCGAGCTTCGCATCGCGGAAGCCGGTGACGACCGCGATCTCGCTGATGCCATTGGCGACGAGCGATTCGATCTGCCACGCGATCAGGCTCTTGCCGGCGAAATCGATCAGGCATTTCGGCTGATCGGCGGTGAGCGGCAGCAGCCGCGAGCCCTGCCCCGCCGACAATATGATGGCTTTGTTCATGGCCGCGGGCGCCTAGAGGGCCATTGCGGCGAAATGATGAAAAGGGCCCCGAGCCGGCGCCGGACCGGTATGTCGTAGAGCCGGGCGATCAGCAGGCTCAACCCACAGGCGAGCGCCATCGCGGCAACGGCGATCACCGCCCCCGCCCCGGGAGATCGCGCCGCCAGATCGGCCGCTGCGAGGTAGAGCGGAAAGTGGAGCGCATAGAGCGGGTAGGACAGGGTGCCGAGCCCGGCGAGCAGCGGCAGCATGCGTGCCGGCGGACGGCTCGCCAGGCCCAGCCACACGAGCAGCGGCACCCCGGCCAGCACGAACAGCGCATCGAACAGCGGCCGCAGCGCGCGGCTGACCGGCAGGGTCAGGACCAGCCCGGTCAGCAGCAGCGCAAGCCACCAAACGCGGGCAAGCCGCGGCGCACCGATCCGATCGCGCAGCCGGCAGAGCAGCACGCCCGCGAAGAACGCGCATGTCACCCGGCCGATCCCGAACGGGATCTGATCGCGTGCCCAGCCGATATTGGCGGTGCCGATATCGGCGATGCCCAGCGCCAGCGCCGCGAAGCCGGCGAGGATCAGCAGGATCAGCGCCCGGTTCGACAGCCAGCGCAGCAGGGCGGCGTAGAGGAGGTTCACCGCCAGTTCGTAGAAGAGCGACCAGTGCGGCGGATTGGCCGGGAAGATGCGGCCGCCCGCTCCGACGAAGGACGGCAGGAGGAGCATGTTGAGCAGGATCGCCAGCGGAGCGGTCGCGGCCAGCAGCGCGGGATCGGCGGTGGCAGGCAGCAGCCAGGCCTGCGCCACACCGAGCCCCACGCCCAGCGCCACCAGCGGCCACAGCCGGATGAAGCGCAGCAGCGCGAAGCGGCCGACGCCGAGCCCCGCCCGCAGCTTATCCTCATAGGCATGGGCGATGACGAAGCCCGACAGGCAGAAGAAGATATCGACCGCCAGATATCCCGCCTTGAACAGCGGCACGGGCAGCAGATCCTTGAAATGGTAGATCAGCACGCCGATCGCCGCCACGCCGCGCATCCCGTCGAGAACGGGATAGTGGTGCGCGCGGATATCGGTCATCGCCGCGACGTCACCTTATTGGCCGAGCTGCGACTGGAGCCCGCGGGCCATCGCCTGCCACAGCCCGCTGGCATAGCCCACGCTCGACGGATGGAGACGATCGACATAGAGGCTGGCGCGGTCGGGCAGGCCGGGCGCCGCATGGGGGGAGAGATCGCCAGGTGCCGCCGGCGCACCCATCACCGACGCCGGATCGCCGATATCCAGCAGCAGATCGGCACCGCTGGCGCCGTTCCGCCACGCCGCGTTGACCGCCAGCCGGGCCGCTTCGCGCGGGGTGCCGTCACTGGTGCCACCCGTTATCCAGGCGCGATCGCTGCGGGGCAGAAGCGTCGTGCGCAGCACGCGGACCCCGGGCAGCGCGGCGCGGCTGATCCGCACCGCCTGCGCCGAATCCGCCATCAGCTGCGCGGCGCTCCGCCCGGCTATGCCGATGTCGTTGGTGCCCGATTGCCAGAGGAT
>CAZJXG010000062.1:0-12073 GCA_964549965.1 uncultured Sphingomonas sp. | reverse complement strand
GGGCGATGTCGCGAGCAGCGGCGCCACCGTCTGGGTGAAATCCGGCCCGATCTGCTGGGCAAGCTGCTGCGCCTTCATGCCGAGGTTGAACAGCTCGACGGTCGGCAGCGCCTTTGCGAGAAACCAGCCGGGTCCGCGCTGATCCCAGCCCTCGGCACCCGCGCCATAGAGGATGCTGTCGCCGCGCATCACCGCCATCGCATCGAAATTCACCGGAAAGGCCATCGCCCGGTTCACCTGTGCGATCGCCGCCTGCATCTCGTCCGGGGTCAGCGGCACCTTCCACAAGACCACGCCATAGCGCGCCCAGCTCGCCATCGGCGCCGGCCCGCCGATCCCCAGCCGGAAGCTGCTCATCGCCGCCGGACGGAAGCGGCCCTGGCGCGTCGCGACCTTGCCGCGCGCGAAGACGCTGCGCGCGTCGGCGCTGCTCGTCCAGCCGACCACGGACGGATTGGCGCGGATCGCCACCGCCGGGTCGCGCAGCCAGCGCATATCGGTGTCGGGCGTAGCCGCCTGCCCGCTGCGATAGGCAGGCCCCGTGCCGCCGCCGAGATAGAGTGCCGCCTCCCCGCCCCTGCTGTCGGCCAGCGACCAGAGGCTGACCCGCTCGACACTGGCCATCACCTGCAGGGCGAGCAGCGCGCTGAACGACGTGTCGTCGACCGCGAAGGGCACCGCCGCGCCCTGTGCCCCCTGATGGAGCGAGCCGAACCGGCCGGCCCAGGCCCGGCTGGGCTCGGCCCGCGATTCATTGGCGCGATCAGGCGCGGCGAGCGGGGGCCGGCGTCCGTCCTGATCATAGACCTGCACGAGGCTGAGCCGCGCATAGATGTTGCAGGGCGCCGCCGTCCGCCACGCATCGAGCGCGGCAAGATCGAGATTATCGGAGCCGGACGCGAAGCCGACATCGATGACCGCCCCGTCGCACGACCGACGGTAGCGCGCCGCGGGACCCGCATAGCCGGCGACCAGCCGCCGCCCCTCGAAATAGGTGCCGGCACGCGGCTTACCCGGAATATCGGCGAGATAGGAACCTGCCCCGCCGGCACTCCCCGCCGCCTGCGACAGGCTCACCGTCGCCGTCTGGGTATCGATCAGGCCAGCCGGCAGATCGCCGCCGATTCGCAGCGCGAGCAGGCCGATGAGCGCCAGCAGCGCAGCCATGATCACCCAGGCCGCCGCCCATGCCGGCCGCCGTTCCGACGCCATGCTGATCGCCCCCATCGTCACGCCCCCTTTTCAGGGGCATGGCGAGGCCCGTCAATCGCTTCGAGGCGACCCCGTCGTCCGCCGTTTCACCCGCCGATGGCGACACGCGTCTTTGGACCCAGCTGCCACCTGCCCATCCGTGCGGCCGCGATGTTGACGAGCTTCTGGAAGGACGGGCACTGCATATGGTCGGGCGCGGGACACAGGGCCGCATGCTCCATACTCTTTTTCAGCGCAGTGAGCTGCCGGATGGTCCGGCCAAGCTCCTCGGCCCTTGCCGACAGAAGCGCCCTGTCGACGACAGGCCGCTGCGAACCGACCAACATTTCCCCGATCTCATCGAGCGAGAAACCCGCCATCCTGCCCAGCGCGATCAGGGACAGCCGCTGAAGAACGGCCTGATCGAAGACGCGCCGCAAACCGCGCCGACCCAGCGACTCGATCAGGCCCTTTTCCTCATAAAAGCGCAGCGTCGCCGCAGGCAGACCAGATCGTTTCGCGACCTCTGAAATATCGATCAGTTTCATGCTTGACCTCAAGTCGACTTGAAGTGGCACGGTGCTCCGCAATGTCGGTCCCCACAAGAAGAATCGGAGTGCAGGAGCATGGCGGGAATGATCGAAAAGCGGGCGCCCATGGCATTGAGGGGCGGGATCGAATCATCGGAGTCGTCACGGGCGGCCATGGCCGGGCTGTCCCTGGCGATGCTGATGCCGTCGCTCGCGACGAGCATCGCCAATGCGGCGCTGCCGACACTCGCCCAGCGTTTCGGCGCCTCCTTCCCCGCCACGCAGTGGATCACCCTGGCCTATCTGCTGGCCATCACGACGATGGTCGTGGTTGCGGGGCAGCTGGGCGATCTCGTCGGCCGGCGGCGATTGCTGCTGATCGGCGTCGCGATATTCGCGGCGTCATCGCTGCTGTGCGGATTGGCGCCCTCCCTGGGGTTGCTGATCATGGCGCGCGGCGGGCAGGGCGTTGGTGCCGCGATCATGATGACACTGACGATCGCATCAGTCGGCGATGTCATCCCCAGGGGCCGCATCGGCAGCACGATGGGCCTGCTCGGGACGATGTCCGCGACCGGCACCGCCCTGGGTCCGTCACTCGGCGGCACGCTGATCGCCTTCGCGGGCTGGCCGGCGATCTTCCTGATCAATGTTCCGTTGGCGATACTCGCCTTTCTCCTGATACGGCGCGCCCTGCCGAAGGATGAGCCGACCCTCCCGGCAGACCGGCGGCGCATCGATGGTGCCGGTATTATGCTGCTGCTGGCGACGCTGGGCGCCTATGCGCTGGCGATGACGGTCGACGGTGGGCGGTTCGGCCTGTCCGGCTTCGGTCTGCTGTGCGTTGCACTGATCGCCGGCGGCGCCTTTGTCATCGTCGAGAGGCGAACGCCCTTGCCCCTGATCCAACCGGCACTGTTCCGCAATCCCCCTTTGCGCAGAGCTCTTTTGAACAGCGCTCTCATCTCGACGGTGATGATGACGACCCTGGTCGTCGGGCCATTTTATCTGTCGATCGTGCTTAAGCTCGATATGGCGACAGTCGGGCTGGCCCTGTCGGCGGGTCCGCTGGCCGCGGCGCTTGCCGGCATGCCAGCCGGGCGGATGGTCGATCACTTCGGCACCGGCCCGGCCGCTGTCGCCGCTCTTGTGACGATGGTGATAGGGTCGATCGCGCTGTGCATGGCGCCGGATAGCCCAAATATTGCTGGCTATATCGTACCGATCGTCGTCCTGACCGTCGGCTATGCGACATTTCAGGCGGCGAACAACAGCGCGATCATGGCGATCGCGGAATCGGCGCAACGCGGCATCGTTGCGGGGATGCTCAATCTCTCCCGCAATCTGGGGCTTGTGAGCGGAGCATCCGCCATGGGCGCTATATTCGCCTTCGGAGCCTCCGGCGACATCGTCACCGCGCGACCGGACGCGATCGCCAATGGAACCCGCATCGCCTTTGCCGTGGCTGCAGCCCTAATCTGCCTCGCGCTGATCATGGCGAGCATCGACATCCGGCGGCAGGATAAGCGGGAATGAGGATGGCGGGCTGACCGAAAAAAAGGGGGCCGAAGCCCCCTTTTCGAAACTCTGCCCGACAGCGCCCGCTCAATAAACGCGCGCTTTCGGCTTCACATATTCGGCCTCGTCGGTGAGCGTATATTCGTGCACCGGGCGATAGTCGATCGTGACCTGGCCTTTGTCGAACCAGGTGATGGTGTGCTTCATCCAGTTCGCGTCGTCGCGCTCCGGATGGTCCTCGTGCATATGCGCGCCGCGGCTTTCCTTGCGGTTGGCGGCCGAATGCATCGTCACCACCGCCTGCGGCAGCATGTTGTCGAGTTCGAGCGTCTCGATCAGGTCGGTGTTGAAGATCAGCGAGCGATCGGTGATCCCGACATCCTGCAGGGTCGCATAGACATTGTCGATCAGGCCCAGGCCCTCACGCAGCAGCGTGGTATCGCGGAACACCGCGCAATGCTTCTGCATGGTGCGCTGCATGTTGACACGGATCTGCGCGGTCGGCGAGCCGCCCTTCGCATTGCGATAATGATCGAGGCGGCCGAGCGCCTTGTCGTCGGCTTCCTTGTTGATCGCGCCATGCTTGCTGTTCGGCTTGATCAGCTCGGCGAGGCGGAAGCCCGTCGCGCGGCCGAACACGACCAGATCGATCAGCGAATTGGAGCCCAGCCGGTTGGCGCCATGGACCGAGACGCAGGCCGCCTCGCCCACCGCGAACAGGCCGGGGACGACCGTATCGGGATTGCCGTCCTTCAGGGTGACGACCTCACCATGATAGTTACAGGGGACGCCGCCCATATTGTAATGGACGGTCGGCGTCACCGGCAGCGGCTGGCGGGTCAGATCGACACCGGCGAAGATCTTGCCGGTCTCGGTGATGCCGGGCAGCCGCTCGGCCAGCACCTTGGGATCGATATGATCGAGGTGCAGGTAGATATATTCGCCGTCCTTGCCGACGCCGCGGCCTTCGCGCATCTCCATCGCCATCGAGCGCGACACGACGTCGCGGCTGGCGAGATCCTTCGCCGACGGGGCATAGCGCTCCATGAAGCGCTCACCCTCGGAGTTGGTGAGATAGCCGCCCTCGCCGCGCGCACCCTCGGTGATGAGGACGCCGGCGCCGTAGATGCCGGTGGGGTGGAACTGGACGAACTCCATGTCCTGTAGCGGGAGCCCCGCGCGCAGCACCATGCCGCCGCCGTCACCGGTGCAGGTATGCGCCGAGGTGGCGGAGTAATAGGTACGGCCCGAGCCGCCCGTCGCCAGCACGACAGCATGGCTGCGGAAGCGATGGATCGAGCCATCCTCCATGCAGAGCGCGATCACGCCCTTGCACTCGCCATTCTCCATGATCAGGTCGAGCGCGAAATATTCGATGTAGAAGTCCGCGTCGTACTTCAGGCTCTGCTGATACAGCGCGTGCAGCATGGCGTGGCCGGTGCGGTCGGCGGCGGCGCAGGTGCGCTGCACGGGCGGGCCGGCACCCATATTCTGCATGTGGCCACCGAACGGGCGCTGATAGATCAGCCCTTCCTCGGTGCGGCTGAACGGCACGCCGGCATGTTCCAGCTCGATCACCGCGGCCGGTGCCTCGCGCACCATATATTCGATGGCGTCCTGGTCGCCCAGCCAGTCCGACCCCTTGACGGTGTCGTACATGTGCCAGGTCCAGTGATCCGGGCCCATATTGCCGAGCGAGGCGGCGATGCCGCCCTGCGCCGCGACGGTGTGGCTGCGGGTCGGGAACACCTTGGTGATGCAGGCCGTCTTCAGGCCAGCGCCTGCGGCGCCCATGGTCGCGCGGAGGCCCGAGCCGCCAGCACCGACGATCACCGCGTCATAAAGGTGATCGATGACTTTATATGCCTCGGTCATCAGGCCGGCACTCCCCCGAAGGCGATCTTGAGGATCGAGAAGATCGCCAGCGCGGCGCCCCCGATCGCATAGAAGTTGAGCAACAGGATGAAGAAGACCTTGCCGCCTTCCTCATGGACATAGTCCTCCATCACCACCTGCAGGCCAAGCCGCAGATGATAAAAGACCGAGATGGTGAGCAGCACCAGCGGCACCGCGACCAGCGGCGATCCGATCCAGCCGACGACGGTCGCATGATCCAGGCTGGGCAGGCGGAAGAGCGACGCCACGAACCAGGTCGCGAGCAACAAATTGCCCACCGCGGTGACGCGCTGACGCCACCAGTGCATCGCACCATGCTTGGCCGAACCGAGGCCGCGGACGCGACCGATACCCGTTCCGCTACCCATTATTCGGCTCCCTTGGCGAGAGAGGCCAGGATCGGTGCCCAGATCAGCAGCGTGACGATCACCGCGCCGACCATCGTCGCGATGGCGGCGGTCTTGTTCGTTTTCAGCTCATAGCCGGCGCCGACGTCCATCACGAAATGGCGCAGCGCCGAGAAGAGATGCTGGAAGAAGGCCCAGGTCAGCCCGATCGCGACCAGATAGCCGAACCAGGATGTGGCGACCTTGTAGAAGCCGTCATAGGCTTCCGCCCCCATCGCGGCGGCGACCAGCCACCAGATGAAGCCGAGCCCGGCAACCAGGGCCATGCCCACGCCGGTTGCCCGATGCAGGATCGAGACCACCATATGCGGCCCCCATCTCCATATGGTGAGATGCGGCGAAAGCGGACGCCCCGGATTGCGCGACATGATGCCCTCCCTCTGTCGACGGCCCGTTCTTAGACGATGCGCGTCGCCATGCAAGGCATTGCTGGGGGCATGATGACATTCGGGCGGCGAATCCCGATCAGCCTAAACGGCGTGTTTACCATTGGCCCCTAAAAGCCGGCATATCCAAGGAATCAACCGGCATAGCCCAGGAGCCAAGATGAGCGGTCCAGACAGGGAAATGATCGGCATCACCGATCACGAAATTCGGCGGAAGCTCGCCGTTTATGACTGCAAGGCCGATCTGGGTGCGCGACTCAGGGCGATCTGGGACCGGGGCGGCGAAGATATGCTCGACGGGCTCCGCACCCTCTATGCCTCGACCTTCGAATCGCTGCCGGAAAGCCGCGCCGCCTTTGGCGCGGCGGTCGCCGGCGAGGCGCCCGCGGATCGGGCCATTCAGCTCTGGAAGGCGCTGCTCAGCCGGGGCCTGGACGTCGACGATCTGCTCGCCTTCGCGCGCAACAGCTTCACCTATGTATCGCATGGCGGCGACTATAGCGCGATCGCCCAGAAGACATCGGAAGCCGTGTCGGTGCTGTCCGCCACGCTGATCCAGCGCTTCCCCGAAGACTCCGCCTTCGTCAGCGACAGCTGCGCGGCGCTGCTCGCGGTCAGCGCCATCTATTTCGATATCACCTTCACCATCGTCGGTGCGCAGAGCCGGGCCAGCCAGCACCAGGGCCTCGCCGATACCAGCCGCACCTTCCGCTCCGATATTTCCGACACGCTGACCCGCGCGCTGGACGATTCGCGCGGCCTGCGCGAGAAGACCGGCCAGACATCGCATGCCGCGCGCGGCATGCTCGGCAAGACATCCGAGGTCGCCGCCGCCGCCGAGCAGTCGGCGCTGGCGATGCGCGAGGCCGCCCACACCGCCGCCGGCCTGATCCGCGCGATCGAGGAGAGCCGCGCCGAGGTGGAGGTCGCCGCCCAGATCGCGACCCGCGCCGCCGACCGTTCGGTTCACGCCGTGGCGATCTCCGAAGTGCTGTCCGATCATGCCCAGGCGATCGAATCGATCCTCGGCCTGATCCGCGACATCGCGGGGCAGACCAACCTGCTGGCGCTCAACGCCACGATCGAGGCCGCCCGGGCCGGCGACGCGGGCCGCGGCTTCGCGGTCGTCGCCCAGGAGGTGAAGAGCCTCGCCAGCCAGACCGCGCGCGCCACCGACGACATCGCCGCGAAGATCGCCGCGATCCAGGCCGCGACCCGCCAGACAGTGGAAGCCAATGGTGCGATCCGCGACATCGTCGGCGAGGTGCAGACCTCCGCCGAGCGCATCCGCACGACGATGGAGGCACAGGCCCAGACCGTCACCATGATCACCGCCGCGGTGGACGAGACCGCGCTGGCCGCCGACTCGATGTCGACCACCATCTCGGCGATCCGCAGCGACACCGAGAATGTCGCGGGCGAGATCGACCATCTCGAGGCGGGCTTCCGCCGTGTCGATGGCGAACTGTCGAAGCTGGAGACGATCACTGGCGATTTCGTGTCCCGCATCGCCGCGTAATTGATTAGCCCTCAAACGCCGGGCGGTCAGCATCCGCTGACCTTGGCTTCCTCGCAATAAGCTCGGACGGCCGCCACGGCTCGCTTTGCGAGCCGATCTCCGCCTACGGACTGCCCCCCCCCGGCAGTCCGCGGGCCGGCTTCTATCCTTGCCGACCGCTGCGCATTCCGTACCATCCCGCTTTACGTCATCCCCAGCACAGGCTGGGGTGACGTGTTTTGCGGTTTGATCGCATAAGCCGAGATTGCTTCGGTTCATCCGACCCCCTATCCGCCCCTTCATGACCATCCATATTCTCGCCACCGGCACCAGCCGGGGCATCGGCAAGGCCATCCTCGCCCGCTTCGGCGGCGAGGATGTCCGCATCATCGGCCACCGTTCCAGCGCGGGCGAAGAGGATGATGGCATGATCGCCGCCGACCTGACCGACGCCACCGCGCCCCGCCGCATCTGGGAACAGGCGATGGACGCGCTCGACGGCCGGATCGACGTACTGGTGAACAATGCCGGTATTTTCGAGGCCGCCTCGATCGATGCGCCCGATGCCTCCTGGACCGAGGCATGGAACCGCACGCTGCAGGTCAACCTCGCCGCCGCCGCCGATCTGTGCCGCCATGCGGTGCTGCATTTCCGCCGCCATGACGGCGGCCGCATCATCAATGTCGCAAGCCGCGCCGCTTATCGCGGCGACAGCCCCGCCCACTGGCATTATGCGGCGTCCAAGGCCGGCATGGTGGCGATGACCAAGACGATCGCGCGCGGCTATGCGGCCGAGAATATCCTGGCCTTCGCGATCTGCCCGGGCTTCACGATGACCGGCATGGCCGACGATTATCTGGCCAGCCGCGGCGGCGACAAGCTGCTCGCCGACATTCCGCTGGGCAAGGTCGCCGATCCCGAGGAAATCGCCGAGACCGTCCGTTTCCTGGCGCTGGCCGCGCCGCCGTCGATGACCGGCGCGGTGATCGATATCAACGGGGCTTCCTATGTCCGCTGAACCCAAAGGCGACGGCATCACCGGCTTCCCCTTCGCGCCGGATCGGCAGGGCAGCTGGAAGATCACCCTGCCCTGCACCAAGGCCGAGGCCGAATGGATCAGCGACGAGGCGCCCGAACTCGCCGGCATCGATCCGCAGCCGACGCTGATGACGAGCGAGCCCGATCCCGACCGGCCCGACGACTGGCAGCTCGATGCCTATGTCGAGAAGAAACCCAGCCGGGCGCTGATCGCGGCGATCGCGGCGCTGGCGCCAAGCGCGGCGGCGGCAAAGCCCGTCGTCACGCATATCCCGGAGGAGGACTGGGTCACGCTGTCCCAATCGGGGCTGGAGCCGATCCGGGCCGGACGCTTCTTCGTCCATACGCCCTATAATGCCGATCATGTGCCCGACGGCATGACCGGCTTCCTGATCGATGCCGGCCGCGCCTTCGGCACCGGCCATCACGAAACGACCACCGGCTGCCTGATGATGCTCGACCGGCTCCGGGGATCGGGCCGGCGCTTCACCGATATCGCCGATATCGGCACCGGCACGGGCCTGCTGGCCTTCGCAGCGCGCGCGCTGTGGCCGGCGGCCAGGACGATCGCGTCGGATATCGACCCGGTATCGATCGAGGTGACAGCCGAGAATGCCGCCGCCAACGGCATTCCGCTGGGCCGCGGGCGCAACCAGATCGAACTGGTCGTCGCCCCCGGCCTCGCCCATCGCCGGCTCAAGACCCGGCTGCCCTATGACCTGCTGATCGCCAATATCCTGGCCGGTCCTCTGATCGAGCTGGCGCCGGTCTTCGCCGCCGCGGTGCTGCCGGGCGGGACCATCATCCTCGCCGGCCTGCTCGACAGCCAGGCGGAGGCGGTGGCGCAGGCCTATCGCCGGCAGGGCTTCTATCTGGCCGACAGCGTCATACGCGGCGACTGGCCGACCTTGCGCCTGGTCAAGCGCCGACGCTGATCCAGCGCGGGACAGGCACCCCGCATTTCTGCTGTCTGGTCTTGGCACCGGCGCCTGCTATGGTGGCGCGGGCTTCCAGGGGCAGTAAGCGTTTGATCGCAAAGGAACAAAGGCGGCTATCGCGAATCGGCGCGGCAACGATCGTCATCCTGCTGCTGTGGCTATCCACCGCTCACCCCGTCCGCGCGGAACGCTGGAGCGACCTGACCGCCACCGTCTTCCATAATTATGGTCGCGATCAGGGCCTGCCCCATCCCGTGCCCACCGCACTGGCCCAAGATCGCGACGGCTTCATCTGGATCGGCACCCAGGGCGGTCTGGCCCGCTGGGACGGCTACCGCTTCCACAGCTACAAGACCAACCCGGCGGTGCGAGGCAGCCTGCCCGACGAGTGGATCCAGACCCTGCATGTCGATCGTGCCGGCCGCCTCTGGATCGGCGGAGGGGCTGGCGGGCTGGCGCGCTATGATGCCGCGCGCGACCGCTTCGTCGCCATTTCGATCGGCCGCGGCCAGGGGCGCTTCCATATCGGCGCCCTCGCCGACGACGGGCGCGGGGGATTATGGGTCGGGTCCGACCAGGGGCTGCACCATCTCGATCCGGCCAAGGGCGGCCTGCGCTTTCAGCCCGCCGTCATGGCCGGTGCCCAGGTCCGTGCCCTGTTGCGCGATCGTCGCGGCACATTGTGGGTCGGCACGACCACCGGGCTCGCCTATCGGGCCCCCGGATCGACCGCCTTCACAACCATCCCGCTGGCCGAAGGCGCGGCCGGGGTCAGCGCCCTGTTCGAGGATGCGGCCGGGCGGATCTGGGTCGGCACCAGGCGGCGCGGCCTGTTCATGACCGACCGCGTCGGTAAGCCTCTGTTGCCGGTGGGCACGGGACCGGCGCTGTCGACGGCCTCGATTTCGGCGATCAGCGCCGGAAGAGCCGATGAAATCTGGGCCGGAATGCGCGGCAACGGGATCGCGATCATCAGCCGGTCGACAGGACGGGTGCGGCTGATCCGCCATGATCGCACCGTCGCCAACAGCCTAGCACATAATGACGTCTGGGCGCTCCTGCGCGACACCGCCGGATCGCTGTGGGTCGGCAGCACCGGCGGCCTCAGCTATCATCCGCGCAGCACCGGCCTGATCTCCACCATTCTCGCGTCGCCCGAGCGGGTGCGCGGGCTGACCGGCACCGATCCGATCGCCCTGCTCCCGACCCGCGGCGGCCTCTGGCTCGGCTATCTCGACGGCGGAGTCGATCTCATCGATCCCGTGCGCGGCAGGATCGCATCGCTGCGGCCCGGACGGGAATTGCCGCCCGACGTCGTCTTCGCCATGGCCGAAGGCGACGACGGCGGCATCTATATCGGTACCCGCCGTGGCCTCTACCGCACCGGGCCGTCCGGTCAGGGCACCCGGCTCGTCCGTGTCGCCGGCCGCGACCCGCACGCGGGCGTGACCGCCCTCGCCTTCGACGCCGGCATCCTGTGGATTGGCGGCGAGGACACCGGCCTGCTCGGCATGGACACCGACAGCGGCAGGCTGGTCTTCGGCCCGCGCGACAGGGCGAAACTTGCCGATGGCGGCATCACCTCGATCCGGCGCGGCCATAGCCACGACCTTTGGGTCGGCACCCGCAACGGCCTCTACCGGATCGACGTGAAGACGCGTGCCGTCGAACATCTGGCGCCCGATGCCGGGGATCGCGCCGCGCTGCCGGGCCGCTATGTCGTCGCCCTGCTGATCGACCGGCAGGGGCGGCTGTGGGTCGGCACCTTCGGCGGGGGACTGGGGGTGATGACCGGGCGCGGTGCCGACGGACGGCCCCGGTTCCGCCGGCTCGGCCTGGCCGAAGGGCTGCCGCATCTCAATGTCGACAGCCTTCAGATGGACGGTGCGGGCACGGTCTGGGCGGGCACCGACGACGGACTTGCCCGGATCGATCCGGTCAGCCTCGCGGTGCGGGCGGTGCGCCAGGCGGACGGATCGGCGCTCATCGACTATTTCGCGGGCGGCGGTGCCACGACGTCCGCCGGCGAGGCGCTGTTCGGCGCCAAGGGCGGGGTGACGATCGTGCGGCCCGGCCCGCTGCCGCGCTGGACATTGCAACCGCCGCTGGTCGTCACCGACCTGCGGGTGGGGGGCGTATCGGTGCCGATCGCCTGTTTCAACCGCCGGGCCTCGATCGGCCCGCTGACGCTGACGCCGGACAGCAACAGCCTCGCGGTGGAGTTCGCCGCGCTCGACTTCACCGCGCCCGAGCGCAACCGCTATGCCTATAAGCTCGACGGCTTCGACAAGGGCTGGACCCAGACCGATGCCAGCCGCCGCCTTGCCATATACACCAACCTGCCGCCCGGCGACTATGTGCTGCGGCTGCGCGGTTCCAATCGCGCCGGGGTGTGGACCGAGCGCGCGTTGACCCTGCCCGTCCGGGTGATGCCGGCCTGGTATCAGCGGCTATGGTTCCAGCTGGCCGTCGCCGTGCTGGCGGTGCTGGCGATCATGGCGATCGTGGGCTGGCGCACCCGCTATCTGCGCGATCGACAGGCCGATCTCGAACGGCAGATCGCCGAGCGCACCGCCGACCTGCGCGCCGCGAACGGCCGGCTCGGCCATCTCGCCATCGACACGCCGGGCGTTGCCGCAAAACGGGCCGCATGGCTGCGCTGGGTGATCAT
>CAZJXG010000061.1:0-18021 GCA_964549965.1 uncultured Sphingomonas sp. | reverse complement strand
GAAGTGCTGGCGGGCGGCTTCGAGGGGGAAGCTCATCATCACGTCGGCGGCGCTGGAGAAGGGCGGGCCTTATGCCTATGCGTGATCATCGTTCCAACCGTCGTCACCCCGGCCTTATGAGCTGGGGTCCCGCTTCTTCGGGAACCGGGATACCCGTCCATATTCGGAGAATAAGCGGGACCCCGAGTCGAGCCCGGGCTGACTAGGGAAGGAATGAAGCTTACTACGCCAACCCGCTTGAGAACCGCCCCTCGCTCGCCTAAGTCGCAATCATGACCTCGACCAATGACATCCGCCGCGCCTTTCTCGATCATTTCGCGAAGGAGGGGCATGCGTCCGTCCCCTCCGCGCCGCTGGTGCCGCACAACGATCCGACCCTGATGTTCGTCAACGCGGGGATGGTGCCGTTCAAGAATGTCTTCACCGGGCTCGAGACCCGGCCCTATTCGACCGCGACGTCGTCGCAGAAATGCGTCCGCGCCGGCGGCAAGCATAATGACCTCGATAATGTCGGCTACACCGCGCGGCACCACACCTTCTTCGAGATGCTCGGCAATTTCTCGTTCGGCGATTATTTCAAGGAACGCGCGATCAGCCTTGCCTGGAGCCTGCTGACCGGCACCTGGGGCATCCCCGCCGACAAGCTGACCGTCACCGTCTATCATACCGACGATGAGGCCTATGATCTGTGGCGGAAGATCGGCATTCCCGAGAGCCGGATCATTCGCATCGCGACCTCGGACAATTTCTGGTCGATGGGCGACACCGGCCCCTGCGGCCCCTGTTCGGAAATCTTCTACGATCACGGCGCGCATATCCCCGGCGGCCCTCCGGGCAGCCCCGATGAGGATGGCGACCGCTTCGTCGAGATCTGGAACCTCGTGTTCATGCAATATGAGCAGATCGACAAGGATACCCGCGTCGACCTGCCCAAGCCCTCGATCGACACCGGCATGGGGCTGGAACGGATCGCGGCGGTTCTGCAGGGCGTCCACGACAATTACGACACCGACACCTTCAGGGCGCTGATCGCCGCCTCGGGCGAGTTGACGAAGACCGCTACCGATGGTGCCAACAAGGCCTCGCACCGCGTGATCGCCGATCATCTGCGCGCCGCGGGCTTTCTCGTCGCCGATGGCGTGCTGCCGGCGAATGAGGGGCGCGGCTATGTGCTGCGCCGGATCATGCGCCGGGCGATGCGCCATGCTCACCTGCTCGGTGCCGCCGAGCCGCTGATGCACCGTCTGGTGCCGAGCCTCGTCGCCGAGATGGGCGCCGCTTACCCCGATCTGGTCCGTGCGCAGCCGCTGATCGAGGAAACCCTGAAGCTGGAGGAAACCCGCTTCCGCCAGACGCTTGCCAACGGTCTTCGCCTGCTCGACGAGGCGACCGGCAGCATGAAGGCGGGCGATGTGCTGCCCGGCGCGGTGGCGTTCAAGCTCTACGATACCTTCGGCTTCCCCTATGACCTGACCGAGGACGCGCTGCGCGCCCAGGATCTCGGTGTCGACCGCGCCGGCTTCGATGCGGCGATGGCCGAGCAGAAGGCCGCGGCGCGCGCCGCCTGGAAGGGATCGGGCGAGAAGGCGTCGGACGAGGTGTGGTTCGACATCGCCGAGGAGCATGGCAGCACCGAGTTCACCGGCTATGTCAGCGAGCAGGGCGAAGGGCAACTGCTCGCGATCGTGCGGGACGGCAAGCGCGTGGACAGCGCGGCTGCCGGCGACGAACTGGTGCTGATCACCAATCAGACGCCCTTTTACGGCGAAAGCGGCGGCCAGATGGGCGACGCCGGGACGATCACCGGCGACGATGGTCTGGAGATCGCGATCGAGGACACCGCGAAGCCGCTCGGCCGTCTGCATGCGCACAAGGGCAGGGTGGTCAAGGGCATGGTGAAGGTCGGCGATGCGCTGCATCTCGCCGTCGATGGCGACCGCCGTAGCCGCATCCGCGCGAACCACTCGGCGACCCACCTGCTCCACGCGGCGCTGCGGAACCGTCTTGGCGGGCATGTGACGCAGAAGGGCAGCCTCGTCGCCGCCGATCGCTTCCGCTTCGATTTCTCGCACCAGAAGGCGCTGACCCCGGAGGACATCGCCGCGGTCGAGGCCGAGGTGAACCGCCATATCCGCGAGAATGACGACGTCACCACCCGGCTGATGACTCCCGATGCGGCGATCGAGGCCGGCGCGATGGCGCTTTTTGGTGAGAAATATGGTGACGAGGTCCGCGTCCTGTCGATGGGCAAGGCGGACTCGAACAGCTATTCGGTCGAGCTGTGCGGCGGTACCCACGTCTCCGCGCTTGGCGACATCGCCCTGCTCAAGATCGTCTCCGAAAGCGCCGTCTCCAGCGGCGTACGTCGCATCGAGGCGCTGACTGGCGAAGCGGCGCGCCTCTGGCTCGTCCATCGCGACGATCAGCTCAAGGCTGCCGCCTTCGCGCTGAAGACCTCGCCCGAAGACGTGCCCGCGCGCATCGCGGCGCTCGTCGAGGAGCGTCGCAAGCTGGAACGCGAACTGGCCGAGGCGAGGAAGGCCCTGGCGCTGGGCGGCGGCACGGCCAAGGCGGATGCTGTCGGCCCGGAGGATGTCGCGGGCGTCAAATTTCTCGCCCAGGTCGTCGAGGGGCTCGATCCCAAAGGGCTGCGCGGACTGGTCGATGAGGCCAAGGCGTCGCTCGGCTCGGGCGTGTCGATGATCGTCGCGGTCAACGATGGCCGCGCCAGCGTGGCGGCGGGCGTCACCGCCGACCTCATCGACCGGGTCAGCGCGGTCGACCTCGTCAAGGCGGCGGTCGCGGCACTCGGCGGGCAGGGCGGCGGCGGGCGTCCGGACATGGCGCAGGGCGGTGGTCCTGACGGGACGAAGGCAGCCGACGCCGTTGGCGCGGCGCGCGAAGCGCTGACGAAAATTCCCGCCTGACCCACCGCGGCGGGCGCCATCGGACGGTCAGGCTTGGGTCATGGTCGTGGTTGGTCGCCGCCACTCAGCAGTCTGAATTTTCGCGCGCGTCGCGGTGATGGCGGCCTTTCCGGCCGGCGGGAGGGTTGTGGAACGTCCTGGGGATCCCATCCCGCGCTTCCGCGGCGGAACGCATGAGCCGCGTTTCGACGAGACGCGGCATCACACGACCATCCTGCTTGTATCACCGGGCGGGCCGGGGGATGCACCGGCTGCGCAGCCGCTCCTAGCCTGGCGTAGTTCTCGTGCCGCGCTACTTCGATGCCGAACGTGACGCGTCGTCGATGATGTAGCGCCAGCCGCCATCGGCCTGCTTGCGCATCACCTCGATTCCCCCACCGGTCAATTCCTGCATCACGCCATCGGCGTTGGTGAAATTCATTCGCCAATGGTTGGTCGTCAAGGCGATATCCTCGTAGACATAGTGCTGACGATTGCCGAGGACGATCTTGGGCTTAAGAGCCAGCACTTCCTTGAAGTCTTCGCGAACATTCGATTTTCCGTTCAATGACTTTCCGTCTGGATTCACGTAGGTGACATCTTCGACATAAAGATCGACCAGCGCTTCAACATCGCCGGAATTGAACCGCTCCTGCCATGCATCATAGAGTTTATCGATATCGGTAACGGGAGCGATATGGCGCGCCGTCGCTGCTCGTGCCGCTTTGGGAGCGACCGCCATTCCAGCGCTTACCGCGCCGGCGGCCATCACCCGTAGGAAGGTCGCGCGTGTCAGTCCGGCCGGTGGACAGTCCGATCGGTCGAGCGGTGACGTGTCGCCCTGTTCAGCATTATCCCAGACGTTGCGTATTGATCCGATCACAGCTTGTTCCTCCAGCAATCATGTGACGGATCACGGCACGATCCGTCAAACCAACGAAATTTCCGGGAGCTTGTCGGATGGGTGAATGCCCGTCCATTCCATCTTCGGCCGGGAATCCCGCTGTTTCGGCCCGACGAGAGGCCGTCGCCCCGGAGCCTTCCGGTTCCGGGGAAGCCGCGACACCGCTCAGTTCGCGCCAAATGGTATCCGCAGTGTCGCGCCATAGGTCACCGGCGGCGCATAGACCGAAGTGACCCCCAGAATGCCAAGGTTGAGGGCATAGCCGCGATAGGCCTGATTGAACAGGTTGCGTCCCCAGCCCGTGAGCGAGATGCCGGTATCATTGTCGCGATAGGTCAGTGACGCGTTGGTGACATTATAGGCTTTCTGCCGTGACCCCAGGCCATTGGTCACCTCCAGGAACTGCTCATCGTACCATACGCCATCGACTTGCGCGGCGAGGTTTCCACCACCCATGTCAAAATTATAGCGAAGCAGGTAATTGAAGCTGAATCGCGGGGCATTGGGCAATTCGGACCCGTCGATTGTTTTCTGCGGGAAGTCGCAGCGGAAGACTCCGCCCAAGTTTGTGCAATATTGAGAATCGGGCGCGCCCGGAAAGAGTTCGGGACCGAACTGGACGTCGGTTGCGGGAATGCTGTCGACCTTGGATGTCTGCCAGGTCATCCCGAACACGGCATCGAAATTCCTGGAAGGCGACCAGAATGCCTCGAGTTCCGCTCCCGTCGAACGAGCGTCGCTATTGAAGACATGTGGGACGCCGCCTGCCAGCGAAAACGCCTGATAATCGTCGTAGATATAATGGAAAACGGTTCCGTTAAGGCGCAGGCTGCGTCCGAACAGGCTGGTCTTGAAGCCCGCCTCGAGGCTGTTCAGCGTTTCCGGTCGGTGCCGGAAATCCTGCGGTGCAATGTTCGACGAAAGCGACCAGTTGCCCCCCTTGATGCCGCGGTTCCATGCTGCGAACAGCAAGGTATCTGACGTTGCCTGGTAGTTGAGCGAGACACGAGCTGCCCAATCGCCATATTTCTCGCGGTTCACGCCAGGTACGACTGCGGCGAGGTCCCTGTCGGTGAACAGGACTACCGGGTCAGGTTGTGGAGCGTAGGTCGGATCGCTGAGGACATTGACGTAATCGATCGACTTATTGTCTTTCGAATAGCGCCCGCCGACCGTCAGCGAGAGTTTGTCGGTCAACTGCAGGTCGCCCTGACCGAAGATCGACCAGTTCTTCGACTTTATCTTGTAGAACTGATCCACGGTCGGTTGTGAGAAGCCGCCATTGCCGACGATAGCGAGGTCGATTATCGGCGCGCCGGTAACGCCGTGCAAGCCGTCATATTTCATATCGAGATAATAGGCGCCCACCTGCCATTTGAGCGTATCGGATTCGCCCGAAAGACGCAGTTCCTGCGACAGCTGCTTGAAATCGACATCGATATCGACGTTCACGATCAGCAGCGGCAGTGCGTCGCCATCTTCGGAATAGCGCTTTTTCATGGTCAGGTAGTTGGTGATCGCGGTCAGTTTCACGCCGCCCAGATTCCAGTCGAGCTGGCCTTGATAACTGTTCATGACGCGATCGAACCGGCCGGGACGCTCGCCGAAATGCTCCCAGGGGGAGGCACGGTTGCCGGTGATGCCATTGATAACACCATTTCGGTCGTCGCTCAGGCCGGCAGCGTTGGTGTTGCAAAAGCCATTGGCCAAGTAGACACAGTTCTCGAACACATAGCCGCCGGTCGCGACATGATTGTCTTCCGAATGCTTGTACCACAGGCTGACGGTGGCGTCGGGCGACAGGTCGGCCTGGAGATTCAGGCGTGCCGCCCAGCCATTCTTGCCGCCGAGATCCTGTCCACTGCCCGGCAATACGCCCAGCCCTATCGCGGTGGCATCGGTATCGCGAGACTTGATATAGCCATCTGCCTTTTCGATGCGCGCGGCCCCGCGAAAGCGGATGCCCTGGGTTAACGACCCGCCGACGGCAGCTTCCAAAGACCGGTTGTTGAAACGGCCATACTCGCCCTGGGCGTAGCCGTTGAAGTCATCCTTGCTGGCATCTTCGCTCAGATAATGAATCAGGCCACCCGTGGCGTTGCGGCCAAATAATGTGCCTTGCGGGCCGCGCAGAACTTCGACCCGCTTGATGTCGAACAACTGGCCCGAGATGGCGTTCATCGAAGCGATATATGCATTGTCCTGATAGACGGCGACCGGCGCTTCGAGATTATCGGTGAAGTTGTTCTGCGAGATTCCTCGAAGACTGAAAATCGTGAGAGTAGGTGACCAGGCATTGACCCGCAAAGCAGGGATCTGCTGCGTGATCTGGGTAGTTTGGGTGATGCCAAGGCGCTTGATCTGCTCACCGGAAAAGGCGCTGACCGAGATCGGTACCTTCTGCAGGCTTTCGTTGCGCTTATTGGCGGTGACGATGATGTCGCCCGCCATGCTGCCATCGGCCGAATCCACCTCGCCAGCGGCCGAGATAGGGGGCGTTGCATCCTGCGCGACGGCCCTGGCCGAGAACGGAAGGGCCGAGCAGGCGAGCATGAGCGAGAGACGCGACGTAGCGCCGAAATAGTGTCCCATAAATTGCACTCCCCCTTTGCTTTAGGTGAACGCGACCCGTGGCTACCCACGGCGAAGCAATCGAAGGGAATATTACATTATTGACAGTATGCCGCAATATGACATCATTGTTGCATAAAAGGAACAGATTGAAGTGCTGTCATGCCGGGATTTCATCACCGGGATATCGTCCAACTAGAAACTATAAAACATTGATTAACATAGATATTGTCGAATAACGCTCATTGTTGTTAGTTGCCATTGAGAAACAATGGCGGTAAATAATTGCATATTGTCAATTTTATTTTTGCGCTAACGATCTGGCGCGTGGTCCGAGGGTGATTCGCCCACTGGAAGGAGAACAAGCATGTCGCAGGTTGCTGTCGCAGGCGAAGTAAATCCTCGAGGCGCTCGCGATGTCACGGCCGTCGCTGCCACCGATCTGGTCGCCCGAGCGCGCGCTTTGGTTCCGCTTCTGCGTGAGCGCGAGGACGCCGCGATCCGCGACCGTCAGGTGCCGGCCGAAAGCATAGCGGCGTTCAAGGAAGCCGGATTGTTCAAGATACTGCAGCCGCGTCGCTTTGGCGGTTACGAGATGTCGCCTGCGGTCTATTGTGAAGTCGCCAAGATTCTGGGTGAAGGCTGCATGGGCAGCGCATGGGTCTACGGCGTCGTCGCGGTCCACAATTGGCAGATGGCGTTGTTCGATCCCCGGGCCGCCGAAGACGTCTGGGCCACAGATCCGTCGGTTCTGATCAGTTCCTCCTATATGCCGACCGGCAGGGCAGTTAAAGTCGAGGGCGGCTATCGCTTTAGCGGGCGGTGGGCTTTCTCCAGCGGGTCGGAGCATTGCCAGTGGGTGATCCTGGGCGCCAACCTCATCGCGGAGGACGGCGATGGGCAGCCCGAGCCATATAATTTTCTGGTTCCACGGAACGACTATGCGATCGTCGACACCTGGCACACCATGGGCCTGTGTCCGACCGGCAGCAACGATATCGTCGTGGACGACGTTTTCGTTCCCTCGCACCGCGTGCTCCGCGAGCGCGACATGTTCAATCTGGCCTGCCCGGGACATGTGCTGAACACCGGGGACCTCTACCGCATTCCATTTGCCCAATTGTTCAACCGCACGGTTTCTACGACGTCGATCGGGGCGCTGCGCCGCGCGCTGGAAGTATTCGTTGAATCCACCCGGCAGAAGCGGGCCACCTACACCGGCGCGCGCCTGGCCGCGGATACGACGATCCAGGAGGCCGTGGCAGACGTCATGCTGACGATTCAGGACCTGGAACTGCGCCTCGCCGGGGATCTCGCCGAACTTGAAACCCGCGCGGCCAGCGGCGACTGGCCGATCGAGCGGCGCGCTCAGTTAGGGCATCATACCACTGCGATGGTGTCGCGCTGCGTGGAGGCGATCGACAAGCTGATGCTGTTTTCCGGTGGCAAGGCGATTTATACCGGCAACGTGATCCAGCGGGCGTTTCTCGATATCCATTGCGCACGCGCTCACGTCGCCAACAACCCCTATCCCTATGCGCGCAATGTCGGCGGACTGGCGTTCGGATTCGACAACGACTGTTACGATCTCTGACCGTCCCTGTTCGAAGGCCGGATGTCGCCCGGCCCGGCGGCGGGGCTCAGATGGCCGAGGCCAGACCCAAATGCGCGCCCTGTCCGGTTTCATCCGTGTCGAGCATTTCATTGCGGAAGAAATCCACGAATGCCCTGACCTTGGACAAGGCGAAGTTGCCGCGCGGAAAGATGATGTGCAGCGGTATGCGTTCGCTGACCACGTCATCGAGCAGAGAGACGAGGCGGTTGGCGGCAATATCTTCTGCCACCAGGAAGCGGGGCAGATAGCTGACGCCAAGACCTTCCAATGTGGCCTGTCGCGCCATGCGTACAGAATTGCTGGTCAGCGGGCCACGATTGACCGCGACCGTGACGTCATCCGCCAGTCGCCATTCGCCGACTTTCGACAGATGCGTTTCGACGATGCAGGTATGCTCTTTCAGATCATTCGGCGTCGATGGCCAGCCGGCGCGCGCGACATAGTCCGGCGCCGCCACAAGCACCATCGGATAGGTGCGCAACTGTACCGATTCCAGACTGGCATCGAACGGATCGCCCATCCAGAAGGCCACGTCGAAGCGCCCCTTGAGCATGTCGACCTTGTTGTCCGAAAGGTTGAGGAACAGCCGCACGTCAGGATAGGTCTTCAGGAAACGCGGAATGATGGACGTAACGTCGAACAGCGACGATACGACTGGCGCATTCACCTTGAGTTCGCCGCGGGGCTTCGAGATCATGCCGGTGATGATCTGGTTGGCCTCGTTGACCTCCTCGAAGATCCGGGCGCAGCGCGCATACATTTCGCGTCCGGCGGGGGTAAGCGTCACAGATCGGGTGGTGCGGTCGAGCAGGCGTACGCCAATATTCTGTTCCAGCTTGGCGATCTGGCGACTGACCGCGGCTTTGGAATAGCCGAGCAGTTTGGCGGCGTTCGAGAAGCCTCCGCTGCTCACGACGGCAGCAAAGGACATCATTGCCATGACATTGCCCAAGTCCGGTCTGTCTTCCATGTTCGCTCTGTGTTTCAGCCGCACACGCAAGTCAATCCGAATGGCTTTTTGCCGATGGCCGGATCGGTTTTACCACCTGTCGCATTGTTTCGTATCTGCAAAAATACACCCCATATGAATTGGACTGTTGCGTTTCAAACGACTTTGCGCAAGGACCTTGTCAGACGGTTTCACAGACCGCGAGTCAATCGCGGGTGCAAAAGCAGGAGTATGTCCCATGGCTAACCAGTCTTCCCATGCCGCCCAGCAGGATCAGCGCAGCCAGTTCCACCCTTTCACATCGATCAATGACCTGAAAAACGAAGGTCCCACGGTGATGGCGTCGGGATCGGGAATCCGCGTCCGCGACGTCAACGGTAAGGAGTATCTCGACGGCATGGCCGGCCTGTGGTGCGTCAACCTGGGTTATGGCCGCAAGGAAATCTCCGAGGCGATCGCGCGGCAGAGCGAGCGGCTGTCGTTCTTCCACACGTTCAACGGCATGAGCAGCGATGTGGTGGCCGAATGCGCCGAGGCGCTTCTGGCCCGCGCACCGGTGCCAATGTCGCGGGTTTTCTTCGGCGCATCGGGCAGTGACGCCAATGAGACGCAGCTCAAGCTGATCTGGGCCTATAACAATCTGCGCGGCAAGCCGGCGAAGAAGAAGGTGATCGCTCGCTGGAACGCGTATCACGGCTCGGGAGTCGCCACCGCCAGTCTGACCGGCCTGCCGGGCATGCATACCCTGTTCGACCTGCCCCAGGGCCCGATCCTGCACGTCAGCGCGCCCTATTATTATCGCAACGCCCCCGAAGGGATGTCCGAACGTGATTTCTCGCGCCAGCTGGCCAAGGAGCTGGAGGACCTGATCGAACGGGAAGGGGGCGACACCATCGCCGCCTTCTTTGCGGAAGCCGTCATGGGGGCGGGCGGCCTGATCCCGCCGCCGGAAGGCTATTTCGAAGAGATCGCGCCGATCCTGAAGAAGCACGATATTCTTCTTGTCGCCGACGAAGTCGTCTCCGGGTTCGGGCGACTTGGTACATATTGGGGTAGCCAGACCTATGGGTACGAACCGGATCTGATCACCTCGGCGAAGGGCGTGACCTCGGGCTATTTCCCGATGTCGGCGGTGTTCATCTCTCCCAAGGTGTGGGACGTTCTCGAATCGAATGCCGACAAGGTCGGCGTGTTTGGCCATGGCTATACCTATTCGGCTCACCCGGTCGGCGCGGCCGCCGCGCTCGCGGCACTCAAGTTGATCGACGAGCTCAAGGTGGTCGAAAACGTCGCCGATGTCGGCCCCTACATTATGGCAGCGCTGCGCGATCGGCTGGGTCAGCATGCCCATGTCGGCGATATCCGCGGCAAGGGGCTGATGCTCGGCATCGAACTGATGAAGGATCGCGAGACCAAGCAGGTCTTTCCGATGGCCAATCGCACCGGCCGGCAGGTGCTGAAGGCTGCGGCGGAGCGCGGCCTCATCACCCGTGCGCTCGGCGATACGCTGGTCTTTGCGCCGCCGTTGATCATAACCCGCGCCGATGCCGACGAGATCGTCGATAAGTTCGCGCTAGCGGTGGAAGACGTCCTGCCGGTTTGATGACGGTCTGACCGGGGAGGGTGCTGGAATGGAACTGCACACAGCCATAGAAGGCATGGCCGCCGCAGAAGCGGGCACCGAGCGTTTGACGCGGGGCGGGCTTATCAGCGCGATCCTGGTTGGCCTTGTCGGCGCGCTGGTGATCTTCGTTACGCCCGGCTTCCTGGCGGTGGTCGCCCAGAAGACCGGGTTCGACAACGATCAGCTCGGCTATCTGGCGGCCTGGGATATCAACGCGATGGGCGTGACGGTCGGGCTCAGCACCTTTGCGCTGGCCCGCGTCCGCTGGCGTATGGCAGTTATGCTGGGGCTGGCGCTGATCGTGATCGGCAATGTGCTGACCGCATTCGTCTCTTCCTTCCCGGCCATGGCGGGTGCTCGCGTGGTGGCCGGCGCCGGAGAGGGCATCGCCATCGGCTTTGCCTTCGCGGCGCTTGGCCGCGCGCCCAATCCGGACCGCGCCTTTTCCATCTATCTGGTCAGTGGCGCTCTTCTCAGTTCGGCGTTTCTCTTTGCCCTGCCGGTGATCCAGGCCGCACTGTCGCCGACCACCTTGTTCCTGCTCAGCGCGGGCATGGCCGCGCTCGTCATGCTTTCGGTGCGCTTCTTTCCCGAAGGCAGCGAGGACGAGCCCGACCTTTTTGCGGGGGGCGGGCCAATCGATCGGCGGCTTGCCTTCGGCGCATTGCTGGGCGTGTTCCTGCTATTCTTCGCGATGGGGGCGATGTGGGGCTATTCCGAACGCATCGGTCAGGCGAGCAACTTGTCGGGCGGTGCCATTGCCAACGGGCTGTCGATCGGCACGATGGCCGGGATGGTCGGTGCGGGGCTGGCGGGCATATTGCCGCGCCGCCTGGGGCGCAGCATGCCGCTGTTGATCAGCGGGGGCATGGGCGTCGCCAGCTTCCTGATGTTTCGCGGTAACGTCGGCTCGGCTCCGTTCATCCTCGCCTGCGTGCTGATGATGTTCAGCTGGAACTTCGCCCAGCCACTGCTGTCGGGCATTTGTTCGGAGGCGTGCAGCCGCGGCCGCGTTGTCTGCGCGATGGGCTCGATCCAGACGTTCGGCACCGGTCTCGGCCCCGCTGTCGCCGCAAGCACCCTGGGTGCCGGCTCGTTCGCGCCGATGATCTATATCAACGCCGCAATCCTCGTGCTGAGCATCGGCGTCACGATTGTCACGATCAAGGCAGAGAAGCGCCGCGCCATCTCGTAAGTCGGCAAGGTCTTCTCACAGATTCGGTCGCACGTACGACGGAGTGGCCGTGCTGGACAATGGTCCTGAACGGTTGCGCGTTGGGGATGCCGGGCCCATCCTCGCCATGACTAGCCTGGCCGCCGTCCGCCGCGTATCGTCAACACGCATCGCCCGATTTCGGTCGCGCAGCCTATCGGGTGTCGCACCGTCGGACAGGCAGTGGCCAGGGCCACGGCTGCCGGACGGTGCGACCGGTAGGAGTCAACGGCGCCTCACGATCAGAGGAAGACCGCGCGCGACAGGCCGCCATCGACGGCAATGGATTCCCCGGTAATGCCACTGCCCAGTTGCGAGCACAGGAATACGATAGGATCGGCCACTTCCTCGACTTCGAGCATCCGGTTCAGCGCCGCGGGATCGGCAGCCTCGCGCGCAACGATGGCTTCAAAGGTGGTGCCTTCCTCTGCGGCCATTTCGGCGAACCATTCCTCAACATGCTCGGTCCGGGTAACGCCGGGATGGATGATGTTGACCGTGATCCCGTCTTTGCCGACTTCGTCCGACAGCGTCTTGGTGAAGTGCACCAGGGCCGTGTTGCGCATGCCCGACAGCGCTTCAGTGCATCGCGCGGTCAGGCCGCCGACATTGACGATGCGGCCCCAGCCGGCCTTACGCATATGCGGCACGCAGGCCTTGGCAGTGCGAAAATAGCCGAACAGCTTGGTGTTGAGGTCTAGCATCAGCGCGTCTTCGTCGGCCAGTTCAATGGCATTGCGGACCAGCCCGCCGGGGGCGGCGGCGCAGTTGACCAATATGTGCACGGCCCCGAACTTCGCCACGGCCGCGTCAACCAGCGCCTGGACCGATTCCTTCGATGTCGTGTCGGTCGGGACCGCAAGAATTTCCCCGCCGGTCGACTGGCGCAGGTCTTCGGCCGCGGCCTCAAGCTTGGCAACGGTGCGAGCGGCAATCACTACCTTGACCCCGGCCAGCGCCAACTTGCGTGCGGTTTCCTTACCGATCCCGACTCCGCCGCCCGTGATAACGGCCACTTTGCCTTCAAGTCCCAGTTCCAGGCTCATTGTCGTTCCTCCTTCTCGTTCTGTACTCGCATCGTGACGCGCGCCGCCTGGGCTCCGTCAAGGTGCACGGTGATGGCATCTCCGGCGAAAATTTCTGTGGCGCCGGTGCAGCTTCCCGAAGCGACGAGTTGTTCACGTCTGAGGGTTCCCTGCTCGTTGTCGCGCAGCCAGTTGGCCAGCCAGACCACCGCATCGAGCGGGTTGTCCATAACGCGCGCGGCCGATCCTTCGACCGGGGGCTCGGCATTGCGGGTCAACGTCACCGGCATATCCGCAAAGCGATCTTCCCAGCCCGTGGCGAGCCTGCGGCCCAGCACCAGTCCATGGGCCATCACATTGTCGGCGATCAGGAGCGGAAGTGGAAGGTTGCTGGAAACGAAGCGGCTGCGGACGATCTCTATGCCGCCATAGATGCCCTTGATGGCAGCGCAGATGTCCCCGCGTGTGTACGGGCCCGGCCGCTCCGGCAGATCCCGACCCATCTCAAAGACGACTTCGGCTTCGGCGAACATTTCGCGCCCGCAAAAAGCTATGTCGCTGTTGTCGGAATAGATCGCGCTTGCAGGCAGTCGACCGACGATCGGTTCGCTGGCGCCGAAGGCATCGCGCGCGCCCTCGCTCGTCAGGCCAAGCTTCCAGACCATCACTGGCAAAGTGCTGCGGGCGGCAATCCGACGCTGGACTGCATAGCCCTGGTCGAGGCCAGGCCAGTGCTGCGGCAGCGCGGCACCGGCGTCGGGCCTGGCAGCGAGGAGCGCCTGTTCAAGATCGCCCTGATTGTCCTGCACGCAATTCTCCTCCGGCCGAAAAGAGCCCTTTAATTGTCCCAATTATGCAACAACCAAACTATCAAATCTAGTATTGTTTACATTTTAAGGTTGAGCTAATTATGCGATGGATTCGCTGCAAAGGGGCAAATGTGCCGTGCAGGGAAGCCCGAGTTCAGCTGGTTGAGGTAAAATGATGACCGAGAAGTCCCCAACGTTCGCGCAGGCCGAAGCCCTGGGCGCAGCTCTGGCGAAGCGCCCGCTGGGCCTCATCATCGATGGCAAGTCGGTGCCCGCGCAGTCTGGCAAGACCTTTGCCACGGTCAATCCGGCGACCGGCCTGGAGATCTGCCAGGTTGCCGAAGGCGGTACGGCCGACGTCGATCTGGCGGTCAAGGCGGCGCGCAGGGCACTCGTCGATCCGTCCTGGCGCGATATGAGCGCCGTCACCCGATCGCATCTTCTCAATCGCCTTGCCGATCTGATCGAGCGCGATGCCGCTGAACTTGCCGTGCTGGAATGCATGGACAACGGCAAGCCCGCTGCCCTGACCCACGCAGTCGAGATCGAAGGCTCGATCAAGACCTTCCGTTATTTTGCCGGTTGGCCGACCAAATTCGGTGGCGAGACCCTCCCGGTCTCTCCGCGCAGCGGGGCGAAGATACTCAATTATACCGTTCGCGAACCGGTCGGGGTCTGCGGGCTTATCGTTCCGTGGAACTACCCGATGTCGATGGCCGCATGGAAAGTGGCGCCGGCGCTGGCCGCGGGTTGTACCGTAATCCTGAAGCCGGCCGAACAGACCCCGCTGACCGCGCTGCGGCTTGCCGAACTCGCGCTCGAAGCGGGCGTGCCGCCGGGCGTGTTCAACGTGATTACCGGATTTGGCGAGGCCGGCGCGGCGCTGGTCGATCATCCCGGAGTCGACAAGGTTGCCTTCACCGGTTCGACCGAGGTCGGCAAGGCGATCGTGCGCGGTTCGACAGGCAACCTGAAGAAGGTCAGCCTGGAACTGGGTGGGAAGTCACCGCAGATCGTGTTGCCCGATGCCGATCTCGACGCGGCGGCGGCGTCGATCGCCGCCGGCATCTTTTTCAATCAGGGGCAGACATGTACGGCGGGTTCGCGGCTCTATGCCCATGCTTCGATCCACGATGAGCTGTTAAGCCGCATCGCCGATCACGCCGGGAGACTGACCATCGGCAATGGCCTGGATCCGGCCGTTACCTTCGGTCCGCTGGTATCGCAGGAACAGTGGGATCGGGTCAGTTCCTACGTCGAAATCGGCAAGGCTGAGGGCGCCGATGTGATGATCGGCGGTGGTCGGCCGAAAGCGCTGGGCGAAGGCTATTTCTTCGAGCCGACGATCATGGCCAATGCGAAAGGCGACATGCGCATCGTGCGCGAGGAGATTTTCGGCCCGGTCCTGAGCGCGTTGAGCTGGAGCGACCCGGAAGATCTGGTTGCCCAGGCCAATGATTCCGATTTCGGTCTTTCGGCCGGGATATGGACCAACGACATCAAGCAGGCACACCGTCTGGCCGGTGCGGTCAAGGCGGGCACGGTGTGGATCAACTGCTTCAACCTGATCGACAATGCGACCCCGTTCGGAGGGTTCAAGCAGTCGGGCTGGGGCCGTGAACACGGCCGACAGGCGATGGAGCTCTACAGCGAAGTCAAGAGCATATGGGTAAATCTAAGCTGAACGCCGGCGGGAAGTTGAGACGTCATTCGCAAAGCAGGAACGAACATGAGTAGAACCTTGATAGTCGCGACCGATGGGCAGGCAGTGATGCGGACCCACGATGATGGCAAAAACTGGTATCGGATCAATATCCGTCAGGATCTTGAATATGACGACCGGGTGCGTTGTCTGCTGGTCGATCCCGCCAATCCCGAAGCGCTGTTTGCCGGGGCTGAGAAGGGATTGTTCTACAGCGCCGATCGGGGCGTGCACTGGAGCCGGATCGACTGTGCGCTGAACGGCTTCGCGGTGTGGAAGCTGGTGGCCAGCGAAAGCGACCCCACCATACTCTATGCCGGTACCGGCGCGCCTTCGCTGGCGATCCTGTTCCGCTCGCGCGATGGCGGCAGGACCTGGGAACGCACATCGCTAGAGATGCCGGAGTTCTGCGAGGGGGTGAACCGCCCGCGGATGCTGGCGCTCGCGGTCGATCCCGAGGATGCCAATGAGATATGGGCGGGGATCGAAGAAGGTGGCCTGTTCCGCAGTCGTGACGGTGGCGATAGCTGGGAACGGATCGACACCTCCTGGTCCACGTTCGGCGGCAATTCCGACATCCATGACATCGTGGTCCTGAGGCAGGAGGATGGATCGAAGGTTCACCTCGCGCTCACCGTGATCGCGCTCTATCGGTCGACCGACGATGGCAAGACGTGGACGCGTCAGCCCGCCAAGGAAAGCTGGGGCCTGCGATATTCGCGCCTGCTGATGCGAAAGCCCGGTAGCAGCCGGGAGATCGCGGTTGGTATCGGCGACGGCACGCCGGGCACCCAGGCAGCCATCCTGACATCTTCCGATGCCGGCCTGACCTGGACCCGCGCCAGCCTCGACACCCCCTCGAACTCCTGCATGTGGGCGTTCGGCGCCAATCCCGCCGATCCCGATTTTCAGCTTGCAGCCAGCAAGTTCGGCTACCTCTATCGTTCGACCGATGGGGGTATGTCCTGGACCAAGGAGTGGCGTGAGTTCAATGAGATCACGGATCTCGCCTGGGTACCGGGGGTGCCCGCCGACTTGGGGTTGCCGCATGTCACAAACTGAAAAGTCACCTATTCACGTCGCGAAGATCGCCCACATCGTCCTGTTCGTAAAGGACCCGGAGGCTTCGGCGAAGTGGTATGAAGATGTGCTCAACATGAAGATCGTCGCTCGAGCGGCCGATGGGCCGTATAAGGGCGGCGTCTTCATGAGCTTCGGCGTCAGCGATCACGACATTGCGCTGTTCCCGGCCGAGGAAGGGGCGAGCAAGGGCAAGGAGTTCGAGCATGTCGGCCTGATGCTGGCCGGCACCAACATGGACGACCTCCGCCGCAACTATGCCTTTTTCCGCGAGCGCGGGGTCGAGATAGCCGAAATCCTTGATCATGGCGTGTCGACCGGCATCTATTTCTACGATCCGGACGGCCATATGCTCGAGGTCTTCTGCCAGCGCATCCCGCAGGACGGCGCCTCGCAAGCCGAACTCAATCGCAATGAGGGCCAGGCCGACCCGGTCGATCCGGTTTCGCTCTGAGAATATTTACCAGACGGCTGGGGCAGGGCGCCCGCGGCCGGGCCTCGGATTGACCGCCGGGGTCGATTAGGGAGAATAGCATGACGACCTTCGCACCGAATTTCGGCCCATTTCATATTCGCAAATGGTTCAGTCAGGTCGAGGAGATCTGGGCCGGTGAAACCGGCGCAGCCGCCGACGGCAAGCCGCTGTTCAAGTACATGATCGCAGCCTGCATCAAAAATCCTTATTCGGGCCAATTCGTCGAAGACCTCTCGGCATGGATCGATGCCTCGCCCGAGTTGGGAGTGGAAATCGGTCGTCGGCTCAACCTGCTGTCCGGCGGGGCCAAGATCGAAAGCTACGGCAAGGCGATCCTGGTCGGAATCGATGGCGAATATGAGCACGGCAATGCCCTGCTGACCAACCCCGCAGCCAATCCGGTGCGCGATGCCATCGGCGGCGGTGCATCATGGGTGCCGTCCACCGGAAAGCGCGGTGTTCCCGGAACCATCCTCGACATTCCCTTTGGTCACAAGGATGCGCTCTACGTGCGCTCGCATTATGACACGATGAGCGTTTCGTTCGACGACGCGCCCAATCGCGACGAGGTGATCCTGTGCTGGGCGTTCGCGACGCGCGGGCGGCTCAACGCCCGGCTCGGCGGACTGAAGGCCGAAGACGCCGAAGGCAACGGGCTGACCTGAGCGATGGCCCCGCAGCCCACCGCCTGTTCCGATGCTCCTCCCCGGCCGGTCAACCTGCTGGCAGGGGAACGGACGAGCCGGATCGCCTCCGGCGATATTGGCATCCATGTGCGCGAATGGGGCGATCCCGCCTCTCCGGCGATGGTCCTGCTCCATGGCCTGCGCGGATATTCGGGCACATGGCGTAATCTGGCGGCGGCACTTTCCGATCGCTGGCGGATGATCGCGTTTGACGCGCGCGGCCGTGGGGAGAGCGACTGGGATACGGATCGCAACTATTATACGGACGCCTATCTGGACGATCTGGACATGGTGGTCGAGACGCTCGGTCTCGATCGCTTCGTGCTCGTCGGGCATTCGATGGGTGGGACGACCGCCTATTGTTATGCGGCC
The DNA here is from genome assembly GCA_964549965.1 of uncultured Sphingomonas sp. GTDB lineage: Bacteria > Pseudomonadota > Alphaproteobacteria > Sphingomonadales > Sphingomonadaceae > Rhizorhabdus. The sequence goes on along the minus strand of CAZJXG010000061.1, from coordinate 90 downwards.
AGCCACCCGCAGCGCCTGAGCGCGCTGGTGGTCGAAGACATCACGGCCGGTTCGTCGGTATCCGGGGTCGGGTTCGAACGCATATTGGCG
>CAZJXG010000060.1:0-18037 GCA_964549965.1 uncultured Sphingomonas sp. | reverse complement strand
CGTGGCCGATCCCAAGCTCCGCCGCCGGTGGACTTACCGTCAACTGCTGGCCGAAGCTGAACAGGTGGCTCGCGGCCTGCTTTCGCGGTTCAAGCCGGGCGAGCGTATCGCGGTATGTTCGCCCAACTGTCCGGAATGGGTTATCGTGGAGTATGGCGCCGCATTGGCAGGCATGGTCCTGGTGCCGGCCAATCCCGCCTATCGTCAGTCCGAATTAAAGGCGATTCTGCAGGACTCGGGGGCATCGGCACTGTTCCACGCCGATACCTGGCGAGGCAACGATATCGCTGCCATGGCCATCGCCGTGCAAGCCTCCGACCTCCCAGATCTCACGCTGCTATCCTTTTCGGGATGGGACGACTTCCTTGCCACCGGATCGGCAGCGCAGCCGCTGCCACAGGTTGATCCCAGCGATCCGGTGATCATCCAGTTCACCTCCGGAACGACCGGAAGGCCGAAAGGCGCGATCCTCCACCATGGCATCAGTAACCCGCCGCGTAGCGTCGCCCAGGCCTGCGAGTTCCGGCAGCACGGCGTCTGGCTCAACGCCATGCCGATGTATCACATCGGCGGGGCATCGGTTGCGTTGCTCGCGACGCTCGCCAGACACGGCGCCTTCGTGCAGATGCGCGAGTGGGACCCGGCGCTGGCCCTCGAACTGATCGAAGCAGAGCGATGCAACGGCATGCTGCTGGTGCCGACCATGGTCATGGCAATGCTCGACCATCAAGACGCCGCCGCGCACGATCTTTCGTCGGTCGACTTCATCCTGACGGGTGCATCTCCGGTGCCGCCCGCCTTGCTTGAAAGGGTAAGCAGTCAGATCGGCTGCCGGCTGCTGATCTCCTTCGGCATGACGGAATCGGGCGGCCCCGTGTCGAATACGACGATCGGCGATGGCGCCCATGAGCTTGCCAATACGCTTGGCCGAGCATTACCGAATGTTCAGGTCGAAGTCCGCGATCCCGCGACCGGAGGAAACGTACCGACCGGCACGGTTGGAGAAATGTGGATCAAGGGTCCCCAGATCATGCTCGGCTATTATGGCCGTGAGGAGGAAACCCGGCAAACCATCACGCCCGACGGCTGGCTCCGCTCAGGTGATCTGATAACCATGGATGAGCGCGGCTACATTTCGATTGTCGGCCGACTGAAGGACATGATCATCCGCGGCGGCGCAAATATCTATCCACGCGAAGTCGAAGATGTGCTGATGGATCACGATGCTGTAGGCCAGGTATCGGTTATCGGGCTTCCGGACGAGCGGTGGGGCGAGATTGTTCTTGCGGTCGTTCAACCCACCCCGGGACATACCCTCGATTTCAAGGAAGTCGATCAGCACTGTCGCGACAGACTGGCCAGTTTCAAGGTTCCCGCGCGGTGGTGTTCGACAGACGGGTTTCCCGTGAATGCGACGGGCAAGATTCAGAAATTCGAGCTTGCTGCCTGGGTTCGGGACGGCAAACTGATACCCCTTTCGGTGCGATAGCGGGCGTTCGGGTGGTCGATCCCGCTGCCGGCCAGCGCCGTTTGCACTTCTACCAGACGAGGACATAAGCAATGCCCTTCGCCACGCGCACCAAAGTACGGATTGCCCAGGTCGACCCGGCGGGAATCGTGTTCTACCCGCGATATTTCGAAATGCTCAATAACGCTGTCGAGGACTGGTTCGATCAAGCTCTCGGCTTGGACATGGCCACGATGCACCTGGACCGGCACATCGGCGTGCCCACGGTTAAACTCGATGTGACCTTCACCGCCCCAAGCCGATTGGGTGAGGTTCTGACGATCACCATAGTGCCGCGCGCCGTGGGGCGCAGTTCCTGCAACGTGCACCTGACATTCACCTGTGATGATTCCATGCGGCTGCAGGCGGACATGGTCATTGTCTGCATGGATCTTTCCGAGAGCAAGGCAGTGCCGTGGCCAGCCTGCTTGCGTGAACGTCTTGAGGCAGGATTGCTCCCCGCCTGAGCTGATGGGGCACGTCAATACACAGCCGCAGACCTTCGCCCGCCGCGTTCGCGCTTCGACGCGACCGAAACAGTTTGCCGACAAGCCCCTCAGAGAGAAGGGCTGAAGCAGCCAGGCCCCGAAATGCGCCACGGCTCGCGTCAAGAAGATCAAAAGGAAGATGCGTAGGTGCCGCCGTCAATTCGGATGCTCTGGCCGACGATATAGCCCGACGTGGCCGCGCAGAGGAAGGCGCACGCCGCACCGAACTCTTCCGGACGGCCGAAGCGCTTCATGATCCGCGTGCTGGCTCGCTCCGCCACGACCTCTTCGACCGAACGCCCGGTACGGCTCGCGACCTCGGTAGCCATCGCACGGCTGCGATCGGTGTAAAAAGTGCCGGGCAACAGATTGTTGATCGTCACATTCTTTGCGGCCACGGAGCGCGAGACGGAGCCGAGGAAGGCCTGCAGACCCGCGCGAGCGGCCGATGACAGCTCAAGCCTCTCCACCGGCTGGTAAACTGTCGTCGACGTGATGTTGACGATGCGGCATAAATCCGTGTCTCGAAAACGGGCGCGTTCGACTTCACCGATTCATCAAGGTGTCCAAGAATCGCTGCGTGCTCGGCGAGATGGACGCAGCTGCCGGGTGATCAGGCAGACCTCGCGTTCGATCCGTGGCTTGTGAAGCTCGCGGAATTCGAATTCGGTCAATGGATCGGAATGCGCTGCCAGCGCCGGCAGCACCGACCTGCGGTTCGACAATTTTTGGGCTTTGGTAGCGGAGGAGGGACTTGAACCCCCGACCCCAGGATTATGATTCCCGTGCTCTAACCAGCTGAGCTACTCCGCCCCGATGGGCCCCGCCGATGCGGTGGAGCGGGCCTATAAGCGGGCCTTTGGTCGCGGTCAACTGGACATATGCTCGCGTCGGTTTAGAGAGCGCTGCGAGATGTTCAGACCTTCGGGGGAGATTCGAATTGGCGCAGTATGATGTGCTTATCGTCGGGGCAGGCCATGGCGGCGCGCAGGCCGCGGTCGCGCTGCGGCAGAACAAGTTCGAAGGCACGATCGCGATCGTCGGCGATGAGCCCGAACTGCCCTATGAGCGCCCGCCGCTGTCGAAGGAATATTTCTCCGGGGAAAAGAGCTTCGACCGGATCCTGATCCGTCCCGCCAGCTTCTGGGCGGATCGCAAGATCGACATGCTGCTGGGCAAGCGCGTGGCCACGGTCGATCCGGCCGCGCATCAGGTTACACTCTCCGATGGCTCGACGCTCTCCTATGGCAAGATGATCTGGGCCACGGGCGGCGCCCCGCGCCGGCTCAGCTGCTCGGGCCATGATCTGGCCGGCGTCCATGGCGTCCGCACCCGCGAGGATGCCGACCGGATGCTGTCCGAAATGGACCGCACCACCAATGTTGTCGTCATCGGCGGCGGCTATATCGGGCTCGAGGCGGCGGCCGTTCTTTCGAAGTTCGGCAAGAAGGTGACGGTGCTGGAGGCGCTCGACCGCGTCCTCGCCCGCGTCGCCGGTGAGGCGCTGTCGCGCTTCTACGAGGCCGAGCATCGCGCGCACGGCGTCGATGTGCAGCTCGGCGCCAAGGTGGACTGCATTGTCGGCGAAGGCCGGGTGAACGGCGTGCGCATGGACGATGGCACCATCATCCCCGCCGATATGGTGATCGTCGGCATCGGTATCATCCCGGCGGTCGAACCGCTGATCGCGGCGGGCGCCGCCGGTAGCAACGGCGTCGACGTCGACGAGTTCTGCCGGACGAGCCTGGCCGACATCTACGCGATCGGCGACTGTGCGATGCACGCCAACGGCTTTGCCGATGGTGCCCGCATCCGCCTCGAATCGGTCCAGAACGCCAATGATCAGGCGACGACCGCCGCCAAACATATCCTGGGCATCGGCGAGCCCTATCATGCCGTGCCGTGGTTCTGGTCGAACCAATATGACCTGCGCCTTCAGACGATGGGTCTGTCGATGGGCTATGACGAGACGGTCGTGCGCGGCGATCCGGCCAATCGCAGCTTCTCTGTGATCTATCTGAAGAACGGCAGGGTGCTGGCGCTGGATTGCGTCAACGCGGTCAAGGACTATGTCCAGGGCAAGGCGCTGGTCGTCGGCGGCATCGCCCCCGACAAGGCGGCGCTCGCCGATCCGGAAACGCCACTGAAGAGCCTTCTCCCGGCCTGACGCGCGCGGGGGAACCGTCGCATCGCCGCCACGTTGGAATGCCGCTACGGCGGTTGGGGACGAGGATAGATTTATGGAACTGACGGTTTCACTGGATACGCTCTCTCGGCTGATCGTGCGCGCGCGCGAACTCGAAGCGCAGGTGCCTGCCATCGAGACCGACGATGAGGATGATCCCACCGACAGCGATGATCCGCTGGCGGTGCTGGAGGACGAGGCCAATGAGGCGGTGGAGGACGAAGTCCGCACCCTGCTCGAAGACCTTCCCGAAGACGAGGCCGCCGAAGTGCTCGCGCTCGCCTGGGTAGGGCGCGGCACCTATGATGCGAGCGAATGGGATGAAGCGGTCGACACGGCGAACGAAGACGACAATGATTCGGTCGTCGATCAGCTGCTCGATATGCCGATGCTCGCCGGCTATCTCGACGCCGGTCTCGCCGCCTTCGACATCAATGTCGACGGGACAGGCCAGGTCGACTGAATTTGAAGCTCGCGATGGGTTCCCATGGCCCGCCGCGATACCACCACACCGCAAGGCCGATGATCGTGATCGGACGCGGCGCGAAATCCCGGTGGAGTTCCTGAAGCAGCATACGCGCCTCGCTGGCGCCCGCCTTGTTCTGGATGGTTATATGCGGGCGCCAGCCGGCACGGTCCTGTGGCGTCAGCAGCCCGTCCAGCGCCTGCGCCATGCGCCCGCGGATCGCGGCGAGGCCGGGGCTCTCGATGCCCAGCGCCACGCCACGCCCCAACGGCAACAGCCGCGCCACCCGCGCCGCGGGCCGGGCCGTCGTGCGCGCCTCGGCCATCAGCAGCCGCCTGATCTCGTCGAGCGCGGATGGCGGAAGATGGTGGAACAGCGTCAGATGCGCGGGCAGCTGGTTGCGATCGGCGGGATAATGGGCACGGCGCAGGCCATCCGCCCAGGCGAGATCATCGGGTGACAGCATCGCGGAAATGATGATCGGGGCGGCGGACATCCCGAACGCCTTACAGGGCGCGTCCGGTCTCGTGGAGGCCGAAATCGCACCGGTGGATTGAAGCCCGCCATCCTCGATGACCGAATGCGTCGGCGGCGGCCGATGCCGGCCCCGGCTTCGATCAGATCTCGACCTGACTACCCAGTTCGACCACGCGATTGGTCGGCAGTTTGAAGAACTCCATCGCGCTTTCGGCGTTGCGCAGCATCCAGGAGAAGAGTTTCTCGCGCCACACCGCCATGCCCGGATGATCCGACGGCAGCAGCGTCTGCCGCGCCAGGAAGAAGCTCGTATCCATCATCTTGAACTCGGGGCCGCAGCTCCGCGTCGCGCTCAGCACCGCCGGCACGTCCGGATCTTCCATGAAGCCATAGTTGATCACGATCCGGAAGAAGCCCTGGCCCAGGTCGACATATTCCACCCGCCTCGCCTCGGCGACATAGGGCGCATCGGCGATCGTCACGGTGAGCAGGATGACGCGCTCGTGAAGTACCTTGTTATGCTTGAGGTTGTGGAGCAGCGCATGCGGCACGCCGGTGGCCTGGGATGTCATGAACACCGCCGTCCCCGGTACCCGCACCGCCGAATTGACCGCCGACTGGACGAACACCTTCACCGGCATCGCCGCCTCGCGCAGCCGGTGGATCATCAGCGCCCGGCCCCGCGCCCAGGTGGTGAGAAGCGTGAAGGCGATGAAGCCGATCAGCAGCGGGAACCAGCCGCCATCGGGCACCTTGGTCAGGTTCGCGCCGAAATAGGCCAGGTCGACCAGGGCGAAGGCGCCGATCAGCGGCGCCGCCAGCCACTTGTTCCAGCCCCACAGGTGGATCAGCACCACCGCGATCAGGCAGGTATCGATCGCCATCGCGCCCGTCACCGCGATGCCATAGGCCGCCGCTAGGTTGGACGAGGTCCGGAAGGAGATGATCAGCAGGATCACCATCACCATCAGCCCCCAGTTGATCGCCGGGATATAGATCTGGCCGATCGACCCGGCACTGGTGTGGGTGATGCGCAGCCGCGGGATGAAGCCGAGCTGGATCGCCTGCTGGGTGACGGAGAAGGCCCCGGTAATGACCGCCTGACTGGCAATGACCGTCGCCATCGTGGCGAGGATGACCAGCGGCAGACGCAGCATCTCGGGCGCCAGAAGGAAGAAGGGATTGTGGATGGTCTGGAGGGCGGTCGCCATGTCCTGCGACAGGATCATCGCGCCCTGCCCCAGATAGTTGAGCATCAGCGCCGGCAGCACGAAAACCAGCCATGAGACACCGATCGGCTTGCGGCCGAAATGCCCCATATCGGCATAGAGCGCCTCCGCTCCCGTCACCGCCAGCACCACCGATCCCATCGCGAGAAAGGCGAAATATCCCTCCTCGATGAAGAACCGCGCCGCATACCAGGGGTTGAGGGCGACCAGCACGGCCGGATTGCCCAGGATATGCCAGATCCCCAACACCGCCAGCACGGTAAAATAGACCAGCATGATCGGCCCGAACAGCAGGCCGACCCGGGCGGTGCCGCGCGACTGGATCATGAACAGGCCGATCAGGATGCCGACTGCGATCGGCAGCACCCACGGGCCGAAGCCGGCCTCCACCGTCGTCAGGCCTTCGACCGCCGACAGCACCGAGATGGCCGGGGTGATCATGCTGTCGCCATAGAAAAGCGCGGTCGCGAACACGCCGAGCAGGATGATTCCCTTGCTCCAGCGCTTGCCTTCGGTCTTGCTGTTGATCAGCGCAAGGAGGGCGAGGCTGCCGCCTTCGCCCTTGTTGTCGGCGCGCATGATGATCGCGACATATTTGAACGTCACGACCAGCATCATCGACCAGAAGATCAGGCTGAGGACGCCAAGGATGTGCAGCTGGTCGGGCGGCAACGGGTGATGCCCGGCGAAGGTCTCGCGAAACGCGTAGAGCGGGCTGGTGCCGATATCGCCGAAGACGACGCCGATCGCACCGACCACCATCGCGCCGATGCTGCCATGCCCATGCCCGGAGCCGTGCTCCGCGCCATGGGCGGCGGGTTCGCCCTGCCCTGCGCCCGCTGCCGCGCCGTCCGTCATGCGTTGGTGGACTTCATGTGTGAAACAGGCCCATTCCCCGCGCCCCCGATCCCCCGGGCGCATAGCGGCGGGCAACTAGCATTTGTTCCCTGTCCCGGCAACAAGCGGCTGGAACGGCGATGTCCCGGTTCAGGCTGATCGCTATTATTCCCCGCTCAGCAAGGTCCTGAGCGTCATCTGCGTCACCAGCCGCTGCACGCCCGGCAGCGCTGACAGGACTTCGCGATGAACACGCTCATAGCTGTCCCCTTCGGCCACCTGGACCTTCAACAGATAGTCCGATTCGCCGCTGAGCAGATACGCCTCATTGACCTGCACGGTGCGGGTCAGTGCGTCCTCGAACGCCAGCATCGTCGCCTGGCGCTGATCGGCGAGCGTCACCTGAACGAAGATCGTCGCGGGATTGCCGCGTGCCTCCGCCGAGAGCAGCGCGCGATATCCAAGAATGACCCCCGCCTGCTCCAGCGCCTTGACCCGCCGGTGCGCGGCCGAGGTCGACAGGCCGACACGCGCGCCGAGCTGTTCGCTCGTAAGCGACGAATCATGCCCCAGCTGGGCAATGATCTTGCGGTCGATGCGGTCCATGCGGGATTATTTCCCACCTCTCTCGTAAGCGCGACAATATATCCCACTGCAGCCTTTGTTACGACCCCACTTCGCAACCTTTTTGCGGATCACAGGCTCTAAGATTGGCCATCAGGCTTGAGGAGGGCATATGCGCATCGGGGTTCCCAAGGAAATCAAGAATCATGAGTATCGCGTCGGGCTGACCCCGGCTGCGGTAGCCGAGCTCGTGGCCGCCGGCCATGCCGTGGTCGTCCAGACCGGCGCGGGGCTGGGCATCGATTTCGAAGACCAGGACTACCGCGATGCCGGCGCGACGATCGTTGCCGATGCACCGGCGGTATTCTCCGGCGCCGACATGATCGTGAAGGTCAAGGAACCCCAGCCGTCGGAAATCGCGCTGCTCGAGGCACGTCACACGCTGTTCACCTATCTCCACCTTGCTGCCGACAAGCCGCAGGCCGAGGGGCTGATGGCATCGGGTGCGACCTGCATCGCCTATGAGACGGTCACGTCACGCTCCGGCGCGCTGCCGCTGCTCAAGCCGATGTCCGAGGTGGCGGGCCGCATGTCGATCCAGGTCGGTGCCCATTATCTGGAGAAGGAACAGGGCGGCCGTGGCGTGCTGCTGGGCGGCGTGCCGGGCGTGGCGCCCGCGCGGGTCGCGATCCTCGGCGGCGGCGTTGCCGGCGTCAACGCCGCGCAGATGGCGGTCGGCATGCGCGCCGACGTCACCATCTACGACATCAGCAATGATCGCCTTGCCGAGCTCGACATGTTCTTCGGCAGCCAGATCAAGACCGCCTATGCCTCGAAGGCAGCGATCGCCGCCGCCGTGGCCAAGGCTCATCTCGTGATCGGCGCGGTGCTCGTGCCGGGCGCGGCCGCGCCCAAGCTCGTCACCCGCGAAATGCTCAAGACCATGAAGCGAGGCTCGGTGCTGGTCGATATCGCGATCGATCAGGGCGGCTGCTTCGAAACCAGCCATGCGACCACCCACAGCGATCCGGTGTTCGAGGTGGAGGGCGTGATCCACTATTGCGTCGCGAATATGCCGGGGGCGGTCGCCCGCACCTCCGCCTTCGCACTCAACAACGCGACGCTGCCCTTCGTGCTCAAGCTCGCCAATCTCGGCGCGGAGGCCGCCATGGCCGCCGATCCGCATCTGGCCGCCGGCCTCAATGTTTCGGGCGGCAAGATCCGCCATCAGGCTGTTGCGGAGGCGCTGGACCTGCCGTTCGCCGCCTGAACGAAGACTGTCTTCCTCCCCTCTCCCCTGGGGGGAGGACGGGAGAGGAGGACGGGACCTATCTGCCCCCTAAGCTCCGGGTCTGAGAAAGTCGGCTTCCCCCGGCCGGCGCCTCCTCTCCCACTCTGTTTCCCAGAGCATCGTCACGTTCGGCGCGGGCCTATGGGGCGATCTGGCCCTTCATCCGTTCCAGCTCGATCAGCCGCTGCTCCAGTTCGGGGCGCCAGGGCGCATTGGCGGGCGAACGATCGAGCAGGCCCCGCCATGTCGCCTCGGCACGATCGAGTTGCCCAGCCTGCGCATAGGCCAGCCCCATGAAGAAGGGCGGTCCCGGATGGGTCGGATCGATCGTTTCCGCGCGCTGGAAGGCGAGCTGCGCGGCCGGCGACATCAGGCCGCCGCCATGGATCACCATGGCATTGCCCAGCCCCACCCACAGTGCGGCGCTCTGCGGCCGCTTCTCCAGCGCCCCGCGGATTACTCCGATCGCGTAGAGATTGAGCCCTTGCCGATGAAAGGCATCGGCGGTGGAGAGTACATCGGCATCATTGCCGAACTTGCCGAGCAGCTTCTCGCGCTCCAGCGCGAAATTGCTGTCGGGAACCTTCGAATCCTCGGGCGGCGGGGTGGGTTTGCCGGGAAGACCGGGGCTTCCCTGCCAGGCATAGCCGGCCACGCCCAGGAACAGCGCCGCGCCCAGCAGCTCGGCGCCCCCCTTGGGCAGGCGGCCGAAGCGCCACAGCGCCGCCGCGACGATCAGGGCGAGCCCCAGGAATATCAGCCAGCCGGCCATCAGCCCTTCCTCCGCCGCTTGAGGCGGCCGCTCACGATCCAGATACCCAGCCCGAGGAAAGCGACCGGCAGCAGATAGAGCGGCCAGGTCAGCCCATCGAGCGGCGGCTTGAAGCTCACCCAGTCGCCATAGCGTTCGATCAGCCAGGCGCGGATCGCCTCGGGCTTTTCACCGGCTTCGATCCGGGTGCGGATCAGCGCGCGCATGTCGCCCGCCATTTCCGCGTTGGAATCGGCGATCGACTGCCCCTGACAGACCAGGCAGCGGATCGTCTCCATCAGCACCTTGGCCTGATGCTCCTTGGCCGGGTCGGCGAGCTGCTCATTGGCATATTTCGCCGCCGGCATCAGCGAATCCGCGAGAACCGGCGAAGCGAAGAGTAGGAGTGTGGCCACCAAAAATCCTCCCCGGTACGGGGAGGGGGGCCGCGAAGCGGTGGAGGGGGCGTGGGCTTGCGCGCAACCGATGGTAGTGAGGAGACGGGCCCCCTCCACGATCCTGCGGATGATCCCCCTCCCCGTCCCGGCGAGGAATTGAAGGCACCCCCTCATTTCACGTCCCCCAACGCGGTCATGATGCCCGGTACGTCCTCGGGATTGATTGCGCCGATATGCTGCTTGCGGATGATGCCCCTGCCGTCGACGATGAACGTCTCGGGCACGCCCGACGAACCCAGAGCGATCTGGACGCTGCTGTTGGGATCACCACCGATGGCGCGGAAAGGATCGCCGTTACGCTGGATGAAACGGGCGAGATCCTCCGGCCGGTCGCGGATCGCGATGCCATAGACCGGTACCCCGGCTTCGGCGAGCTGGCGGAGCTGCGGGGCTTCAGCGATGCAGGGAATGCACCAGCTGGCGAACACATTGACGAGGTGCGGCTGGCCATTAGCCAGTTCGGCGCTCGACAGCCCCGGCTTGCCGGGAAGCGCCGGTGCGAGCGCGAAGCGTGGCATCGGCTTGCCGACCAGCTTGGACGGGATCGTTTTGCTTTCCGGGCTGATGAGCCCCCCCGCGAAGACGACGAGGAAGATCAGGAACATGCCCAGCGGCAGCCAGATCAGCAGCTTTCTCATATCGTGCTCCGCGGCGGCGCGTGCCGCACCTCGCGGCGGACGCGGCCGATCAGCGAGAGCAGGCCGCCAAAGGCGACCAATGCGCCACCGAGCCAGATCAGCGTCACGAACGGCTTCCACCACAGCCGCAACTGCCACCGCCCCTCATCATCGGAACGGCCGACGACGATATAGAGCTGGCCGTCGAGCACGGTGGTGATCGCCGCCTCGTTGGTCTCGGTCTGCGGCGAAGGGAAATTGCGTGTCTGCGGATGCAAGGTGAAAGGTGCGCCATTACCGCGCTGCGCGACGACGGTACCCTCGATCGCCGTGTAATTGGGTCCCGCGACCGGCATCACCTCGTCGAGCCGGACGGTGTAGGGGCCGACCTTGTGGCTCTCGCCAATTCGGGCGGCAACCAGGGCCTCCTTGGTGAAAGCGCTCTCGGCGGCCATCCCGGCCATGCTGACCGCAATACCGAAATGTGCCACCACCATGCCCCAGATATAGAAGGGGGTTCGTCGCAGATTGCGGCCCCATAGCGGCGCGAAGCTGGCGAGGCCGACGCCCGACGCCGCGACGAGGCCGAGCAGCGGCAATATCCGGATGCCCGGTGCCAGCAATATCACCGCGAGCAGCGCCAGCGCCGACAGCAGCAGCGGCCCGGCAAGGCGGATCAGCGTCGCCTTCAGGTCATCGCGCCGCCAGCGCATGATCGGCCCGGCGGCCATGACGGCGACCAGCACCAGCGCGAGCGGCCCGGCGGCACTGTTGAAATAGGGCGGGCCTACCGACAGCTTCTCCCCGGTCACGGCCTCGGCAACCAGCGGATAGAGCGTACCGACCAGGACGATGCCGAGGATCGCCGACAACAGCAGGTTATTGATGACGAGCGAGCCTTCACGGCTGACGGCGTCGAAGCGAGATCCCTCGCGCACAGTGCCTACCCGCAGCGCGAACAGGGCAAGCGCACCGCCGATATAGATGGCGAGCAGCGCCAGGATGAAGGTGCCGCGCTTGGGGTCGACCGCAAAGGCATGGACCGAGGTGAGGATGCCCGACCGGACCAGGAAGGTGCCGACCATCGACATCGAGAAGGCCACCACCGCGAGCATCACCGTCCAGGCGCGCAGGCCCTCGCGCGTCGCCAGCACCGTCACCGAATGGAGGAGGGCGGTCGCGGCGAGCCAGGGCATCAGCGATGCGTTCTCGACCGGGTCCCAGAACCACCAGCCGCCCCAGCCGAGTTCATAATAGGCCCAGTAGCTACCGGCGGTGATGCCGAGCGTCAGCAATATCCAGGCGCCCAGAACCCAGGGCCGCATCGCCCGCGCGAAGGCGGCGCCGACATCGCGGGTGACGAGTGCGCCGACCGCGAAGGAGAAGGCGACCGACAGGCCGACATAGCCGAGATAGAGCGTCGGCGGATGGAAGGCGAGGCCCGGGTCCTGCAGCAGCGGATTGAGCCCCTGCCCCTCCACTGGTGCCGGATCAAGCCGGGCGAAGGGATTGGAGGCGAACAGCAGGAAGGCATAGAAGCCGAGCCCGATCGCGGCCTGCGCGGCAAGCGTGGCGATCAATGTGCGCTCGTTCAACCGTCGCTCGAAGATCGCGACCGCGCCCCCCGCCATTGCGAGGATCGTCACCCACATCAGCATCGAGCCTTCGTGGTTTCCCCAGGTGCCGGCAAACTTATAGAGCAGCGGCTTGGTCGAGGCATCGTTGGCGGCGACCAGCGCCACCGACAGGTCGACCGTCACGAACAGCCAGATCAGGATGGCGAAAGCGATGCTGGTCAGCACCCCCTGCACCACCGCCACCGGCCGCACCGCGGCCAGCAGGTCGATGCGCTGGCTCGCGACCCCCATACAGCCCAGCACGAGCTGAAGCGCGGCGAGCGCCGCTGCGAGCCATAGTGCGGCCAATCCTGCCTCGGCGATCATTTCTTCAGGCTCTCGCTTTCGTGCATCGCAGGATTCTTCATCGAAACCTGCGGTGGCATATACCGCTCGTCATGTTTGGCGAGGATGTTGGTCGCGACGAAGCTGCCGTCGGGCTGGAAGCTGCCCTCTGCCACCACGCCCGAATCCTCCTTGAACAGGTCGGGTACGATCCCCTGGAAGCGCACTGCCACGGTCTCGACATTGTCGGTGACGACGAAGTTGATCGTCACCCCGTCGGCCAGCCGCTGGATCGATCCCTTCTGGACCATGCCGCCAAGGCGCACCGCCCGGCCCACCTCGACATGATCCTTCTTCGCATCGCTGGGTGTATAGAAATAGGCCGCCTGATCCTTGAGCGCCGACATGGCGAGCAGCGCCGCGCCGACAAGCGCGACAAGCGCGAGCAGGGCCAGGACAAGCCGCTGGTTCTTCGCCTTGATCGCCATCAGTCGCGCCTCGTCAGGGCATCTGCCTGCCGCTCGGCCCGCCGCATTCGCGTGAAGCTGGCGATGAGCACGCCGAGCGTTCCGACAATGGTGAGCGCGTAGGCGGCGGCGATGAAGGGCCAGTGATTCATTCCGCGGTCATCCGTTTCAGCCGCGCCTCGATCTTCGCCTCGGCGAGCATCGCGCGCATCCGCATCAGCACGATCGCCGCGAACAGCAGCGAGAAACCCAGGGTCGACACCAGCAGCGGCCAGAGCAGCGATGGATCGATCTTCGATCCGCCCAGGCCGATGCTCTGCCCCTGATGCAGCGTACGCCACCATTCGACCGAATAATGGATGATCGGGATATTGGCGGCACCGACCACGCCGAAGATCGCCGAGATGCGATCGTTGCTGCCGCGCTCGGCCCCGGCCGAGGACAGGGCGATATAGGCAAGATAGAGGAAGAAGAGGATGAGCATCGAGGTCAGCCGCCCGTCCCATTCCCAATAGGTGCCCCAGGTCGGCCGGCCCCACAGCGATCCCGAGACCAGGCACAGGCCCGTGAACAGCGCGCCGGGCACCGCGATCGCGCGTGCCGCTACGGCGGCGAGCGGATGGCGCCAGATCAGCTGCATCAGGCTTGAAACCGCAATCCCGCTCCACCCCGCCATGCCCAGCCAGGCGGCCGGCACATGGACATACATGATCCGCACGCTCTCACCCTGAAGATAATCGGACGGGGTAAGAAAAAGCCCGGGGACGAGGGCGACAGCGATCAGCAGCGCGCCGCCCCACCCCAGCCAGGGAGTCAGCGGGCGTGCAATCGAGAGAAAGCGGGCCGGGTTCGCGAAAATATGCACGGACGCAGGCCATAGAGCAGCTTCATGCGGCTGGGAAGATGGTGCGCGGGGTTGCGGCATGTACCTTTTCGTCCCATGGCCCGGCGCTATGTCCGATGCCGATCGCCCGCTGCAGGGAACCCATATTCTGCGTGGAATCGCGCTGCGCTGCCTGTCGATAATCTGCTTCGCGGTCATGAGCACGGCCATGAAGTGGGCCAGCCAGGACGGCGTGACCGCCATCGAAATGCTCTTTTTCCGGTCGATATTCGGGCTGCCGGTGGTGCTGGGCTGGCTGATGCTCGGCCCGGGTCTGGACGTGATCCGGACCCGGCGCGTCGGCGCGCATCTGCTCCGCTCGGCCATCGGTATCAGCGGGATATTGCTGGCGTTCGGCGCGCTGATCCGGCTGCCGCTGGCCGATGCCGTCACAATTGGCTTCTCGGCGCCGATTTTCGCGACGATCCTGTCGGTGCTGCTGCTGCGCGAACGGGTCGGTCCGCATCGCTGGACCGCAGTGGCGCTGGGCTTTGCCGGCGTGGCGTTGGTGGTGCGGCCGGGTGGCGAGGTACTTGATCATCTCGGCCTGCTGATGGCGATCGGCGGCGCAGTCGGAAGTGCCGGCGTCACCGTCGCGATTCGCCAGCTCGGCGCCACCGAACATCCGGGCACGATCGTCCTGGGCTTCTTCCTGTGTTCGACGATCGTCAGCGGCATCGGCATGCTGTTCGTCGCCCAGCCCCATGATGCCGCCACATGGGCGGCGCTGCTATTGGCGGCGGTCTCCGGGGCCGCCGCTCAACTGCTGATGACCCAGTCGCTGCATGCCGCGCCGGTGTCGGTCGTCACGCCGTTCGACTATCTGCAGATCATCTGGGTCACAGTGTTGGGCTGGCTGATCTGGGCAGCCGTTCCGGGGCTGAACACCGTGCTGGGCGCCGCGCTGATCATCGCGAGCGGCCTGTATACGGTATGGCGCGAGCACCGGCTGCACCGCGAACGCATCGCGACGACCCCGCTGCTCGAATAGCCCGCCCGCTCAACCCCGACCGATCAGGCGCATGGCCATGCGATCGGCGACGACCGCAGCCGGCACGCCGCTCTTGGCACTTTCGGACCAGATCGATTCGAGCCGCTCGGGAATCTTCGCGACCCGTGCCTCGACCTCGGCCCGGTCGCCCTGGCCAAGATATTCGAGCGCGACATTGATGATGCCGCCAGCATTGATCACATAGTCCGGCGCATAGAGGATACCGCGATCATGGATGCGGTCGGCATCGGCCGGCGTCGCGAGCTGATTGTTGGCACCGCCGGCGACGATGCCCGTCCGGAGCCCGGCGATCGAGCGCTCGTCGAGGATCGCGCCCAGCGCACAGGGGCTCAGCACGTCCGCCTCGATCGTCATGACCTCATGGGCGGGGACCGCCACCGCGCCGAGCTCGTCGGCGAGCGCCTTGGCCCGCCGGCCATCGACGTCCGACAGGGTCAGCTTGGCGCCGTCGGCCGCGAGCAGCCGGGCCAGCCCGCCGCCGACGCTGCCCACACCCTGAATGGCGACATGCACGCCCTTGGCGTCGGCCTTGCCGAGCCCCCTGCCGATCGCGGCCCTGACGCCCAGATAGACACCCTTCGCCGTGGTCGGCCCCGGGTCGCCGCCGGCGCTGCCTGCCGCGACTGGAAGGCCCGATACATGGCGGGTGCTCTTCGCAATCGCGACCATATCGGCATCGCTCATGCCGACATCCTCCGCGGTGACATAGCGGCCGCCAAGGGAATCGACCGCCCGTCCGAAGGCGGCAAGCATCTCCGGCGTCTTGGTGCGCAGGGAATCGGCCAGGATGACGCCCTTGCCGCCGCCCATCGGCAGTCCGGCCATCGCATTTTTGAAGCTCATGCCCCGCGACAGGCGCAGCGCGTCCGTGATGGCGTCGGCCGGGTCGGCATAATGCCAGAAGCGCGTTCCGCCGGCGCCCGGCCCGAGATGGGTGGAATGGAGCGCGATCACCGCGGTCAGGCCCGACGCCGCATCGCGAAACAGGTGGACGCCCTCATGGTCGTCGAAATCGGGATAGGTCCAAGGAGCGGTCATGCGAACCTCGCGCAATTAGATTATATCAATGCGCAATAATATTATTCGCCGCGGATAGCCAGACGGGAAATCAGGAAGGGCGAATGGGGCGATCGACGGGGATTGAACCCGCAACCTCCGGTACCACAAACCGGCGCTCTAACCAATTGAGCTACGATCGCCGCAGGACGCCATCGGCGCCGCGATGGCGCTCCATAGGGAATGCCCCCCGCGGACGCAAGCCGGCATCGCTAAACTCTACTCTTCCATTATTATTTGGATTGCCTACATCATCACGAGCTTAAAAAAGGCCGTTCGTGCTCTCTCAACGTACCCGCTACGCCATTCGTGCGCTGCTGCACCTAGCCGATCGTCATGGCGAAGGTCCGATCCAGCTTGCCGAGATCGCCGAGCGGCAGAATATCCCTGGAAAATTCCTCACCGTCATCCTGTCCGAGATGAAGCGCGCCGGCTTCGTCGAGACGATGCGCGGCAAGGAAGGCGGCTACTGGCTGTCCCGGCCGCCCACCGAGATCACCTATGGCGACATCGTGCGCGCGACGCGGGGTTCGCTGGCGCTGGTGCCGTGCGCGGCGCGGCTCGCCTACACGCCGTGCGACCATTGTATCGACGAGGCCAAATGCCGCCTGCGCGGTGTAATGCTGTCCGTTCGGGACGAAACCGCTAAAATTCTCGACCAGTTGTCGCTGGCCGAAAGCATCCCCGCAGAGAGCCTTTGAGGGCGGGTCCGACTCCGCAACGATCCCTGTTTGCTGCGGCCTTGCAGCGTTTGAACCGAGGCTGAACACGAGCGGTGAAGCGTGCCAAGACAGCGCTTAACCCTTCTTTTTCTGTCGATTTTTCGTTGACGCTCTTTTCGCCCGCGTTATGTCAACAGCAGGAACGGCGTTCGAGCCGGGCCGATAATATGCTTTGGGAGCTGCTCGAATGAACAAGCTGAGCCTCGTTATTGTTGCCACTGGCCTGATGGCGCTGGCCGCCTGCAACAAGCAAACCCCGGCTGAGAACGCCGTAGACAACACCGCCGCCGCCCTGGAGAACCAGGCCGACGCGCTTGAGAACGCCGCCGACGCCGCCACCAACGAGGCGACCGAGAGCGCGCTTGAGAACGCTGCGGACGCCGTCGAGAACCAGGCCGACGCGGTCAAGGACTCGAAGTAAGTCGATCGGTCCCGCAAGGGACCAGCGATGAGCGAATGAAAATGGGCGTCCCTTCGGGGGCGCCCATTTTTGTTTCGTGCTTAGCCGTTCACGATCGTCCCGCCATTGGGGTGCAGCACCTGGCCGGACATGTAGCTCGAATCCTCGCACGCCAGGAACAGGAAGCTGGGCGCGACCTCATTGGGCTGGCCAGGCCGGCCCATCGGGGTTTGCTCCCCGAAATGGGCGAGCTTTTCCGGGCTTGCGCCGCCACAGGGGTTGAGCGGGGTCCAGATCGGCCCCGGCGCGACCGCGTTGACCCGAATACCCTCCCCGACCAGATTTTCGGAAAGTGACCGGGTGAAGGCGGTGATCGCGCCCTTCGTGCTCGAATAGTCGAGCAGTTCCTTGCTGCCCTGATACATCGTGACGGAGGTGCAGTTGATGATCGCGGCGCCCTGCGAGAGGTGCGGTCGCACCGCCTGGGTCAGGAAGAACATCCCGAATATATTGGTCTGGAAAGTACGGCGCAGCTGTTCCTCGCTGATATCCGTGATGTCCTTGTCGGGATGCTGCTCGCCGGCATTGTTGACGAGGATGTCGATCCGCCCGAGCGTCTCGATCGTCTCGGCCACCGCACGATCGCAAAAGGCCTTGTCGCCGATATCGCCGGCGATCGTGATCGCCCGGCGCCCCTCGCTGCGGACGATGTCCGCGCTCCGAGCC
>CAZJXG010000059.1:6748-19084 GCA_964549965.1 uncultured Sphingomonas sp. | reverse complement strand
AACCCTCCTTAAATCACAACCTCAAATCTGTGCCATTGGTGCTGACGGGGGACAGTTCACCATTCCAAACCAGTCGAGTGTGGCGATGGCCTATAAGGAGTTCGACGAAGCCGGGCGCATGAAGCCGTCCAGCTACTATGACCGCATCGTGGATGTGATGGAGGAACTGGTGCGGTTCACGGTGCTGCTGCGCCCCCATACCGCGCAGCTTGTGGATCGCTATTCCGAGCGCAAGTCGGCGGGCGTCACGGTTGATCCGGCAAACGATCTCTCGGCTATCGCCATCGCATCGCAAGCATCAAGATAACCCGATCCGCGAGCCGGGCCACGCCCGGCGAGCGACGATTTCTGCCCGCATGACAGAAGCGCCGCGCCAGGGCGCGGCCGCGATTTTTCAGCCGGTCACGAAAGGAAGGCCGGGACCACTCACACGGCCCCGGCCCAATCCCGCTATTCGGCTGCCACGGCATAGGACACTTCGCCGTCCTCCGCTCCGGTCTCGGGGGCCTCCGCTTCGGACGGCTGCTCTGCCTCCGGCTCTGGCGTCCGCAGCACGACGGGAAGCCAGCCGGTCCCGGCCAGAAGCTGCTCAGCGGCTTGCGCCATGTCCGGCTTCTTCATGTCCGCGATGCGGCGGGCGGCGTCCTCGGACACGCCTTCGGCAACGGCCTCGACGATGTGCGCCTTGGTGACGCGGCCAAGGTAGCTGTCCACGGTCGGCGTCCAGCCCTTCGCCACGTCCAGCGCCAGCGCGCCCGCCAGCCTGTCCGCCGTTTGCAGCGACCGGGGCTTGCGGTCCCACGGCAATCGCAGGGCGTTGACGGTGCGGGCCGCGCAATGCGCCAGCAGCGCAATCCGTTTCGCCTCGTCCAGCCCGACGATGAAGCCCCACAGGTCCGCGACGTCGCGCGGCATCCGCTCGGCCCATGCCTCGTGCTGCTCGCTCGCCCGCGCGGCCAGCGGCGTATCCTCGATCCCGTCCGCATGGCTCCCCAAAGGGGTTACGGTCGGACGGACCTCAAGGCAACCGGCCTCCGCATAGCTGTAGAACAGTTGTGCAG
The DNA here is from genome assembly GCA_964549965.1 of uncultured Sphingomonas sp. Taxonomy (GTDB): domain Bacteria; phylum Pseudomonadota; class Alphaproteobacteria; order Sphingomonadales; family Sphingomonadaceae; genus Rhizorhabdus. The sequence goes on along the minus strand of CAZJXG010000059.1, from coordinate 18,023 downwards.
TGAGCGTGTGGGTCAACGCGATCAGCGCCATATCGGGCTGCTCGGCGAGCGCCACGCGGAGTGCCAAGGTCCGATGGGCGGACAGGTCGCGGGTGAGGCTGTCGGAAATCGGCTTGCCCGGTTCCTCGTCCTCGTCCTCGTCGGCGTCCTGCGCGTCCTCGTCTCCACCCTCCGGCTGCTTGTCCTCTCCGATCTGCGGATCGGTCGCATCGCCTTCTTCCGGCTCCGGCTGGGGGTCCGCCAGCGCCTCATCCTCGGCCCGCACGAACCCGCGCTCGATCCGTGCCGATCCATCGTGGTTGAGGATGACGAACGCGCCGCCATTGGCGATCACGTTGGGGGCGTAGGCGGAACGCTTGGCGGAAAAGGCGTCTATCTCGTCCGACACCGCCTCCAGCTTCGCGGCCACGTCCTCCGGCATTTCCTCGAAGGATTCATAGCCCTCGGCCAGCGCATCATACTCTGCCGACAGGGCGTCCAGCCGCGCCTCATCCTCGTCGGACAGGGCGACGGTCTGCGGGTAGAAGCGCCGCATTCCGTGGGCGTGGGGATAGTCTATATGCGCCTCGGCCCATTTCCAGCCCTCGGCCTGAACGCGCTCGGCAATGTCGCGCAGCTTCTCGATAACGAGCATATCGAGCAAGCCCGCGTCCTCGAAATAGCCGACACCGCCGGGGGTGAACAGGTCACGGAGGATGGTGCCGCCCGCTTCCCCATAGGCTTCCGCGCCGACGAACACCGCGCGCCGGTCGTCTGCGGACACGTTGCTCGCCGTCATGTCGCGGCGGATGATCCATGGCTCGCGGTTGTGATGCAGGTTCTCGAACACCTGTTCCTGCCGGTCATGGTCCTCGGTAATCGCGAAGGCCATAAGCTGGTCCAGCGTCAACCCGTCCTCACGATAGACCTGCAACAGCTTGGGCGAGACGGCACCAAGGCGAAGCCGCTGCTTGACCACGCCAGCCGACACGCCGAACCGCGCGCCAATTTCCTCCGCGCCCCAACCCTTGCCGTCCGCAAGCTCACGGAACCGCTCGAACTGGTCTGCGGGGTGCATCGGCGTCCGGGTCACGTTCTCGTCCAGACTGATCTCGGACGGATCGTTGGCGGTATCGAGCCAACAGCGGACAGGTGCGGACTTCTTGATCTGCTTGCGCTTGGCGCGCAGCAGCATCGCCAGCCTGCGGCCTTCGCCAGCGGTGACGAGATAATTGCCGGTCGGCGTCCCGTCCTCCTTGGTTTCCGGCTCCACGACAAGGTTCTGGATCAGCCCCTTGTGCTGGATCGAAGCGGCCAGCGCCTCGATAGCAGCTTCCCCATGCGGCACCTTGCGGGCATTGCGCGGGGACTTCTTGAGCTTGGCGAGCGGCACGAAAATCTCGACGCCCGACACAGGCTCGGCGGCAACGGTTTCGGTAACAGCGTTCATCACACTTCTCCTTCAAACCGCACTCACCCCGGAATGGGGTGGGCGGCGAAGGAGCGGACCGGCAGGCCCGCCGGCGGAGCCGGGCAGCACCCGAAGGGCCGCAACGCAGAGGAGGTAAGCGCGGCTTGCCCGCGCGTTGCGGCCCGGCGCGGCGGGCCTAAAGGGAAGCGTCGCCCACCCCACCGACGGGGAGACCTACAAACAATGTGATCGGGCCGGCGCAGCCCTGGCCCGATCTCCGCACCTCAGAACAGCTACAATCCGCAGGGGCGGATTGACCGACCGGCGCGCCAGCGCCACCCCGCCATGCTGATCGTCACCCGGCAGGGACGAGACCCGTCAGGGGCTCGGTCGGAGCGCAGCGGAGATAGAGCGGCGGTCCCGCAGGGAGGCGCCAAACCCTTCTGCTGAGCTTGCTTTTCCAGCCTATTTCGATTATATTTTAATCGAACTGATAGCAGGCGATGAACATGGCTACCGAGACGAAAGTATTGACCGCACACGTCCCGCTGCAACTGGCGGAAAAAGTCGAAGCGATGGCTTCGCGGCTTGAACGCTCGCGCGGCTGGGTGATGAAGCAGGCGCTCGCCGCGTGGGTCGATCAGGAGGAGGAGCGTCACCGCATGACGCTCGAAGCCCTGGAGGACGTGGACGCGGGGCGCGTGATCGATCATCAGGCCGTCCGTGCATGGGCGGACAGCCTCGGCACCGACACCCCGCTTCCACCGCCCTCGGCATGAGGATCAAGTGGACCGGCAAGGCATCCTCGGATCTTGTGCGGCTGCACGAGCATCTGCGACCTGTCGCCCCCGAGGCGGCGGCGCGGGTGGTGCAGCAACTCGCGCGCGCGCCGGATCGGTTGCTCGACTATCCCCGGATCGGCGAGAAGCTGGATGCCTACGAGCCGCGCGAGGTCCGGCGCATCATCGTCGGCCATTACGAGCTGCGCTACGAGATCGCGGACGCGACGATCTTCATCCTGCGCCTCTGGCATTGCCGCGAGGAGCGCAGTTTCGAGTCGGACGATTGACGATGGGGACGATCGCACGAACCGCGATGATGCAGCGCGCCGCCCTTCGCCCCTATCTGCACTTCGCCCCGACAGATGCTTTGCATGAGGCGCAGTGGCGACGCAGCCTGTCGGGATGGCCCTTGCTCGCAAAGTCCGTCGTCGCACCCCTCGCCGCTGGGCGGAATGCCCGGACGACCTGCTCGATTATGCTGCGCTGCCATTTGGCAGGGTTCGCCCCAGCGCCGGTCAAAGCTCGAAGGATGATCTGTCGACATGGACCGTCACCGACGATTGGCCTGAGCGGGTGCCGGTCACGAGCGCGGAGGTGGATGTGTTCGAGGCATGGTTCGGCGACGTTTTCGACGAGTTGTTCGGGCCATGCCGATGATGTGAGGAGGCTTTGATGACCGTGCCGCTGCGCGCCGCCCTTTACCTGCGCGTCTCGACGGCGCGGCAGGCCGAGCATGATGTTTCGATCCCCGATCAGCGCAAGCAGGGCGAAGCCTATTGCCTGTCGCGGGGCCTGGAACTGGTCGATACCTTCGTCGAGGCCGGTGCGTCCGCCACCAACGACCGCCGGCCCGAGTTCCAGCGCATGATTGAAGCCGGGACCAGCAAGCCCGCGCCGTTCGACGTGGTGGTAGTCCACAGCTTCTCGCGCTTCTTCCGCGATCATTTCGAGCTGGAGTTCTACGTTCGCAAGCTCGCCAAGAACGGCGTCAAGCTGCTCTCCATCACCCAGGAGATGGGCGACGATCCGATGCACGTCATGATGCGGCAAATCATGGCGCTGTTCGACGAGTATCAGTCGAAGGAGAACGCGAAGCACGTCCTGCGCGCGCTCAAGGAAAACGCACGGCAGGGCTTCTGGAACGGCTCGCTGCCGCCGATCGGCTACCGCGTCGTCGAGGCCGAGCAGCGCGGCGCGAAGATGAAGAAGAAGCTGGAGATCGACCCGCTCCACGCCGACACGGTGCGCTTGGCGTTCAAGTTGGCGCTGGAAGGGGACGGCACATCCGGGCCGATGGGTGTGAAGTCGATCACCAAGCATCTCAATGAGCGCCGCATCTTTACCCGCGATGGCGGCCGTTGGGGCATCGGCACGGTGCATCGGATGCTGACCCGCCCGACCTATATTGGCCGCCACGAGTTCAACAAGCGCGGCAAGAGCAAGGAACTGAAGCCCGTCGACGAAGTGATCGCGGTGGAGGTTCCGGCCATTATCGACCAAACGACCTTCGACGCGGTGCAGGCGCATTTGAAGGCGCGCAATCCGAAGGTCGCCCATCCGCAGGTCGTCGGCGGTCCGACGCTGCTGACAGGGCTTATTCACTGCGGCAAGTGCGGCGGAGCGATGACGATCCGCACCGGAAAGGGCGGCCGCTATCGCTACTACGCCTGCTCGATGAAGGCCCGGCAGGGCGCGACCGCTTGCGAGGGTATGACCGTTGCGATGGAGCGGCTGGACGATCTGGTCGCAAACTATTTGGCCGAACGGCTGCTGGATCCCGACCGGCTGGAAGATGTGCTGGCGGAGGTTTTGGATCGTCGGCAGGAACGCAGCGACCGGCGCCGCGAACATATCGCGGAGCTGAACCGGCGCGCCGCCGAGACGGAGCTGCGCTTGAAGCGGCTCTATGACGCAATCGAAAGCGGGGTCGCCGATCTTGATGACCCGGCGCTCAAGGATCGCATCGACGGGTTGAAGGCGACTCGTGACCAGGCGCGGACGGATGCCGAGCGGGCGTCGGCCCTGCTGCTAAGCTCGGCCCAGCAAGCCATCACGCCGATGATGCTGCGCAAGTTCGCGTCAACCGCGCGCCGACGTATTCGACTGGAGGGCGGTGGCTATCGCCGCGATCATCTCCGCGCGTTGGCGCAGCGGGTCGAAGTCGATCGCGGAGAGGTCCGCATCATGGGATCAAAGAGCAACTTGCTGCGCGTGCTTTCGGCTAACGGCGTAGGCACGGCGGCGGGCGGAGTGCCCATCGTTGTTCCGAAGTGGCGGAGCGGGAGGGATTCGAACCCTCGATACGCTTTTGACGTATACTCACTTTCCAGGCGAGCGCCTTCGACCACTCGGCCACCGCTCCGCACTATCGCTGGAAGCCGGCTCCCTAGCCGCTGGTGGCGGCTTCCGCAAGGCGTTGGAGCATGTATCATGGCATGATGAACAATCGCATCCGTATCGCCCTGTTGCCGCTGGCGCTGGCCGCGCTCGCGGCCGCCTCGCCACCGAAGAAAGCCCTCTCCCCGTCGGAGATCGTCGACAGGGCCCCGCCGTCCGCGTGGGCGGAGGTGCCGGCAGAGGATCTGCTGCTATTCGATCTCGAAAATCATGGGCGCGTCGTCATCGCGCTCGCACCCGGTTTCGCGCCGGTTCATGTCGCCAATATTCGCAAACTTGTCCGGGCCGGCTGGTTCACCGGGATCACGATCAACCGGGTGCAGGACAATTATGTCACCCAGTGGGGCGACCTTACCGAGAAGAAGCCGCTCCCCGCCGACATCGTCGCGCACCCGCCGGCCGAATATGAGCGACCCGTCGGGGGCCTGGCCTTCCGTTCGATGGGCCTTAGGGATGCCTATGCGGCGCAGACCGGCCATGCCGGCGGCTGGCCGGTGGCGAGTGACGGTAAACGTGCCTGGCTGCCGCATTGCTACGCCATGGTCGGCGTGGGGCGGAACCTGGCGCCCGACACCGGCACCGGGGCGGAGCTTTATGCGGTGATCGGCCATGGGCCGCGCCATCTCGATCGCAACATCGCGACGGTAGGACGGGTGCTGGCCGGTATCGAGGCACTGAGCGCGCTGCCGCGCGGCAGCGAGGCGTTGGGGTTCTACAAGGCCGATGCGCCGCGCCCCGCGATCGCCAGGGCATGGATCGCGGCGGATATACCGGTGGCCGAACGGCCTCGTTTCGAGATTATGCGCAGTGACTCGGCGGATTTCGGCAGCTGGCTGATCGCGCGCGCGAACCGCAAGGATGATTTCTTCATCCGCCCGGCCGGTGCGCTCGATATCTGCAACGCCCTGCCGCCGGTGCGCGCCATATCCTGATGCTGGCCGCTTTCTCCGGCCAAAGAAAAGGCCGGAGCTTTCGCCCCGGCCCATCCTGTTGCGATCGTCGAGCGCTTAGCGCTTGGCGACCGGCACATAGTCCCGCATCGCCGGGCCGGTATATAGCTGGCGCGGGCGGCCGATCTTCTGCTCCGGATCGGAGATCATCTCGTTCCACTGCGCGACCCAGCCGACAGTGCGGGCGAGGGCGAACAGCACGGTGAACATCGTTGTCGGGAAGCCGATCGCCGACAGGATCACGCCCGAGTAGAAATCGACATTCGGATAGAGCTTCTTGTCGATGAAATACTGGTCGCTCAGCGCGATCCGCTCCAGCTCGCGGGCGGTGTCGAGCACCGGATCGTTGATGCCCAGCTTGTCGAGCACCTCGGTCGCCGCCTTGCCGAGCACCTTCGCGCGCGGGTCGAAATTCTTGTAGACGCGGTGGCCGAAGCCCATCAGGCGGAACGGATCGTCCTTGTTCTTGGCGCGGGCGATATATTCCGGGATGCGATCGGGCGTGCCGATCTCGCGCAGCATGTTCAGCGCGGCCTCGTTCGCGCCGCCATGCGCCGGGCCCCACAGGCAGGCGATGCCGGCGGCGATGCAGGCGAAGGGGTTCGCGCCCGACGAACCGGCAAGCCGCACGGTCGAGGTCGAGGCATTCTGCTCATGGTCGGCGTGGAGGATGAAGATCTTGTCCATCGCCGATTCGATAACCGGATCGACCTCATATTCCTCGGCCGGCACGCCGAAGGTCATGCGCAGGAAATTGGCGGTGTAGCTCAGGTCGTTGCGCGGATAGAGGAAGGGCTGCCCCACCGAATATTTATAGGCCATCGCCGCGATCGTCGGCATCTTGGCGATCAGCCGGTGCGACGCGATCATGCGCTGCTTGGGATCGTTGATGTCGGTCGAGTCATGGTAGAAAGCCGAAAGCGCGCCGACCACACCGCACATGATCGCCATCGGGTGCGCATCGCGGCGGAAGCCGCGATAGAAGGTCGCCAGCTGCTCGTGGAGCATCGTGTGGCGGCTGATCGTGTAGGTGAAGTCGGCCAGCTCCTTGCCGCTCGGCAATTCGCCGTTGAGCAGCAGATAGGAGACTTCCATGAAGCTCGATTGTTCGGCGAGCTGGTCGATCGGATAGCCGCGGTGCAGCAGGATGCCTTCGTCGCCATCGATATAGGTCAGTGCCGACTGGCAGGACGCCGTCGAGGTGAAGCCGGGATCATAGGTGAACGCGCCGGTCGCGGCGTAGAGCTTGCGGATGTCGATGACATCGGGGCCCGTTGTGCCCGACAGGACGGGATATTCGGACGACTTGCCGCCGAACTCCACCTTCACGTTATCCGCCATGTTCAATCTCCTGTCGTTCGCCCCTGTGCCGGCATGCCGGCAACCATGTTCTACCCCAGACGTCCTAACGCAACCGATCATCCAGCCGTCCCAGGCTCTCCTCGCGGCCGAGAAGCTCCAGGACATCGAAAATGCCGGGGGAGGTGGTGCGGCCGGTGAGCGCCGCGCGAAGCGGTTGTGCTACCTTGCCGAGGCCGATCCCCCCTTGCTCCGCCACCCGTCGAACGGCCGCCTCCAGCGCGGGGGCCGACCACTCGGCAGTGGCTGCAAGCGCTTCGCGGGCCAGGGCCAGCAATGCCTTGCCGGGCTCGTCTAGCAGCGATGCGGCCTTCTCGTCCATATCGAGCGGGCGAGTGCGAAACAGAAAGGTCGCCCCATCAGCCAACTCATTGATATCTTTGGCTCTTGGTTTGAGGTGGGGAATGCTGCGTAGCAGAAGCGCGCGCTCCGCCGAGTCGATTTCGCGGCCGATCCTGGCCGCGACTCCGGGGGCCGCGAGGTCGGCCAGCCGGCTATCGTCGGCCTCGCGCATATAATGGCCGTTGAGATTCTCCAGCTTCTTGAAATCGAAGCGTGACGGCGAACGCCCAACCCCGGCCAGATCGAACCATGTGACGGCCTGGTCGCGGGCGATGATCTCGTCGTCGCCATGGCCCCAGCCGAGCCGGAGCAGATAATTGTTCACCGCCTCGGGCAGCAGGCCCATCTCGTCGCGATAGGCGTCGACGCCCAGCGCGCCGTGCCGCTTGGACAGCTTGGCCCCATCGGCGCCGTGGATCAGCGGAATATGGGCATAGATCGGATCGGGCCAGCCGCCCTCCGTCGCATCGAGTGCGCGGATCATCGCGAGCTGGCGGAAGGCGTTGTTGAGATGGTCGTCGCCCCGGATCACATGGGTCACGCCCATATCATGATCATCGACCACCACGGCCAGCATATAGGTCGGCGTTCCGTCGGACCGGAGCAGGATCATGTCATCCAGCTCGGCATTCTGCACCGTGACCGGCCCCTGGACCCGATCGTCGATCGTCACCTCGCCGGTGCGCGGCGCCTTCAGCCGGACGACAAAGGGTGCACCGGCTGGGGCGTCGGAAGCATCGCGGTCGCGCCACCTGCCGTCATAACGCAGCGGCTGCTTCGCGGCGCGCTGCTGCTCGCGCAGTTCGGCCAGTTCCTCGGGGGTCGCATAGCAGCGATAGGCGTGGCCGCTGGCCAGCAGCTGCTGAGCCACCTCGGCATGGCGGGCGGCGCGTGCGAACTGATAGACGACGTCGCCGTCCCAGCTCAGATCGAGCCAGCGCATCCCGTCCAGGATCGCCTCGATCGCCGGCTGGGTCGATCGCGCCCGATCGGTGTCCTCGATACGGAGCAGGAATTTGCCGCCATGGTGCCGGGCGAACAGCCAGTTGAACAGGGCCGTCCGGGCGCCGCCGATATGGAGGAATCCGGTTGGCGATGGGGCGAAGCGAGTGACCACCGATGCTTCGGCTGTTGCTCTCGGGGTCGAATTTTCGGTGCTTGCGCCCACGCGCAGTTTCTCCAAAATCGGCGCGATGGCCTGCGATGTCGATGCGCCACGTAAAGCATTTTCCGGCCGGGTCAAATTGGCGGGCGAGTCGAAAAATGCTCACTTGACCGCTTATCGGGGCGGAGCGTGAACGCGCGTCTGCCCGGCATGATGATCCGGCGGATCGAGGCGGCATTGGAGGCCGAGCGCGACCAGCTGGCGCTATGGTTGCCGATTGCGCTCGGGGCCGGCATCGCGCTGTGGCTCGTGCTGCCTGACAGGGCGGGCTGGTTCGGGGCGATGGCGCTGCTCGGCAGCGTCGCCCTCACCGGGCTTGCGATCGGGATCGGCCGCCGGCTCGGGCTGGCGCTGCTGGTGGGCGGCGTCGTGGCGCTGATCGGGCTGCTGCTGGTGTGGACGCGTGCCGACTGGGTGGCGGCGCCCCGCATCGATCGGCCGCGGGTGGCGCTGGTGTCGGGGCGGATCGAGACCGTCGAGCGGCTGCCGGCGCGTGAACTGGTGCGGCTCACCATCGCCACCGATCCGGGCCTGATGCTGCCGCCGCGCCTTCGGCTCAATGTCGACGATACCGATCTGGCGGGGCCGGTCCCGGCTGGCAGCCATATCGCGGTGCGGGCCCGCTTGCTTCCGCCGGCGCCGCCAGCGGTGCCGGGCGGCTATGATTTTGCCCGCGCCGCCTGGTTCCAGGGGCTGGGCGCGACGGGCAAGGCGCTTGATCCGCCGCGCATCACGGCGGTCGCTGGCGAGGGCAGCCTCCTGACATGGCTCGCGGATGCCCGTGCCCGGCTGTCGCAGCATATCGAGGCGCGGGTCGCGGGGGCCAGCGCCGGGGGAATTGCCGCCAGCCTGGCCACCGGGGATCAGGGCGCGATCGCCGAGGAGGATGCGGAGGCGCTGCGCCGGTCGGGGCTCGCGCACCTGCTGTCGGTATCGGGGCTGCACGTGTCGGCCGTGGTGGGCGGGGTCATGCTGCTGACGCTCCGGCTGCTGGCGCTGAGCCCGGCACTGGCGCTGCGGGCGCCGTTGCTGGTGATCGCGGCGGGCGCGGGGGCGCTGGCCGGGATCGGCTACACATTGCTGTCGGGCTCGCAGGTGCCGACCATCCGGTCCTGCGTGGCAGCGCTGCTGGTGCTGGCCGGGATCGCCATGGGGCGGGAGGCGATCACCCTGCGGCTGGTCGCGACCGGTGCGCTGATCGTGCTGCTGCTCTGGCCCGAGGCGCTGGCGGGGCCGAGCTTCCAGTTGAGTTTCGCCGCCGTGACGGCCCTGGTGGCCCTGCTCGACCATCCCAGGATCGCGGCCTTCGCGGCGCGGCGGGAGGAGGGCGCCATGCTGCGCTGGGGCCGGGCTCTGGCGGTCCTGCTGCTGTCAGGACTGGTGATCGAAGCAGCGCTCGCGCCGATCGCACTGTTTCATTTCCACAAGTCGGGCCTCTATGGCGCCGCCGCCAATATCGTCGCCATCCCACTGACAACCTTCGTGATCATGCCGCTGGAGGCGCTGGCGCTCCTGCTCGACATCGTCGGGCTCGGCGCACCCGCCTGGTGGCTGGTATCACAGGCGCTGGCGCTGCTCCTATGGATCGCGCACCGCGTCGCCGATGCGCCGGGCGCCGTCGCGATGCTGCCGACCATGGCGTGGGGTGCCTTTGCGCTGATGGTGGTCGGCGGCCTATGGTTGGCGCTGTGGCGAACGTCCCTCAGGCGCTGGGGTGCGGTGCCGCTTATGGTCGGGGCGCTCTGGGCGCTCGCTTCGCCCGCGCCCGATCTGCTCATCACCGGCGACGGGCGTCATGTCGCGCTGGCGATCGGCGGCGGGCGGGTGGCGCTGCTGCGCGAGCGGACAGGGGATTATATGCGCGGCGTGCTGAGCGAGGCGGCGGGGGTGGATGGTGAGCCGCTGCCCTTCGACGCGCTGATGCAGGTCCGCTGCTCGGCCGATCTATGCACCGCGCAGATGAATCGCGGCGGGCGGCGCTGGCGCATCCTGGCCACGCGCAGTCCCTATCTGGTCGAGTGGCGCCACATGGTCCGCGCCTGCGCCGCCGCCGATATCGTGATCAGCGAGCGCCGTCTGCCGCGCGGCTGCAACCCGCGCTGGCTGAAGATCGACCGGCCTTTGCTGGCGCGTACCGGCGGGTTGGCGATCGATCTCGATCGGGCGCGCGTCGATGGCGTCGCCGCCCATGTCGGCGAACATCCCTGGTCGGTGTTCCGCCGCTGATGGCCGAGATCCGAACTCCGCGCCTGCTGCTGCGCCCTGCCCGGCTGGGCGATGTCGCCGATCTTCATGCGGTGCTGAGCGACCAGCGAGCAATGCGCTACTGGTCGAGCCCGCCGCACGCGACGGTCGCGCAGACGCGTGCCTGGCTGGCCGACATGATCGCCATCCCGGCCGATCAGGGCGAAGATTTCGTGATCGAGCGCGATGGTCGGGTGATCGGCAAGGCCGGGTTCTACCGTTTCCCCGAAATCGGCTTCATCCTGCGGCCCGACCAATGGTGGCAGGGGCTGGCGAAAGAGGCGTTGACGCCGGTCATCGGCAGGGCTTTTCGCCATCACGGGCTCGCGCGGATCGAGGCCGATGTCGATCCGCGCAACGATGGCTCGCTCGGGTTACTCGAACGGCTGGGATTCATTCGAACTGGTTTCGCCGAGCGGACCTGGCTGATCGGCGAGGAATGGTGCGACAGCATCTATCTGTCGCTGGATGGGCCTGCTGCGTCTTCAAACCGCTCATCCTGAGGAGGGACTGAGCGGAGGATGAGGTGCGATCAATAACGCCGCAGCAGCCCCGCCAGCTTGCCTTGAATCTGGACCTGATCGGGCTTGTAGCGTTGCGGATCATAGGCGCGGTTGGCCGGATCGAGCCGGATCATCGCGCCTTC
>CAZJXG010000059.1:0-6648 GCA_964549965.1 uncultured Sphingomonas sp. | reverse complement strand
AGCGTTGCGGATCATAGGCGCGGTTGGCCGGATCGAGCCGGATCATCGCGCCTTCCTTGCGGAAATATTTGAGTGTCGCCTCATGGTCGGCGATCAGCGCGACCACGATCTCACCATCGCGCGCGGTGCTGGTCGAGCGGATCAGCGCATAGTCGCCATCGAGAATGCCGGCCTCGACCATCGAGTCCCCCGACACTTCGAGCGCATAATGCTCGCCCGGCCCGAGCAGCGCGGCGGGAACCGACAGGCTGCTCTGCCCTTCCAGCGCCTCGATCGGGAGGCCGGCGGCGATCCGGCCGTGCAGCGGGATGTCGAGAACATTCTCGTTGGCGGCCTGTGGCACCGTCGCGGGAACCTTGGTCTTGGCGGCGGGCGTGGGGGCCGGCGTCTTGCCCGCCATCGTCTCGGGCATGCGGAGCACCTCCAGCGCGCGGGCGCGATTGGGCAGGCGGCGGATGAAGTTGCGCTCCTCGAGCGCGCTGATCAGGCGGTGGACGCCCGACTTGGACTTGAGATCGAGCGCCTCCTTCATCTCCTCGAACGACGGTGAAACCCCAGTCGCGGCCAGCCGGTCGTGGATGAAGATGAGCAGATCATGTTGCTTGCGGGTGAGCATGCGAAAAGTCCTTGTCGGGAACGGACAAGGAACATTTAGGCAACTGTAGGGAATCTGTCAAGCGAGCGGAATGATCTGCGACTCGGCACCGGCCGGAAGCGCCACGGCGCCGGGTGCGCGAATGATCAGCAGCTCTGCTTCCATCAGCGCAGACAGGCCCGCGCTGTCCTGGCCGACGAGCGGAACGGCGTGGCCATCCACCCACCGCCCGCGCAGATATTCGGCGCGGCTGCCGGTCGCCGGCAATGGGGCGCCTAGTCTGGCGGTTCGGACAGGCGGGATCGGGCGTTCGCTTCCCAGCAGATGCGCGATCATCGGTTTCAGGAACAGGGTTGCCGTGACGAAGGCCGAAACGGGATTGCCGGGCAGGCCCAGCACCACCGCGTCGCCCAGCGTGCCGATCATCACCGGCTTGCCCGGCTTCATCGCTACCTTCCAGAAATCGATCTTCGCCCCCGCCTTTTCCAGCGCGGGCAGGACGAGATCGTGATCGCCGACCGATGCTCCGCCGGTGGTAACGATGATGTCGGCCTGATCGGCGAGCGCGGTGAAGGCGGCGCTGATGCGATCGAGATCATCGCGAACGATGCCGTGATCGGTGGCATCGCAGGCCAGGCTATCGAGCATCGCCGCGAGCATCGGCCCGTTCGATGCGGGCAGCCGCGCGCCCAGCGCGGGCTCGCCTGCGGGTACCAGCTCATTGCCGGTGGACAGGATCGCCACGCGTGGACGGCGGCGGACGGGAAGCGCGCCATGGCCACCGCTCGCGGCGAGCGCGATCGCCGCTGCACCGATCGGCATTCCCGCGCGGATCAGCACGTCGCCCTCGTTGAAATCGCCGCCGCGCCGGCGGATGTGTGCGCCCGCTTTCGGCGGGCCTTCGCCGCTCATGATCAGTCGGGTGCCATCGCGCGTCGCGTCTTCCTGGACCAGCACTACATCGGCGCCATCGGGCAATGGCGCGCCGGTGAAGATGCGCGCGGCCTCGCCCGCAGCCAGCGCGTAGGCCAGCCCGCCGCCCGCCGCGCTTTCACCGACTACGGTCCAGGGGCCTGGCCGCTCGGCGAAGCGGATCGCATAGCCGTCCATGGCCGACAGATCGAGCGCGGGCTGGGTGCGCCGGGCGGCGATGTCCGCAGCGGCATAGCGGCCCATGGCGCTCAGCAGAGGGACGGTTCCCGTCTCCAGTGGTCCGCGGAGCGCTAACATCCGCGCCTGCGCCTCTTCGACCGGGATCAGCGGCATCAGTCCGCCTTCCAGTCGCCCGACTTGCCGCCGGTCTTCGACAGCAGGCGGACGCCCTCTATCCGCATCGCTTTGTCGAGCGCCTTGGCCATGTCATAGACGGTAAGCAGCGCCACCGAGACGGCGGTCAGCGCCTCCATCTCGATGCCGGTGGTGTAGCTGGTCGTGACCGAAGCGGTGGCGCGGATGCCGTCGCCCTCGATGGCAAGGTCGACGGTGACGCCCGAGATCGGCAGCGGATGGCACAGCGGGATCAGTTCTGCGGTCTTCTTCGCCGCCATGATGCCGGCGATCCGCGCGACCGCGAGAACGTCTCCCTTCTGGACCGATCCCGCGCGGATCGCGTCCAGCGCGGCCGCGGCGATCAGGATGCGGCCCTCTGCCACCGCCACCCGCTTCGTCTCGGCCTTCGCCGACACATCGACCATGCGGGCGGCGCCGGTCTCGTCGATATGGGTCAGCTTGGGTGTCATGCGCCGGTCAGCAGTCGGCGGGTCGCGGCGGCGACATCAGCCTGCCGCATCAGGCTTTCGCCGACCAGGAAACAGCGCACGCCATGCTGGGCCATCGCATCGAGATCGGCCTTCGAGCCGAGCCCGCTTTCGGCGACGAAGGTGCAGCCCTCGGGCGCGCCGCCGACCAGCTCATAGGTGCGGTTCAGGTCGATCGAGAAATCGCGCAGATCGCGATTATTGACCCCGATCAGCCGCGAGCGGAGCCGCAGCGCGCGTTCCAGTTCGGCGGCATCATGGACTTCGACCAGCACGTCCATGCCATGCTCGATCGCGGCGGCCTCGATGTCGGCCATCTGCCCGTCGTCCAGGGCCGCGACGATGATCAGGATCGCGTCGGCGCCCAGCGCGCGGGCCTCCGTCACCTGCCAGGGATCGATCATGAAGTCCTTGCGCAGGCAGGGCAGCGCGCAGGCGGCGCGTGCCTGCACCAGATAATCGTCATGGCCCTGAAAATAGGGAATGTCGGTCAGCACGGACAGGCAGGCGGCGCCTGCCTCCGCATAGGCACGGGCGTGGGCGGGCGGATCGAAATCGGGGCGGATCAGCCCCTTGGATGGCGAGGCCTTCTTGATCTCGGCGATCAGGCCATAGCCACCCGCCGTCGCCTTGCGGTCGAGCGCGGCACGGAAGCCGCGGGGTGCTTCGGCTGCCCTGGCGCGCGCCGACAGGTCGGCGAAGCTCGTCGCGGCCTTCATCGTCGCAACATGGTTGCGCTTGGTATCGCAGATCTCGGTCAGCTTGTTGGTCATCGCCGCGCGGCATAATGCCTGATCGGCTAGAGGGAAAGCGCTAGAAATTGCTCCTGCCGAAGCGTGCGATCCCCTGATGATACCGGGCGGGTCGAGCGCCGACAGCCCGAGCGTGTCCGGATCGGTCATTATCCCAGCCTATCGCCTTGCCCGCCGGGTTTCATGGTCTGGACATCGAAGCGCCCCGGACCTTTCGATCCGGGGCGCCCCGTCATCAAGCCTGAACCGGTCGGATCAGAAGCTGTAATAGAGGCTGAATACCGCCGAGCGTGCATCGCCGGGAGTAGCCCAGCCATTGTTGCGGATGCCGGTGAAATAGCGCTTGTTGGTGACGTTCTGGACGTTCACCTGCGCGGTCAGGCCGGTCATCACCTCATAGGAGGCGAACAGGCGGTGGGTGAGCCAGCTCTTCGAGTGGAACACCGGGGTCAGCGTGCTCAACACCGGCGCCGCGGTGCCCGACGCCAGCGCGCTGTTGTTCAGCGCAAAGCTTCCCGTGTAGGTCAGGCCGTAGCCGATCTGCAGGTTGAACGGCAGCATATAGGTGGTGAACAGGCTGCCCGCATGGCGTGGTGTGTTGGTCAGCCGCTGGCCCGCCTGCGGGTCGGGTATCGCCGCCGAATTGCCGCAGGGATTGGGGGTGGCGCCACCGGCGCGCGGCCCCGGATTGGCGAGACAGAAGTTCGATACGCTCTGGATCACCTTGCTCTTCAGATAGGTGTAGTTGGCGAAGATGGACCATTGGTCCGTGACGTTGCCGCTGGCGCCCAGCGCCAGGCCGTCGACGCGCGAGCGGCCGTCATTGACCTGCAGGGTGGTGACGATCGGATCGTTGGTCGCGACGCGATAATTGGTCCGCTCGTTGCGGAAGATCGCGGCGGTCAGCTGCAGGCGGCGCTCGAACAGGTCGGCCTTGGCGCCGATTTCGTAGTTTACCGCCTTTTCGGGGCTGACGTCGCACGGATTGTTCGCGCCGACCGGATTGCCCGCGATCAGGACGCCGCAGCCGAGGCGCACGGTGGCCGAGGTCGGCGTGCGGGCATTGCCATAGGCGGCGTAGAGGCTGATCGTCTCGATTGGCTTGAAGTTCAGGCCGACGCGATAGGAGAACAGCTTTTCGTCGCTGTGCTGGTCGAGGCCGCGGGTATAGGCACCCAAGGTCGGGCCGACGACGGTGGAGAAGGTGTCGGCGCGGAAGGTGGCCTTGGCGTGTTCGTAGCGCAGGCCCGCATTGAATTCGATCTGCGGGGTGATCTTCACCGTGTCGAACAGATAGCCGGCGATGTTGCTGCTATCGCCCTCGGAATGGCCTGCCTGGACGAAATTGAGCGTACCCGTATAGATCGTGTTCGGCGCGATCAGGCTGATCAACGGCTGGGCGACGGTTGCGCCCGTCGCGGTGCGCAGCACATTACCGTTTACCAGATCATAATCTTCCTTGGTCAGCGCCAGGCCGACGACCAACGTATGCTCCATGCCGGCGGTGTCGAACACGGCGCGGAAATCGGTCTGGTTATAGAGGAGCTGGTTTTCCTGGTTGCGGATATTGCCGCGCGGGCCGCTGGGACTATAGGTGTTGACCGGCTGGCCCGCTGGGCAGGCCAGCGGCGTGGTGGCGATGTTGGTCGCCGGAAGCGGCTGGAAGCCGTTGGCCAGGCAGAAGACGCCCTGCGGCGCGCTGGTCGACGAGTCCTGCTTCACGCGCTGCCAGCGGGTCAGGTTGCGTACCGACAGCTTGTCGCTGAACTCATGGGCGAAGCGCATCGTCAGCTGGTCGACGGTGATGTCCTGGTCATCGAGATTTGCGATGCCGTAATAGTTGCGGTCCTTGGGGTCGTAGCCCGGCAGCGGCCCGCCGTTCACGGCGTTGCGGAAATGGGGGACGCCATAGACCGGAACGTTGCTATCTTCCTGGTGGAGATACTGGACGGTCAGGCTGGTCGGACCGTCGATGCCGATCGTCGCCGATGGCGCGATGCCCCAGCGCTTGTTGCGCTCGACGTTGCGGCCGGGGACCCGGTTCTTGTGGCCGACCGCGTTCAGCCGGACGGCGATCAGATCGCTGACGCGGACATTGCTGTCGATCGTGCCGCGATAATAATCGGCGGTGCCGACGCCGCCCTGGACGATCGTCAGATCGTCGGCCTGGGGGGTCTTGGTGACGAGGTTGATCGTGCCGCCGACCGAGCCCGAGCCGTTGAAGACGCTGTTCGCGCCGTTGTAGACCTCGATCTGCTGCAGGTTGAAGGTTTCGCTGCGGCTGTACTGGGCGCTGTCGCGTACGCCGTCCTGGGTGATGTCGTTATTGGCCGAATAGCCGCGCAGGTTGATGCTGTCACCATAGCCGCCGCCGCCTTCGCCGGCACCGAAGGTAATGCCGGGAATGGTTTGCAGCGCGTCGCGCAAGGTCAACAGGTTCTGCTTGCGGAGCACCTGATCGCCGATCACGGTGATGGTCTGCGGGGTGTCGATCAGCGCGCGGGGGGCCTTCGGGCTATCAACCTTCTCGACCTGTATCTCGTCCTCGATCGCGGAGGCGGTGACGCTCATGCCGCCGAGCGTCTTCTCGCCAGTAGAGCCGGCTGCGGTTTGCGCCGCCGCTGGCGCGGTGGCGATGAAGCCGATGCAGGCAAGCGCCAGAAAGCTGCTGCCCGTCATATCCTGATTGTTCATCATGTCCCTTTCCCTGTCGATATGACGGGGCGACTATCGCTATTGAAAATGATTCGCAAATTTATTCTGCGAAGAGTTCGCAATAGCAACCGCAGGGCGGGGTTGAAAAAGGGAAAAGATGCTGGATGCCTTAGTGGAACCGACCGGCTCGCGGCCGTCAGCCGGCTAGACTATGGGTTTGATCCGTTGCGGCGATAGGATCGCGTCGATTTTCCGGCCCAGATCGTCAAGTGAGAATGGCTTGGTGATCATCGCCATGTTCGTGCCCAAGAAACCAGAGCGGATCGCCGCATTCTCGGCATAGCCGGTGACGAACAGGATCGGCAGATCGGGGCGGTGGAGGCGCGCGGTGTCGGCAAGCTGGCGTCCGTTCATGCCGGGCAACCCGACGTCTGAAATCATCAGATCGATGATCAGGTCCGATTCGAGGATGGGAATTGCGGCCTGCCCGTCGCAGGCCTCGAGCGAGTTCGAACAGTTCGAGCCCAGCGAGGTCCCAGCCATGCGACGCCGCCACGGCGTGCAGCTCCTCGCTGGTTTCGGATAGGGTGATGTAGAGGCAGCTTTCGCCCTGCCGCATGCCTTCCAGCAGGAATTGCAGGGCGAAGGTGGTCTTGCCCGATCCGGGTGAGCCCTCGAGCAGATAAAGCCGTCGCGACGGCAGTCCACCTCTTAGAATAATGTCCAGGCCGTCATTGCCTGATGAAATTCTGGGCATCGAACTTTGCCATTACCTTTGCGAATGCGTAATGGACCTGAACACCGCCGGTAGGGCGAGCTTCCCTCGATGTAGATGGTCAGAAGGCGATCCAGCGTGCGAGCAGCGCGCGTGCGGCGCGGGCGGCACACC
>CAZJXG010000058.1:0-19159 GCA_964549965.1 uncultured Sphingomonas sp. | reverse complement strand
AGCTTCAAGGCCGAATGGGCCGCCGAGCTGCCCGGCGACGAGCCGCTGACGGTCTACTGGTCGGGTGACGACTGGCTCGACATGTGCCGCGGCCCGCATCTGCCGTCGACCGGCAAGCTCGATCCGCAGGCGTTCAAGCTCACGCGCGTCTCGGGCGCCTATTGGCGCGGCGACCAGAAGAACGCGATGCTCAGCCGCGTCTACGGCACCGGCTGGCTCAACAAGAAGCAGCTCGACGCGCATCTGACCCGGCTCGAGGAGGCCGCCAAGCGCGACCATCGCCGCATCGGCCAGGACATGGACCTGTTCCACCTCCAGTCGGAGGCGCAGGGATCGGTCTTCTGGCATCCCAAGGGTTTCCGCCTGTGGCGCGTGCTGGAGGCCTATATGCGCCGCAGGCTCGACGCCGCCGACTATGTCGAGGTGAAGACGCCCCAGCTGATGGACGCCCGCCAGTGGGAACAGTCGGGCCATTGGGGCAAATATCGCGAGAATATGTTCGTCGTCCCCGACGAGATCCCCAATGCCGAGGAAGAGGGGCCGGTGCTGTCGGGCGAAGGCGAGCTGATGGCGCTGAAGCCGATGAACTGCCCCGCGCACATCCTGATCTTCAAGCAGGGCATCAAGAGCTATCGCGACCTGCCGATCCGCATGGCCGAGTTCGGCTGCTGCCATCGCAACGAGCCGCATGGCGCGCTGCACGGCATCATGCGGGTACGCCAGTTCACCCAGGATGATGCGCATATCTTCGTGCGCGAGGACCAGCTGATCGGCGAGATCAAGGATTTCTGCGACCTGCTCGACGCGGTCTATCGCGACCTGGGCTTCGAGCAATATGCGATCAAGCTGGCGCTGCGCCCCGAGAAGCGCTTCGGCAGCGAAGAGATGTGGGACAAGGCCGAGCAGACCCTGCGCGACGCGGTCGCCGCGGCCGGGCGGGCCACGGCCGACTATGGCTGGGAGGAGCTGCCCGGCGAAGGCGCCTTCTACGCGCCGAAGCTGGAATTCCACCTGACCGACGCGATCGGCCGCACCTGGCAGGTCGGCACGATCCAGGCCGATACGGTGCTGCCCGAGCGGCTCGACGCCTCCTATGTCGGCGAGGATGGCGAGCGCCACCGGCCGGTGATGCTCCACCGCGCGATCCTGGGCACGTTCGAGCGCTTCATCGGCATATTGATCGAACATCACGCCGGCCGCTTCCCGATGTGGCTGGCCCCGGTGCAGGCGGTGGTGGCGACGATCGTTTCCGACGCCGACGATTATGCGCGCCAGGTGGAAGCGAAGCTCGCGGCGGCGGGGCTGCGGGTCGAAAGCGACCTCCGCAACGAGAAGATCAACTACAAGGTGCGCGAACATAGCCTGGCCAAGGTTCCGGCGCTGCTGGTGGTGGGCAAGCGCGAGGCCGAGGAAGGCACGGTCGCCATCCGCCGCCTGGGCGAACAGGCCCAGACCGTGCTGCCGGTCGACGAGGCGATCGCCGCGCTGCTGGCGGAGGCAACCCCGCCCGATCTGCGGCGATGACAGGTCCGGGGTGGCCGGTGCGGGATGGTTCGCGCCGCGACGTCCTGGCCGGCGGCTTCGGCCTGGCCACCCTGATCGCCACCCCCGGCTTTGCCGCAAGCGAGGACAAGAAGATGTACGGACTGGTCGGCAAGATGACCGCGAAGGAGGGTCAGCGCGACGCGCTGATCGCGATCCTGCTCGAAGGATCGGGCAGCATGCCCGGTTGCCGCAGCTATATCGTCGCCAAGGATGCCAAGGACGAGAACGGCATATGGGTGACCGAGGTGTGGGACAGCCGGGAACAGCATGCCGGATCGCTGAAGCTGCCGTCGGTGCAGGCGGCAATCAATCGCGGAAGGCCGCTGATCGCCGGTTTCGACAGCTATTTCGAGACCGAGCCAATGGGCGGAATTGGTTTGTCCTGACACGTCATCGTCATGCTGAACCTGATTCGGCGGGCCGGCCTTGTCGGCGGCAATGACGCAAGCCGGACACAACGCGCGATAAAGCGCTTCCGGCTTCCGCGCCCCATCTTCCAAATTCATCGGTTAAGGCCTATATCGCCGCCGACCAACCACGACAGGAGATATTGCTATACGTCCTCCCATGATGCGCCGCCCGCTGGGGCAGCCGCCTATGCCGCTCAACGGCCCTCGCTTTAACGAGTTCATCCAGGTGCCCAAGGTCCGGGTGATCGATGAAGAAGGCGAGAATCTGGGCGTGATGTATACGCGCGAGGCGATGGAGCAGGCGCAGGCGATCGGCCTCGACCTGGTCGAGGTTTCGCCCAATGCCGATCCGCCGGTCTGCAAGTTCCTCGATGTCGGCAAGTTCAAGTACGAGGCCCAGAAAAAGGCCAATCTTGCCCGCAAGACCCAGAAGACGCAGGAGATCAAAGAGATCAAGATGCGTCCGAACATCGACGATCATGACTATGATACGAAGATGAAGAAGATTCATGAGTTCATCGGTGAGGGCGACAAGGTGAAAGTCACCTTGCGCTTCCGCGGCCGTGAGCTCGCGCATGGCCAGCTGGGCATGCAGGTCCTCCAGCGGGTCCAGGTCGACATGGCGGAAACCGCCAAGGTCGAGCAGTTCCCGCGCATGGAAGGCCGCCAGATGCTGATGGTGATCGCGCCCAAATAAGCGTTCGGGCGTCATGCCGGCCGGCGCCGGGATGACGCCCTTCTACCCGGCACAGGTCCGGCTTCCATCATCGGGTTCACCTGTGTGATCCCTGTCACCGAACCGACTCCCCGAATCGGTTAGGCTCCGGCATCATGCCATGGGGTGGACAGGGAGACGGCCATGACCGGCTGGTGGAGACAGGTACTGCTCGCCACGACGATGATGGCCGCTGCGGCCGGCATCTTCATCGCCGCTGCCGATCGCGGGGCGCGGGCCGCCGACCATCTCGATCCGCCCGCGCGCACCGATCCGGCGGTCGACGCCACGCCCGATAAGGCGGCCGACATCGCCGATGTCTATACCTGGCACACGCCGACCGACCTGATCATCGCGGTGACCTTCGCCGGGCCGCAGGCGACCAACCTGCCCGCCGCCTATGATCGCGACATGCTCTACACGATCAACATCTCGAACGACGATGTGACCTTCACGCCCGAATTCCAGATCCGCTACCGCTTCGGTCAGAATGGCCCGGCAAGCGGGGTGCAGTTCAGCGGCGTGCCCGGCACCGTCGGCACGATCGAAGGGCCGGTCGAGACCGATCTTCGCCAGGGTCAGGTCGTCGTCCGGGCCGGGCTGTTCGACGATCCCTTCTTCTTCGACCTGGAGGGCTTCCGCGCGACCCGCGCCACCGGCGCGCTGAGCTTCCGCGGCGACCGCAATTTCTTCGCCGGCCAGAACCTCACCGCTGCGGTGGTGCAGATTCCCCGCTCGGCGGTAGCGGGACCCAGCGGCAAGGTCCGCATCTGGGCGACCAGTGCCCGGTTCGGAGGGAATCTGTGATGCGTGCGCCCCGCTTCGCCAGCATGGCCGCCGCGCTGGCACCGATGCTGATGCTGGTCGCCTGCGGCGGCGATTCGACACCCGCCCCGACGCCCACGCCCACACCGACCGCCCCGGTGATGAGCCCGCAGCCGCCGGCACCGGCGGGCGCCAATTTCGACGTCCTTTCCTGCCTGTCGCAGACGGCGGTACCCGGCCGGACGGTGGCCGATCTGGTGGTGCCCGATTCGATCCAGGTGGATTTCAGCCAGCCATCGGGCTTTCCCAATGGCCGCCGGCTCGCCGATCCGGTCATCGACGTCACGCTCGCCGCGCTGTTCCTCGACCTGACGAAGGAGCCGGTGACGCGCTTTGTCGCGCTGCCGCTCAATCCGCCGGCCAATGACGTGCCGTTCCGCACGGTCTTTCCCTATCTGGCGCCGGCGCAGGGCAATCCGCCACTGGGGCCGGTGATGACATCGGGCTTCAACTTCCGCACCGATCCGCCTTCGGCCTATGTTCGGGTCGACCGGATGGGCATGCCGGCAGTGGCGACGGCTATCATCAGCAGCGCGACCAAGACCCGCTTCAACGACGCCGATCCGCGTGACGACGTGAACCTGACCTTCCTCGACGATATCAGCTACACGCTGAAAGGGCTGACCGACGCGCTCAGCGACGATCTGGCCGGCGGCGGCTTCCGGATGTGCGCCACGCGCAAAACAGGCTGATCGCCAGCGCGGGCAGCAGCAGCCAGGGCGCATGGCCCAGCGCCTCATCGACGAAGCGGGCGGGGGCGAGCATTTCCCCCGACAGGCGCTCGGCCAGCCAGAGCAGCGCGGCGATACCGATGACCAGCGCACCGCCGAGCCGCACGGCATCATAGCGGCCGGCCCGCGCCAGCAGCACGAGCGGCGGCGCCAGTAGCGCCACGACGAGCAGCTGGACCAGCTCGATGCCGAGGTTGAAACCGAGTATCGCCTGTGCCTTCGGCCAGGGATCAAGCGAGAAATGGCCGATGATCGTCGCGAAGGCGAGGCCGTGGACCAGCCCGAAGCCCGCCGCGACCAGCGCCTCGCGCCCGGCGAAGAGCGGCCGCCAGCCATGGATCGCGGTGATCAGGATCGACAGCGCGATCCCGATCTCGACCGGCTGGGCGGGCAGCTGCCAGTCGAACAGCGCGCCGCCGATCAGGGTGAGCGAGTGGCCCATGGTGAAGGCGGTGACGATCACGGTGAGCGACCGCATGGCGTGCCGCGCGCCGGCATAGCCCCGCCAGCGGCCCGATGCGGCGAACAGCGGTGCGGGCAGCAGCAGGCCGAGCAGGAAGAGAAGATGGTCGTGCCCCTCGGCGATATGCCGCATGCCCAGGCCGATCGCCGCGCGAAACCCGCGCCAGCCGCTCGAATCCCCCCGGTCGATCATCACCGCCCCGCTGCCCTGCCGCAGGCCGGCGAGCAGTTCGGGCCGATGGCCCAGCCGGCCGGCGTCATAATCATCCTTCAGATAGACCAGCGCGAAATGGCTCGGCAGCCGATCGAGCACCGCGTCATAGCGGAGCCGGAAGCGCCGCACCGGCGCGCCCGGCGGCGGGGTCAGCACGATCCGCGCCTCCAGATCGGGCACCGGCACGCCACCGATCCGCGCGCTGACCAGCCGGGCGCTCCAGCCCCGTCCGTCGGGCGCCCGCGCGCCGACATGGCCAAGCAGCCATCGGCCGAGCAACGGCGCCGACCCGGCGTCGAGGCGCGGCTCCGCATAGCGCAGCTCGCCGATCGGGATGACGATATCCGCCTGGATCGCGCGGCGGCCGATCGACAGGCCGATCTCGCTATTGGGGGTGAGATGCCCGTGCGCCGCCACCGCCGGAAGCAGCGCCGCGAGGGCCAGCAGCAGCCAGCCGACCGCGCGGCTCAATGCCCGAACCACAGCAGCGCCGCACCGGGGCCGGCGGCGCCGGGGTCGATCGCAAGCGCCGCCGCCCGCGCGCGATCCGCCGCCTCGCCGCGACCGAGCAGGAGCAGCGCCTGGGATTCGGCAAGGCGGCTTTCGGCACTGATCCAGCCCGACGCGAAGACCGGACCCAGCGTCGCGAGCGCCGCGCGCGGGTCATTGTGGGCGATCAACGCCCAGGCGAGGGTGGTGCGCGGCTGGCCATAGGGCCGCGCCGCCACATCGGCGCGGGCGAGCGCCAGCGCCTTCGCCGGATCGCCGAAGGCAAGTTCATGTTCGGCGAAGTGGCCGGCAAAGGCCTCGGGAAAGCGGCGATGGCGCTCCGCCCAGATCGCTCCGGCGCGATCGGCCCAGTCCCCCGCGCGCGCGGCATCGCCGGCGGCGCGGTACAGCGATGCGAGCGCATCCATCGCCTCCGGGCTGCCCGATGTCCGGGCGATCGCCGTGAAGGCCGCGATCGCCGCACCGCTGCGGCCGTCGAGCGCATCGACCTGCGCATGAGAGGCCTCGGCCAGCCACCAGCCGGGGAACAGCCGCATCGCCCGCGCGCCATGGCGGGCGGCGGCATCGCGGTTGCCGCGCCGCAGCTCGATCGTCCCGCGCCGCAGCGCGAGATCGGCCAGGAACTGCGCATTGGGCAGGCGGGCGGCGCGTTCGACATCGTCGATCAGCGCCAGCGCCGCGTCGGGCCGCCCGGTCCGCGCCGCCACCTCCGCCAGACGCAGCGCGAGGCGCGAATCCGCCGGGTCGGTGCCCGCCGCCCGATAGCGCGCGACCGCATCCCGGATGTCGCCCCGATAGAAGGCGATATCGCCGCGCACCAGCCGCAGCTCGACCAGATCCTCGATCTCCGCGCGCACCGCATAATGGTCTATCGCCTCGGCCATCGCTTCGGCCTGCGTCAGCCGGTGCATCGCCATCGCGAGCGCAAGCTGGGTCTGATGGGGTCCGGCACCCCGGTCGGCGACGGCGAAGCCATGATCGAGCGCAGCCTGCGCCGCGGCATAATCGGTGACATCGCCGGTCAGCCGCGCGCGGGCGATATGCGCATTGGCGAGCCGCTCGGCGAACAGCCATTCGCCGCGATGATCGGCGGCCAGCTGCCGGGCGCCGATCAGCACCGCATTCGCGCGCGCAACCGCGTCGCCATAGCTGCGCGGTCCACCCCCGCTCGGCACACGCTCGACCGCAGGAGCCGGCGCGGCATGGCGGCCGAACAGCCAGCCAGCGCCCGCCACCAGCAGCATGGCCGCGATTCCCAGCAGCAGCCCGCGCCACAGCGGCCGCCTCACCCGCGCCGCTCCAGCCACCCGTCCACCCAGCGCAGCGCATAGCCGAGCCCCAGGAAGACGAGGCCGATCAGCGCGACGTTGCGCAGCACCAGCGGATAGCCCAGTGCCGCGACATTCATGAACGGATAGGGATACCAGCCGCCCAGCGCGCCATGGACCAGCACCCAGGCGGTGTAGAGCAGCGGATAGGCCAGCCAGCGCAGCGGCGCGCCGCGATCGATCCCGCCATGCGCGCCGAAGCCGAGCCAGCACAGCAGCCAGCCGGCGGGCACCAGCTGATGGACCAGCATGTTGCCGATCCAGCCCGAAAAGCCGGGGCGCACCATATCGCTCAGCAGCAGGTGGAAGATCAGCGCGACGACGAGGATGTGGAGCGCGACGGCGGCGCGCAGCCCCGGCCGCGCGGCGATGGCGTGCCAGGGGTGCGCGGGCGGCAGCGCGGCGCCGATCGCGGCCAGCGCCACCAGCAGGTTGGTGAGGATCGTGAAGAAGCTGAAGAAGCGCACCGGCCGCAGCAGCGCGGTCGTCGGCACCGACGGGCCGGCGGCGAAGCTGAACGCGATCCCCGCCAGCGCGAGCAGCGCCAGCAGCGCATGGAGGAGCCGCGCCCCGTTCATGCCGATGCCCCCCATGTCCGCCTCCCGTCCGTCCGGTCATCCCATCGATAAGCCGGACGGGTTGCAAGCGGATTCGTCGGATCAGGGTCGTTCTTTGGCAGCGGGCCTGGATCAGGTCGGTCGTGAGTCGCCGACCTCGTAAACGCGGAGGTTGCGTTCACCGATACCCAGGCTGGGCCAGGTCGCTCGCCATTCCTCGATATAGGCTGAGGCAAAATGCCGATCGAGCGAGGCCTGGTCGATCCACAACTCCTTTACGTGGATAAGGCCGGGTTCGAATATGTCCTCGGCATAGCCATATTCGAGGCAGCCTGCTTCTGCCCGGCTGGCTTCCGCCATGCGCTTCATCGCCGGGCGAGCGGCATCCAACTTGTCCGCGGGAAGACGGACGGTTCCTGTAATGAGCAGCATCGGCAGACCGCCCCATTCTCTACATCAAAGCCCGCGCGATCAGGGCGCGGGTCGACGGGTCGAAGCGGTCGGTGCCCTCGCTTTCGATCGAGCGGGCGATTTCCTTGCCCAGCTCCACCCCGAACTGGTCGAACGGATTGATGCCCATCAGCACCGCATTGGCGAAGGTGCGCTGCTCATAAAAGGCGAGCAGCGCGCCGAGCCGGGCGGGATCGAGCCGGTCGAGCAGGATCGTGGTCGAGGGCCGGTCGCCCGGATAGGCGCGGGCCGGATCGGCGTCATTGGCGCGGCCCGCCATCAGCGCCGCGCCCTGCGCGAAGCAGTTGACCAGCAGGGTGCGGTGGTGGGCGTCGTCGAGCGCATGGGCGGGTTCGATCGCGGCGACGAACTCGACCGGGACCAGCCTGGTCCCCTGGTGGAGCAACTGGAACACCGCATGCTGGGCATCGGTGCCGACCCCGCCCCAGGTGATCGCGGCGGTCGGGCCGTCGACCGGCGTGCCATCGGCCTTCACCCGCTTGCCGTTCGATTCCATCTCCAGCTGCTGGAGATAGGAGGGAAGCAGCCGCAGCCTTTCGTCATAGGCGAAGACGGCGCGGGTCTCGGCGCCCGCTATCCGTGAATAATATTGATCCACATAGGCGGCGAGCAGCGGCAGATTGGCGTGAAGCGGCGCTTCGCGGAAATGGCGGTCCATCGCGGCGGCGCCGTCGAGCAGAGTCTCGAACGCGTCCCAGCCCAGCGCCAGCGCGGCGGGAAAGCCGATCGACGACCACAGCGAATAGCGGCCGCCGACGCTTTCGGCGAAGGGCAGGATGCGCGTCTCGTCGATCCCCCATTCGACCGCCTTGTCGGGCGCGGCGGTCAGCGCGATCACGCGCGCATAGGGATCCTCGACATTATCCTCCTCCATCCAGCTCAACACGCTCTGCGCGTTGAGCATCGTCTCGGTGGTGGTGAAGGTCTTGGAGGCGATGACCAGCAGGGTCGCCTGCGGATCGAACCGCTCGAACACCGCGTCGAGCGCGGCGCCGTCGACATTGGAGACGACCGCCACTTCATAGCGGTTGCTGTCGCGGCCGAGCGCATCGACCAAGAGATCGGGGCCGAGCGCCGAGCCGCCGATGCCGACATGGAGGATATGGCGGATCGGCCCGAACAGCTCGGCCTCGATCGCGTCGATCATGCCACGCATCCGCGCGTGGAGATGGCGGGCGCGGGCGACGCTGTCGGGGGCGCCCTGCCCCCGCTCGGCGGGATGCTCTGCGGCGCGGCCCTCGGTGACGTTGACCGCCTCGCCCGCGAACAGCGCATCGCGCTGCGCGGCGAAGCCGCTCGCCTCCGCCAGCGCGGCGAAGCGCTCGATCAGGTCCGCCGAGAGGTGCGTCTTGGAGAAGTCGAACAACAGCCCCGCTTCCTCGATCGCCAGCCGGGAGAGGCGATCGGGCTCGGCGGTGAACAGGTCGGTGAGGCTCATCGCCCGTGCGTCCCGGATCGCATTCCAGGCAGCTTCGGCTCCGCTCATGGTCGATTCTCCATAGTGCAATGCAGCGAATGGCGGATTTCTGTCGATCTTATCGATCACAGTTACCCTTTGTTCACCATTTTCGCGTCTACATCTTTCCCTGAAAGCGCAACCGAATCCATCGCGATGATGCTGAAGGTGCCGCAAACGGGGTCAGATCGGGAGACCACGCATGCAGGATGACATCTTGCGCCTGGCCTATGAGGTCTCGCGCATCACGGAAGAGAAGGTCGATCGCATCGACCGGGTGATGAAGCAGACCGGCATGCTGGCGATCAACGCCCGGCTGGAAGCGGCGCGTGCCGGCGAAGCGGGGCGCGCCTTCTCCGTGGTGGCGCAGGAGCTGGGGCAGCTGGCCAGCGCAATCTCCGGCATCGGCGCGGAGCTGCGCTCGGCGATCTCCTCCAACATCGCATCGCTGCGCACCGCCGGCAGCCAGATGCTGGTCGATTTCAAGGGCACCCGCCACACCGACCTCGCCCGATCGGCGGTCGAGATCATCGACCGCAACCTCTATGAGCGTTCGTGCGACGTCCGCTGGTGGGCGACCGACAGCTCGGTCACGCAGGTGCTGGAAGATCCCAGCGACGCCAATATCGCCCATGCCACCGAACGGCTGGCGACGATCCTGCGATCCTATACCGTCTATCTCGACCTGTGGGTCGCCGACCGCCAGGGCAAGGTGATCGCGACCGGCCGGCCGGACAGCTATCCCGACGCGATCGGCCAATATGTCGGCAATGAGGACTGGTTCCGGGCGGCGATGAGCACGCAGAGCGGCGACGATTTCCGGGTCTGCGACATTTCGACCAATCCGACCTTGGGCGATGCCCAGGTGGCGACCTATTCGACCGCGGTCCGCGAGGGCGGCCGCACCCGCGGCACCACGATCGGCGCGCTCGGCATCTTCTTCGACTGGGCGCCGCAGGCAGCAGCGATCCTCGACGGCATCGGCCTGTCGCCGGCCGAACGCGCGACATCGCGGCTGATGCTGCTCGACGCCACCCACCGCATCATCGCTTCGTCGGACGGGCAGGGCATCTGCACCGATCATTATCCGCTCCAGACCGACAGGCGCGACAGCGGCTATTATGGCCAGGACGGTAAGCTGATCGCCTTCGCGCTGACCCCCGGCTACGAAACCTATCGCGGCCTCGGCTGGCTCGGCTGCATCGAAAGCGAAATGTCGGAAGACTGAAGCTCGCCGCCCTTCGACTGCCTTGCGGGCGCTCGGGAGAAACCTCGGCGGGCATCCACTCACCGCCTGGTGCGAACCCCTTTTGGTTCGCAATGTGCGTCCCGGCGGATTCCCGCCTTCGCGGGAATGACGGTTTAGGCTAAGGGGCGCCATGCGTCCCCCCAGAAAGCCCCCAGCCAAACCACCCGGCAAGCCGATCCCGCCGCCCAAGCTGGGCCGCCGCCAGGCGCGCGGCCTTGCCCGGCCGGTCAAGCCATCGGTCCCGCACCCCGCCCGCGAAGGTGCCCGACCCGGCCAGGAGCCGCAGCGCATCGCCAAGCTGCTGGCCCGCGCCGGTGTCGCCTCGCGCCGCGAGATCGAGCGGATGATCGTCGAGGGGCGGGTGAAGCTCGACGGCGCCCTGGTCGAAACCCCGGCGACCCTGCTGGCGTCGCTGAAGGGCGTGACCGTCGACGACCAGCCCGTCGCCGCGCCCGAGCCGACCCGGCTGTTCCTGTTCCACAAGCCCAAGGGCGTGCTCACCACCGAACGCGATCCCAAGGGCCGCCCGACCATCTACGACAAGCTGCCCGCCGGGCTGCCGCGGGTGATGCCGGTCGGCCGGCTCGATCTCAACACCGAAGGGCTGCTGCTGCTGACCACCGATGGCGAGTTCAAGCGCCAGCTCGAACTGCCCTCGACCGGGGTGGAGCGCATCTACCGCGCCCGCGCCTATGGCAATGTCACGCAGGAACAGCTCGAGGACCTGATCGAGGGGATCGAGATCGACGGGGTCCGCTACGGATCGATCGACGCGAATATGGAGCGCCGCACCGGTGCCAATGTGTGGATCCTGATGAAGCTGCGCGAGGGCAAGAATCGCGAGGTGCGCCGGGTGCTCGAATATCTCGGCCTCGAAGTCTCGCGCCTGATCCGCGTCGCCTATGGCGTGTTCGAACTGGGCGATCTCGCCCCCGGCGAGGTCGGTGAGATCCGGCAGCATGACATCGCCAACTTCCGCAAGTCGCTGAAGGGCGGCCGGACCGGATGAGGATCGCGGCGTGAGGATTATCGCCGGCCAGTGGCGCGGGCGTCCGCTGCTCGCGCCCGCGGGCGACGCGACCCGCCCGACCGCCGATCGCACCCGCGAGGCGCTGTTCTCGATGCTGCTGAGCCGGCTGGGCAGCTTCGAGGGGCTGAAGGTCGCCGATATCTGCGCGGGCACCGGGGCGCTGGGGCTGGAGGCCTTGTCGCGCGGCGCCGCGCACTGCACCTTCGTCGAGCGGGACCGGACGGCGATCGAGGCACTGCGCGCGAACATCGCCAAGCTGGGCGACGCCGCCATCACCGGATCGGAGGTCCGGCCGATCGCGGCCGAAAGCTTCGTGGGCGGCCCGTTCGATCTGGTGCTGATCGACCCGCCTTATGGCACCGGGCTGGGGCAGAAGCTGCTCCCGAAGATCGCCCTGGCACCCGGCGGCTGGGCCAGCATCGAGACGGCGAAGCAGGAGGAGGTCGCGGTGCCCGGCTTCACCGTGGAGGCCGAGCGCGTCCACGGCAAGGCGCGGATCACCCTGCTGCGCAGCGCCGCCTGAGCGGGATCACGCCGCCGCGCTCTGCACCCGCGACCGCGCCGCCGCCGCGACCGATGGCGCGGTCGAATCGAGCAGGATGATGCCGTTGACGATCGCCAGCATCATCGCCGCCGCGCTGCGCGGGGCAACACCGGCGGGGAAATGGACGCTGCGGACGATCCATTCGTTCCAGCGCTCGGCCATCATCTCGGCGGCGGTGGCGAAGATCTTGTCGTCGCGCGCCGCGCGCGCCGCGATCTCGAACCAGACATTGGCATAGGGCCGCCCCGCCTCGCTCGTCATCAGTTCGGCGGTGAAGCCGACCATCTGGTGCGGCGGAATGCGCACGTTGCGCGTGACGCCGGCCAGATGCGCGGCGAACCGCGCTACGACGCAGCCGAGCACATCGGCGAGCATTTCCGCCTTCGTCCCGAAATAATAGAGCAGCATCCGATCGCTGGTGCCGAGCCGCGCCGCCGCCGGCCGCAGCGACAGGGCATCGAGCCCCTCCTCCAGCACCAGATCCGCCAGCGCCTCCGTCAGCCGAAGGCGCTTCGCGCCACGAGCGTCTGAACCATCCATGTCACGAATCCCCCGATTCTCTGCCACCTTGTAGCATATGCTACAGCGTGCTGCACTGCGGGAATCGTGAATTTTCGTGTCAGTTCGGGGCGGAATCGGGGTTATGGGGTGCCGCGAGCAATGGTTCGCCGGCTAACTTCCCGTCCGCTACCGGGCGAGTCGGAGCATCTAGGGTCTTGCCGCTAAGTGCTCGGCGCTCTCGCTATTGCCCACGACCGCGCAGCACGACTGCGAGGTTATTAGCCGGCATCGAATGGACCGTTTCGAGGTGCAGCCCAAGGCTCTGCGCCAAGGCTACGACTTCCTCCAGCGGACGCAGGCCCCACCGGCTGTCGCGCGACCGAAGGCTCTCGTCAAAGGCCAGGTTGCTGGGCGCCGTCTCGACTCCACGCTGGAAGTACGGCCCATAAAGAACCAGCGGCCCGCCCACCGGAAGCAGCTTCGCCGCGTTCGTCAGCAAACCAACAGTCGCCTCCCACGGACTGATATGGACCATGTTGATGCACAGCATCGCATCGGCGCGGTCGACCGGCCAGGCGGGTGCGGCGGCATCGAGCAGCAGGGGCGGGCGCAGATTGGGCAGGCGGGCCGCCTCTGCCCAGGCGCGGATCGAGGCGAGGGCGGCGGGGTCGGGGTCGCTGGGCTGCCAGGTCAGGGCGGGAAAGCCGCGCGCGAAGTGGATCGCATGCTCGCCGGTGCCGCTCGCCACTTCCAGCACGGTGCCGGCCGCGGGCAGCACATCGCGCAGGTTGGCGGCGATCGGTTCGCGGTTGCGATCGGTCGCGGGGGCGTGGCGGCGGGCGTCGCTCATGTCAGGTCGTTGCTCCGGAGGCAGGGTTGGGGCGGATCGGCGTTGACCTCGCACAGCACGCGGGCATGGCCGGCGGCGCGGGCGGCGTCGAACAGCCTGTCGTAGAGCTCGCGCAAGGCCCCGGCCGCGCGTGGCGCGGGAGACGACGATACAGTCGATATAACGAAGCGATCATAGCGGTCTGGGTCGTGGGACATTCGGGCTACCATAGCCCGCCGCTTGATCGAAGGCGAACAGCAACGCATCGGTCTACCCGATCTTGACGGCAAGAAAGAGGAGCCGGGTCTAAGCGACGTGAGCGCAAAGGAGAACGGATAGCTTGGCGACGCAAGCATTGTTGAGCGCGACAAACGCGGAGCTGAGGATCGGCGAGGACGGTGCGAGGACCGGCGCGAACGATATCGAATGATATCGGATAGTGTTGCACGAAATTCGAGAAGACGGATAACGTCAGGACACATCCGAGGGCAATGATTTTCATACCTAGGAATTTTGCGGATGGTCCGCTCTGGCCAATTGCCATAGCGATAACGCGTTGCGCTGATCGCACCCGCCTAGTCACATTTTATCCTTTGAATGGACATAATCCATTGGCAGTTCGTTTACGTTATTTCGATACCCCCTTGCGGCAGTGCAGCAGGCTTGATAGCCAGTCGGAGTCATTCATCGCCGCGTCAGTCGATCAGGGGTAATCGGGTGGTGACAGGATCAGGAGGCGTATGACAATCGAAGAACGTCAACTCGAGCTATCGAAAAATGTTCAGGCCAGAATGAGCGCTGAGACCTTTCTGGCGGATGGTATTCGGCTTCAGTTCGACGATCCTGACTATGCTCATATGTGCTTTGAACAAGCGGAAGAATTGTTTCGGAGCATCGGTGATTGCTGGAATGCTGCGTCTGCGGCGCAGTGGAAAATATCCATTTCGGATACATTGGCGGATAGTTCTTGTAGCGGAAAATTAGTTCTGCAATAGAACAATCATACGTTGCTAACCGTCATTGTTGGGGGACTTTGGCACTCTTACATTCCATAGATTTGGATAATAATTGTCTGCGTGATGCCGAACACGGTCGCGACCTGACAATTGCAGCAATCCAACTGGATTCTCCCTTCAAGTCGGGGTTAATACTTCATCGTTCTCGGCACGGTCGTCAAGATCTCAGATGGGATTCCGAGAGTCTCGCTGAACAGCGGATCGACAAAGTTCAAGCCATCATTTCGCGTCTCAAGTCCGCAACGAAGGATGGCGCGCCTGACGTTGTTCTATTTCCCGAATATGCGCTCCCCGAAGCTGCTCACCAAGCTATCGACTTTCAGGCCTATGCCGATGAAAATCGCTGCATCATAGCTCCAGGAACATATTACTGCACCAGTAATCCGGCGCATCTCGTAAGACGAAACGTCTGCAAAATATATATCCCGTCCCAGCCCGCTCCGATAGTAATCGTCAAACGGCATCCCACGCCGACGGAAGAGGTGTTATTTCCTCCGGAACCCTCCGCCGAGCCAAATGTTCTTCAATTGCTGTGGCGGCCTTTCGGTCGACAGGCGATAGCACTCAATTTTTTTATCTGCCGCGACTATCTTTTACCTGTGGATGGCGAGGCCCCCCTCGATGCGATCTGGAAATACGAGGGGATAAGCTTTGTCATCGCTCACAACAACGAGCCGCGATTATTCGAGGGACAGGCCGCGCTTGACGCGCGGCGGCTACGTGGCGCAGGACGTTTTGTACTGTTGGCGAACAGCGCCAAATTTTCTAACGGCCTCGCAACCGCTTTGTTAGGCCCCGCCTCGCCCGCTCAGCGCGAACGCGACGATGTCATTGTCAGCGTGCCGGCAGAGAGTGAAGCCATGCTCGTCGCCACAGTTCGACCGTGGGATGTTCGCTATCAGGAGATCCGTCCCGACAAAAAGGTTGATTCGCCGATTAAGATGACTCGCATCGATGAGGTGGAGGAACGGTCTGGAATGACGTTGCTGCGCCCGGAGGTAAAGCGGCCTACCCATCGCGCGGTGTGGAAGCCTGCGTTTCTCGAAGCGGTAGAGCGCGTCATCGTTCTCGACTTTCGTGTGGCGTCTAATCTCGCCCGAGTGGGCGAGGCGCTCAAATCAAAGATGCGCCACGTTCACGTCGGATTGGTGACCGGGGTCCAAGACGTTATGATGCGCCGCTATGCGCATCGGCGCGAGAGTCCAACTCTGAAATTCCCACCTTTTGCTTCGGACTGGGTGGGTCTGTCCAAGACCGACGAAGATACGCTATTCGAAACACGCGAGGCAATCAGGATATTGATCCCTCCAGCTAATATCTTGAAATATCGAGGTATAGATGTTTCCCGAGACAATTTTGACATTTCTAAAGATGAAATATCAGAAAATCTTGTGCAATTCGGACAGCATAGTGATATATTCAGGTATCATGAACATCTAAGAAATATTGCAAAGATAGCAACGGAATTTGATCCTGATCTAGATATACCTAAAGATTTCCGTGTATATTTCATGAAGGATCTTGAAGAAACTATACCTATAGGCAAACAATTTCAAAACCATTTAGTCGAAACTCACTTACTTCTAGCCGTACGATATGATGGGGCAGAACATATCAACAAGGCATTCGAGCGCGAGGTCATCCGTGGGATGCTAATGGATATGCCTGCGGTCCGTGAGATATTCCGTGTGGCAACGGCCGAACCGGCGGGGATCTGCGAATATGTGATCAAGATAAAGGCCGATACATATGAAACATGGGATATAAAGCGCGAGATATTCCGCTGGCATTCCGATGAGAATGTTAAAATCTTTTCAAGAAGCTTCAGCGTTTCCGAGACAGTAATTCAAGATTCCATCATGGCGGTTGCGAATTTCGATTCGGCTTCCCAACTAGGCGATTTTCGAAAATTATTGCTAAGTCATGTACCTGAACATTCAAGAGGAGATCTTTTCCCTCAGCTTATTCGGGATAGGCTTTTCGCTATCACGAGCGATTGGTATGTAGCCCAAGCCGAGGCAAAGACATTAACAGTGAAAGCGGTACGAGAAGTCCATCAAATCTATGTCTATCTTTACCTTATATTTGCACTTGGCGACCTCAATGACGAAGACGATTATTATTATTCTCAATGTAAAAATGGCATAACTAATATCTATCAGCGCCTTGAGGAGCTTTGCGGCAAAATCCTATCCCGGCACCTCGACATCGATAGAAGGCAGCGCTCTGGTGATGCGGTTGAACGTCTATACCCTTCTATATGTGAAAAACCCAATTGGCAAAAAGATCGCCCCTATTCCGCCCGAATTCTTTTCAATTATTTGGATTTGATCGCACCAGACTTATATGAGCAGCCTCATTCGAGGGTGAAGTTCAATCAGGCTAAAGGCGATTTGAACCGCGCCAGCGAATATCGAAACCTCTTCGTTCATGGCGATAACGCCGCCGAGGCCCGCGAGGCGCTCAACCTGAGTACTTCAGACTGGAAGGCGAACCTCGCCCGTTTGAAAATCTTCATGGGCTTCGTTCTCACGCTCGCGAAATATGGCGAAGAAATTGAGCGAGGCCTAACAAAGAGCGAGACCTCGGAACACGCTGCTGGGTAGCAAGCGAGAAGAATCCGTTTTTTAAGTTCATTCCGCCGCCTGCGGCAGCATATCGTCCTTCCACACCAGCACCGGCTTGCGCGCCGCCGCCGTCTCGTCCAGCCGGCGGCGCGGGGCGAAGACCGGGGCGGCCTTCAGCGCCTCGTCGCCCGCCTTCGCGCGTTCGGCGACCGAGCGGAGCGCACCGATGAACTGGTCGAGCGCGGCCTTGCCCTCGGTCTCGGTCGGCTCGATCAGCATCGCGCCATGGACGACCAGCGGGAAATACATCGTCATCGGGTGGAAGCCCTCGTCGATCAGCCCCTTGGCGATGTCGAGCGTGGTGAAGCCCGGCGCGAGGCCATCGTCGCTGAACAGCGCCTCGTGCATGCACGGGCCGCTCGCCCCGAACGGCGCGTCGAGCAGGCCGTCGAGGCTGCGCAGCACATAATTGGCGTTGAGCACCGCATCCCCGGCGACCTGGCGCAGGCCATCGGCGCCATGGCTGAGGATATAGGTGAGCGCGCGGGTGAACATGCCCATCTGGCCGTGGAAGGCGCTCATCCGGCCGAAGCTGCCGGGATGATCCTCATCCGCCGTCTCCTCCTCGATCAGCCGGAAGCTGCCGTCGGGCTGCTTCGCGACGAAGGGCAGCGGCGCATAGGGCGCCAGCGCCGCCGACAGCACCACCGGCCCGGAGCCGGGGCCGCCGCCGCCATGCGGGGTGGAGAAGGTCTTGTGCAGGTTGATGTGCATCGCGTCGATGCCGAGATCGCCGGGGCGGACCCGCCCGACGATCGCGTTGAAATTGGCGCCGTCGCAATAGACATAGCCGCCCGCCGCGTGGACCGCGTCCGAGATGCGCTTCATGTCGCGTTCGAACAGGCCGCAGGTGTTGGGATTGGTGATCATCACCCCCGCGACATCGGGGCCGAGCCGCGCGGTGAGCGCATCGAGATCGACCCGGCCATCGGCGGTGGCGGGGATATTTTCCACCTTATAGCCGCAGAAGGCCGCCGTCGCCGGATTGGTGCCATGCGCCGATTCGGGCACCAGGATCATCGATCGGTCGCTGCCCGCCGCGTCATGCGCGGCGCGGATCGCGAGCAGGCCGCACAGTTCGCCATGCGCGCCCGCCTTCGGGCTCATCGCGACGGCGTGCATGCCGGTGAGCGTCACCAGCCACTGCGCCAGCTCATCGATCACCGCCAGCGCGCCCTGCACCGTATCGACGGGGGCGAGCGGGTGGATGTCGGCGAAGCCGGGCAAGCGGGCCATCTTCTCGTTCAGGCGCGGATTATGCTTCATCGTGCACGAACCGAGCGGGAAAAGGCCCAGGTCGATCGCATAATTCTGCCGGCTGAGGCGGGTGTAATGGCGCACCGCCTCCGGCTCGGTCAGGCCGGGCAGGCCGATCGCGCGGTGACGCTCCAGCCCGCCGAGGCGGCTGGATGTAGCGGGTGCTTCAGCAATGTCGACGCCAGTGCGGGCATAATCGTCGCGCTCGAAGATCAAGGCTTCTTCCAGCATCAGCGCGCGATTGCCGGTGAAGGTGGCCGGGGCATCCGCCACGGCGCCGGTTTCAGGCCGCGTCACCCGGCCTTCGCTGTTCATGCTCATGCCGCGATCTCCGCTTCGAGGGCCTGGGCCAGGGCTTCGACATCCTCCGCCGTGCTGGTCTCCGTGACCGCGACGACAAGGCCGTTGGCGAGGTCCGCCGCGCCGGGATAGAGGCGGCCCAGCGAGACGCCGCCGAGAATACCCTTGTCGGCGAGCGCGCGGACCACCGGGCGCGCCTCCCTCGGCAGCTTCAGGGTGAATTCGTTGAAGAAGGCGCCATTGATCAGCTCGACACCGGGCAGCATCGCCAGCCGCTCCGCCGCCGCGACCGCGCCGGCATGGTTCAGCGCGGCGAGGTCGCGTAAGCCCGTCTCGCCCAGCAGCGTCAGGTGGATCGAGAAGGCCAGCGCGCACAGGCCGGCATTGGTGCAGATGTTCGACGTCGCCTTCTCGCGGCGGATATGCTGCTCGCGGGTCGACAGCGTCAGCACGAAGCCGCGCTGGCCGTCGGCATCGGTCGTCACCCCGCACAGCCGGCCCGGCATCTGGCGGACATGCTTTTCGTTGCAGGCGAACAGGCCGACATAGGGGCCGCCGAAATTGAGCCCGACGCCGATCGAC
>CAZJXG010000057.1:0-19385 GCA_964549965.1 uncultured Sphingomonas sp. | reverse complement strand
GGTGGGGTCAATATTGGACGCCGATAGGGGGTCAGTTTTGCGCGCCGGTTGACACTCTGCGGTCGCCGACGCACTCCCGTTCGAACGGGAAAATCCGGCTCGGGTTCATGTCGTCGGATCTCCGCGAACACCCGGTAACCTACTTCGCCTGGCCGCTCTTCCAATATGCCGACAGGGACCGCTTCGAAGTCTATTGTTATTCCTTCTACGCGGGCGGGCGGATCGACGCGGCACAGCAATATGTCGTCGACCATGTCGATGCCTTTCGCCTGGCCCCGCATCTTACGGATCGGGATGCGGCCCAGCTTATCGCCGACGACCAGCTCGACATATTGTTCGAACTGGGCGGGTCGACGCATATGAACAAGATCGGAGCACTTGCCTGGAAACCGGCACCATTGTGCGCCAGTTGGCTAGGCTACCCTCATTCCGCGGGCCTCGACACGATCGATTACCTGCTGGTCGATCCGTTCCTCGCCCCACAGGATCCCGAACTCCTGATCGAAAAGCCGCTCGTCATGCCACGGTCCTGGATCGCGATGGGCGAGCAGGCATTTCCCGACCACCACAAGATTGAGCCGGTCATACCACTGAGTCGCAACGGTTTCGTCACCTTCGGCACCGCTAATAATCCATATAAGTATAACAGCTCCATGCTGCGAACCTGGGCGCAGATACTGAGCCAGATGCCCAATTCGCGCTTCCTGTTCGTGCGGCCCGAGGCTGGATCGAAGACATTCGTTGCCAATATGCGCGCCCATTTCGAAGCCGCCGGGGTAAGCGGCGACAGGCTAGAGTTCCGGGCCGTCCGCGGTGCCCATATGCAACATTATAACGATATCGACATCACGCTGGACACATTCCCGCAGACGGGCGGGACCACGACCTGCGAGGCGGCCTGGATGGGTGTTCCGACGATTTCGCTGGTTGGTGAGGCGCTGTTCGAGCGGCTGAGCTATTCGATATTGCAGAATGCGGGCTTAGGCGACCTCTGCGCCACAACGCGCGAGGAATATGTCGAGAAGGCGATAACTCTGGCCGCCGATCCGGATCGTCTGCAGATGCTTCGCACCGGCCTGCGCGATCAGCTCACGGCGAGCCCGCTAGGCCAGACCCGGCAGTTTGCCGAGGATTTCTACGATCTTGTGGCTTCGACGGTGAGCAATCACCCCAGCCCGGCCAGATAGTCGCCGATCAGCGGCAGCACCGGCCGGGCAGCGGCCCCCAGCGCGGCAAGGCGGCTCGTGTCGATCGCCACGGGGCGGTTCGCGCCGCTGCCCTCGCGGGTGAAATCGATGTCCCAGCCGCGCTCCCTGAACACCACGCCGATATCGGCATTGCTCAGCGTCTCGCCGCGCGCCACGTTGACGATGCCGGTCTGACGGCTGTCGGCCAGCGCGATGGTCGCCGCCGCCGCATCTTCCACATGGATATAGTCGCGCGCCACGCCGGGCCCGCTGTCCAGCATCAACTGACGCGCATCCCGCGCCATATGGAGCCAGTTGGCGAGGAAGCCCTGCGCGGCTTCGCCCCAACCAAATACATAGGACAGCCGCGCGACCACCCCGCGCCCGTCCGATCGGTGCAGCGTCAGATTCTCACCCAGCAGCTTCGACAGCTCGTAAAGGTGCTCGGGATTATTCGCATTGACCGGAATGGCCCTGTCCTCCCGCCCGGCACCATCGGGCAGCAGATCATAGAGCCGGGTCGATGAGAGATAGACGATCCTGTCGAACCGGGCCTGCTCGATCAGCCTAGCCGGCAACGCCACATGCGCCTCGATCGTGTCGAAAGGCCGGGTGCGATAGTCACCGGTCAGTCCGGCGCAATAGAGGATATGGCCGAGATCGCGATCCCACAGGCCGGGATCGTCGCGGCGCGGGCAAAAGGGCTCGATCCCCCTGGCGCGCAGATGCGCGACGACGTGGCTCCCGACGAAGCCGGCCGCGCCGATGACGGTATAGCCGCTCATTCCGGGCGCCGGCTGCCGCGCCGCGTCGCGGGTGCGCCGGCGTAGATGGCATAGGGCTCCACCTCACCGCGCACCACCGATCCCGCCGCGATCACCGCCCCCTGTCCGATCCGTGCGCCATCGAGCAGCACCACATTGGCGCCCAGCCAGACATCATCGCCGATCATGATGCCGCCCCGACTCGGCTGAAAGCCCTGGTCCCGAATGCGGCGATCGGGATCGCCGATCTCGTGATTGGTCGCGGCGAGCGTGCAGTTCGCGGCGATCAGCACCGCATCGCCGATGGTGACGCCATTGCCGCTGTAGATCACCGTGCCCGAATTGATCGCGCAATCCGCGCCGATCACGACATCGCCCGATCCCCCCGCCGGCTTGATCTTGACGAAGGCGTCGATCATCGTCCGCGCACCGATCACATAGCGCGTGCCGCGCACCGACAGCTCGATATCGGCGAGCGGCGAGATGCGGGCGGTCGGATCGGCTTCCAGCATTCGTTCAGCGTTCCCCAAGGGCATCCACAGCGAAATCGGGCAGGCCGGCATCTGCCGGGGATATCACCTCCGGCCGTGCGGGCCAGTCGATCGCGAAGGCGGGGTCGTTCCAGCGTACCGCCCGGCCATGACCGGCTACGAACATCCGATCGATCATGTAGAATATGTCGCTGTCGGGCTCGAGCGTCAGGAACCCATGGGCGACGCCCTCCGGTATCAGCAGCGCCCGGCCATTGTCGGCCGACAGTTCGGCCGCGGTCCATCGGCCGAAGGTGTCGCTGCCCGGCCGCAGATCGAGCGCGACATCGTAGATACTGCCGCGCACGACGCGCACCAGCTTGGCCTCGCCATGCGGCACCGCCTGATAATGCATCCCGCGCAAAGTCCGCGCGGCATGATTGCGCGACAAGCTGCTCTGGACGGGGACGAAGGGGCAGCCAGCAGCGATGAATTCCTCCGGGCAATGCGCCCGCGCGAAATAGCCGCGATCATCGGCATGCGGTTCGAGCTCGACGACCACCACGCCGGGGATCGATGTCGGCTCGAAGCGCATCAGTCGATCACCTCGATCTCGGGCACGGCGACCACGAACCGGCCGCCCCAGCCACGGATCATCGCCATCTGCGCGACGATTTCGTCCTTCAGGTTCCACGGCAGGATGATCAGATAATCGGGCCGCACGGTCGCGATCTCGGACGGCGCCAGGATCGGCACATGGCTGCCGGGCAGATAGCGGCCCTGCTTGTGCACATTGGCGTCGAACACCGCCTCGATCCGGGGGGCTGCGATATGCGCATAGTTGAGGAAGGTATTGCCCTTCGCCGCGGCGCCATAGGCGGCGACCCGCCTGCCCTCCGCTTCGGCGCGATCGAGGAAGGCGACCAGCCCATCCCGCACCGCCTCGGCCCGCGCGGTGAAGCTCTCATAGGGGGCGCGGCTGTCGAGACCCGCCGCCGCCTCGGCCGCCCGCATATCGCGTAGCGCCTGGGTTTCGGCATGGCCGGCCGCCGCATGCGCGCAGAACAGCCGCAGCGAGCCGCCATGGGTCGGCAGCCGCTCGACATCGAACGCCCTCATGCCATTGGCCGCCAGCACCTTTTCCACGGCGAGCAGCGACAGATAGGAGAAATGCTCGTGATAGATGGTATCGAACTGGACCAGCTCGATCAGCTTGAGCAGATGCGGGAATTCGAAGGTCAGCACGCCTTCGGGCTTGAGCAGGATCGGGAAGCCCGCGACGAAATCGGCAATGTCGGGAACATGGGCCAGGACGTTGTTCGCGGCCATCAGATCGGCCCGGATACCGCGTCCCGCCAGCGCGGTCGCCGTCGCGGCGTTGAAGAAGGCAACCTCGGTCGGCACGCCCTTGTCGATCGCGACGGCAGCGGTGTTGGCGGTCGGTTCGATGCCGAGCACGGGCACGCCCATCGCGACGAAATGCTGGAGCAGATAGCCGTCATTGCTCGCCACCTCGGCGACCAGCGAATCCGCGTCGAGCCCGAAACGGGCCTTCATCGCCTCGGCATAGCGCTTCGCATGCGCCACCCAGCCGGGCGAATAGGACGAGAAATAGGCATAATCGTCGTCGAAGATGGCGTCATGCGCGACAGGATCGTCGGCCTGCACCAGCCAGCACGCCTCGCAGACCCGCACGTGGAGCGGGTAGAATCCCTCCTTGCCCGAATCGAGCTGCGCCTGTGTGAGATAGGCGTTGGATAAGGGCTGCTCGCCCAGATCGATCAGGTCGAGGGACAGCGGGGCATGGCAGAAACGGCAGGTCGGCTGGGTCATCGGGCGTCTTCGTAGCGGGATATCTGTTCGTCGCACAGCGCCGCCGCATCGCCACCCTGCGACCAGCGGCGATACCAGTCCACCGTCCAGTCGACCGCCGCGGGCGCGTCGAGCCGGCTCTGGAAGCCCAGCAGGCGCGCAGCGAGACTGGTGTCGATGCCGAGGGTGCGGGCTTCGATCGAGGCGGTGTCGGGCTCATGCCGCCAGGGTTTCGCGCCAAGAGCATCGATCGCGCGGGTGGCAAGCTCGCCGACCGTCAGCACCGCACCATCCGGACTCGGGCCGAAATTCATCGCACGCGGCGCCATCGGGTCGCTGGCCAGTCGCTCGGCATAGACAAGATAGCCAGCCACGCAGTCGAGCACATGCTGCCAGGGCCGGGTCGCCTCCGGATGTCGCAGCACCGTCTCAGCGCCAGCCAGCGCCGCCCTGACGATGTCGGCCATGATTCGGTCGGCCGAAAAATCGCCGCCGCCGATGACATTGCCCCCGCGCGCCGTGGCGACCGGGACCCTGCCCGCGAAAAAGCTGCGCGCGAAACTGTCCGTGACGATCTCGGCCGCGGCCTTCGACGCCGAATAGGGGTCCTTGCCGCCGAGCGGATCGCCTTCGGCAAAGGCGCGGCCCGTCTCGGCATTGGCATAGACCTTGTCCGACGTGATGACGAGCACGGCCTGCAGCCCGCCATCACCGCGCAGCGCGTCGAGCAGATGCGCGGTACCCATGACATTGGTGGCGAAGGTTCCAATCGGATCGCGGATCGATTCGCGCACCAGGGCCTGCGCCGCCATGTGCAGAACGATATCGAAGTGCCGCCCGGACAGCGCCTTGGCCACCGCCGCGCGATCGCGCAGATCGACGAGCCGATGGTCCACCCGGCCCGCGATGCCGGCCAGCTCGAACAGGTTGTGCTCGTCGGTCGGTGGCAATGCGATCCCCGTGACTGCCGCCCCCATCCGCGCCAGCCACAAAGCCCCCCAGGCTCCCTTGAAGCCGGTATGTCCGGTCAGCAACACCCGCTTGCCGGACCAGAAGCCCGGATTGGGGCTAGATCCGAGCACGTGTCATTCCCAGAGCCGCCAGGGCGCGCGCCCGCTTGCCCACAGGGCCTCCAGTTCATTCTTGTCGCGCAGCGTGTCCATCGCCTTCCAGAAGCCGTCATGGCGCCACGCCATCAGCTCGCCGT
Organism: uncultured Sphingomonas sp.; assembly: GCA_964549965.1. Taxonomy (GTDB): domain Bacteria; phylum Pseudomonadota; class Alphaproteobacteria; order Sphingomonadales; family Sphingomonadaceae; genus Rhizorhabdus. The sequence goes on along the minus strand of CAZJXG010000057.1, from coordinate 13,945 downwards.
CGCGGGCAAGGCCTTCCAGTGGTTCGGCCTCGAATGGCATCGCATCACCCGCGACCCGGTTCACCGCCTCAGGCTGGAGCACGAAGAAGCCGCCGTTGATCAGGCCATTGTCGCCCGCCGGCTTCTCGACGAAGCGGTCGACACGGCCATCGCTGATCTCCAGCGCGCCATAGCGGCCCGGCGGCGCCACCGCCGTCACCGTGGCCTCGCGGCCATGGCTGCGGTGGAAGGCCTCGAGCGCCTTGAGATCGACGTCGGCGACGCCATCGCCATAGGTGAAGAAAAAGGGCTCGCCCGGATCGAGATAGGGTGCGACGCGCTTGAGCCGGCCGCCGGTCATCGTATCGGCGCCGGTGTCGACCAGCGTTACCCGCCAGGGCTCGTGATTGGTCGCATGATATTCGATCGAACCGCTTCCCAGGTCGACCGTCAGGTCGGCATTGTGAAGGACATAGTTCGAGAAATATTCCTTGATGACATAGCCCTTATAGCCGAGGCAGACGATGAAATCGTTGAAGCCGGCCTGCGAGAAGAGCTTCATGATATGCCAGAGGATCGGCCGTCCGCCGATCTCGATCATCGGCTTCGGCCGCAAATGGCTCTCTTCGGAAATGCGGGTGCCCAGGCCGCCCGCCAATATCACCGTCTTCATCGCTCGATCCCCGCCCGATCCGTCAGGCGATACGCTTGATGAAGGCGTCGGGCCAGTAGGTGACGCGCTTGGTCACGACGCCCTCGTTGAACGGGAAGGCGGGCTCCTCGATCACGAAGCGGCTGTCCTCGGCAACGAAGGCATGCGCGGCGGCCTTGGGATTGTTCCAGTCCCAGTCGTTCTCGCTGCGGGGACCGCCCTTCACCTGCTCCATGATCCCGTCGGTGGCGACGATGTAGCTGCCCACGCCCACAAGCGGACCATAAGCACGCAGTTCGTCGAGCACATGGCCCTTGCTGTGGTTCGAATCGAGCACGACCAGGACAGTCTCGCCCGGCTTCACCATCGCCTTGACCTGATCGACAATCTCGGGCGCGGTCGATGAGCCTTCGAGCAGCTCGATCCGCTTTTTCATAGAATGTGCTTCGATCGCGGCGCGGTTATGCTCACGGATCTCGATATCGATGCCGATAACCCGGCCCTTGTTCATCGCCTCGAACAGCGAGGCATAGAAGATCAACGATCCGCCATGGGCCACGCCGGTTTCGATCAGCACGTCGGGCTGCAGCGCCCAGATCACTTCCTGCAGGCGAATCATATCCTCGGGCAGCTGGATCACCGGCCGGCCCATCCAGGCGAAGCTGTAGACATATTTCGAATCCCACGTCGCCCGCACCCAGGCGCGCGAAGCGGCCTCGAAGCCCTCGGCGGTCGCAAGGCTGTGGCGTTCCTCGCGCTCGCCGTCGCGGACGATCACGATGCCCTGTTCCTCGTCGATGGTGGTGATCAAGCGCTGGTCCTTCCGAAATATGCGGCCAAGGCCTCCCTAATCCGGCAGCGCTCTTTTGACAAAGCCATATCGGGGCAGGTCAGCGCCGCAGCGCCAGTTCGTCGATCAGCCGCAGCCAGGCCGGAACCCCGGTCAGCCGGCTGTCATAGCGCGGTACCACCGTCGCCCGGGCCGCCTTGCGCATTCCAGCGAACGACTCCGGCTCACGCACGGCGCGGACCATCGCGGCGGTGAGCGCGGGCACGTCGAAGAAATCGTTGAGCACGCCGTTCACCCCATGTTCGACAACTTCGCGCACGGGAGCGGTGTCCGATCCGATGATCAGGCATTCGCAGGACATCGCCTCGAGCAGCGACCAGCTGAGCACGAAGGGATAGGTGTAATAGACATGCCCCCAGGAGATGGAGAGCGCGTCGATCATCCGGCCATGCTCGACCCGGCCAAAGAAATGGACCCTGTCCAGATCCAGCCGGTCGCCGACCTCGGCGAGCATATGATCCTTCCACTCCCGACCATCGGGTAGCGGCGCCCCGTAGGAGACGCCCTGCTCCTCACCGATCAGCACGACCTGCGCTTCCGGGCAGGCGCGCAGGAAATCGGGCAGCGCGCGCATGAAGATATGGAAACCGCGCAGCCGTTCGAAGCGGCGGTTGATGAAGGTGATGACCGGCGTCGATCCGTCGAGCCTGCCGCCGTTGGGAAGCTCCAGCACCGCCGGCCGCTTTTTCGCCCGTTCGGTGTCCACGCCCTCGTGGATCACCTCGATCATCGGCTGGAACAGACGGGGGAAGCTGTCGGCCTGGAACCGGGTCGGGCAGACGATGCGATCGGCATCCATCAGCGCAAGGGTCTGGACGGCATTCTTGGCATGAATGCGCATCTCGTCATGGATAGTGGTGGCATCGAACTCGACGTCGAAATCGGTGTCGCCGCCCTTAGCGCGATAATGAAGCTCCCCGAACAGAAGTTGCGGCACATCGGGATAGACCTGGCGAAGATGTACCGTCTCGCCCCAGGCAGGATGAGCGATGATGACGTCGGGGGTGAAGCCACGCTCCTTCAACGCCATGGCCGCCTGCAACCCCGCTTCTCCCCGGATCAGGTCGGCCTCGGCGCGTACGGCCTGGTAGAAGATATTGGGGGTCGAACCGCGACCCTGCCGCCAGCGGGCCATCGGCACGCCATCGATCTGACGCGACGTCGGCCCACCGATCGCCACGACCCGATCGCCCCGCTCCATCAGGGCTGCTGTGAGCAGTCCGAACTGGCCGGGGAAATTCTGGTGGATGATCAGAACCTGCCGCTGCGTCATACAGGGGGAAACTCCTAACGCCGATAGGCTTCGAGACGCCGGACGAGGCCCGACGCGTTGGCTGCCACGCTCCGATGGTCCCAGACATGGGCTTCGGCCGCCATCGCCCTGTTTGCCGAACCGTCGCCATCGTCGACAATGGCCCGCAATGCATCGAGCCAGCCGTCCGCTTCAGCAAATCGGACATGACGGCCGAGCTCCGCATCGGCGCGATAGGCCGGTCCGTCGCTGAGCAGCGGCAGGATACCGAGCGCCGCATAATCGAGCGCCTTGATGTCCGACTTGCAGCGATTGAACGCCGTGTCGGCAAGCGGTGCCAGCCCCAGATCGAACGGCCCCTGTGCACGCAGCCAGCGCACGAACCGGGGGTAGCTGACCGCATCGGCCGGCGGTGCCAGCCTGTGGAGCCAGGGGGCCGGCGCTATATCCGGGTCGATGCCGATCAGGGTGACGTCGAACATGTCGCCGCGCTCGGCATGGAGCTGGTCGAGCGCCGGGCGGATCAGGGCGAAGTCGGCGCCGTGGGTATGCGTGCCCATATAGACCATCCGCACCTTGTCACCGCTGAACGGTGCAGGCCGCCCTTGGCGCCAGTCGCGCCACAGCCTTGGATCGACGGCGTTGGGGACGATCACGCTGCGCGGCGCCAGCGGCGCATAGGCTTCGGCAAGCTCGGCCGTGGAGAACCATGTCTCGGCCGCCGCGGCCACCAGCCGGTCGAGCGCGGCATTGAGCGGGCGATAGAGATCATGCTCGGGATGATCGGGGCCGATCAGGGTGAAGGCATCGTCGACATCGACGACCAGTGCCGCGCCGATCTCTGCCAGCCGCCGCATCAGCGCATCGACGGCTTCCACCGTCGGCAGCGCCGTGCGCTGGACAATGCAGACATCGCAATCGGGCAGCGGATCGTCTGGCGAACCGAGCGTCAGGCGGATGCGACCGGCAACGGTCTCGTCGGTCAACGGGGCGACGAGACGGATATAGGCGGAGCTTTGCGGGCCGATCGCGCTGTGCCGCGCGATGATGTGGACGGCGAGGCAGTCATCGAAATCGGGCGCATCGCCGGGAACCGGCGACGGCAAGCCCAGGATCGCGAACGCATCGGCGATGAAGGTCCGCGCCCGGGCGTCGAAGCTATGTTCGGCGTGGACATAATCGGCCGCGAGACGCGCCCCCTCCCCGGCTTTCGGGACGGCAAGCAGATCATCGACCGCCACTTTCAATTCCGCCGGGCCGGACACTTGCCTCACCGCATCGCCGAACACCGAGGCCATCGACGGCACCGGATCGGAGACGGCCCTGCCGCCGCTGCCCACGACATCGAACAGCCGGTTGGAGAGCAGGCCGAAGGCGCGCATCGACGGCCAGTGATCGTTGAGCACGACCCCTGCGCCGGCATAGAGCGCACCCAGCTCGCGATTGTCGACATTGGCGGCTTTTACCAGATCGGGGGGGACACGCCCGGCCCAGCCATCGCCATAGATGGCGGGCGGCCGGCCGGCCTCGATCGCCCAGCCGACGATCTCACGATCGACCCCGCGCGAGTTGCCGACGAAAACGATGTCGGGCGCGGCCGGCGGATCGGACAGCGGCCGGAACCGCTCCGGATCGGTCGCCTGCAGCATCGCCACGACCGGCGGACGGACGATATGTTCGAGCAGCGCAGCCGTCGAAGCCGACGCGGCATAGACCCGGCTGTAGCGATCATATTCGTCGAAGCCGACCTGATCGGGATGGCTGATGTTCCACAGGAACGCCATCTGGCCGGGGCGCGGCGCATAGGCGATCAAGCCGCGCAGCACGATCACCAGATCCTCGCTGGCGATGGGATGGCCGTGCCATTGCCCGCGAAAGTCGATCCGCGCCTTATGGCCAAGCCGCTCGATCGCCGCCGCCAGGCTCTCGGCGAAATGGAAATCGCCCCACGCCGCCTTTTCTTCCTCCGGCGCGGCGATCTTGATGGCGACGTTGAGCTTCAGCTGCGCGGCCAGCGCATGGGCATCGCGGCCGGTCGGCAATTCAAGCCGGTTCTTGGTGCGCACCAGCGCCTGAAAGGCGGCGGGCTGATTGACCGTGATCCGGCCCGTGTCGCTCTTCGCGTCATGATATTCGCAGCCGACGAAGGGCGCATAGCCGACCGATCGATCCTTGGCGTAGCGCAGGATCAGGTCCCAATCGACCATGCGGCGCAGATTGGTATCGAACAGCCCGAGCTGATCGGTCAGACTCCGCCGGTGGCAGAAGGCGTTGAGATCGACATAATTTTCGGCGAGGCAGGCTTCCCAGTCGAAATCGTCGCCGCGATAGCCGGTCAGCTGATTCAGCTCATCGCGCAGGGCGATCCCGGAATAGGCGCAGTCCAGCCCCTCCGACGTCATGAACAGCGCCATCACGTCGAGAAACCAGCTTTTCCAGCTATTGTCGCTGTCGAGATAGGCGATGATCTCACCGCTCGCCGCCTGCAGCCCCAGATTGCGGGCCGCACTGACCCCGCCATGCGCGCCCTCGATCACCTTCACCCGGGGATCACTGGAGAAGGCCGCGGCAATTTCGGCGGTGCCGTCGGTCGATCCGTCGTCGACCACCAGCAGCTCGAACCGCCGATGGCTCTGCGCGAGGACCGAACGGATCGCCGCGGCAATGCGGTCGGCACGATTCCAGGCGGGCATGACGATGCTGATCAGCGTCGCGTCGGCCCTCGCCCGCACATCGGCCGGCAGTGCCGCCGTCGCGCGCAGAAAGGCTTCTTCCCGGGCGATGTCGAAATGGCGGTAGAAGCGCCTCGGCCGCTCATCCGACGTCTCGTAGCGCGGGCGGCTGACCGGGATCGCCACCCGCCCTTCGGGGACGCCGATCTCGAGGAAGTGACGCAGCGGATCGCCCGTCACATCGTCATGGGCCTTGCGGTAGAACAGCCCGTCGAACAGCGGCCCCGTCGACCGCCCCTCGGCGGCGCCATGATGGATATAATGGTGGAGTGGCAGCATCCCCGCCGCATGAACATCGGCGTGGATGCTGTTGTACCATCCCGATGAGAAATAGAGATTGGGGTCGAGCGCATCGGCTTCACGGCCGTGGCGGATATAGTCGATCAGCGGATTATGCGTGGCGATCAGCGCCGCCAGATCGGCATCGACCGGCCCGACGCCGAGACCCGCTACATCGACGAGGGTCTGAATGACAGGCTCGTGCGACGGGGCGCCGGGCGCCTGGATGATCTCGATCCGGCCATCCTCGACCAACCCGATCCTGCCGCCCAGCGCGAGCGGGGCAAGGCCGAACAGCCGCTCCACCGCATGGCCCAGCGCGCCGTCACGGTCCTGACTGGTCGATCCGGCCTCGCCGAAATCGGCGAGCCCGGCAACCTTCTCCAGCAAGCTGCGCCGCGCCCAGAAGAAAGTGCCCGCGAAGAAACCCCAGTCGGCCGGCGGATAGGCCGGCGCGACGAGCCGCGGAGCCAGATCCGAAAGCAGTTCGGCATTGCGGAACAGGTGGCTCGCGACCGACTTGTAGAGCGGCTTCGCGCCCAGCAACGAAAGATCGGGATTCTCGTCGAACGCCGCAGCGATGGCATCGACCAGAGCGCCGTTCGCGATCATCCCGTCATAGGCGAGGCGACGCCACTCGGGCGCATAGCCCGATCCGCCTTTCTTGGTGTGGAGCTTGCCGATCAGCCCATAGCCGCGCTCGGCCAGCAGCGGCAGCAGCTCGAACAGCGGGCCGATGTCCCAGCCGCGATTGGCGACGGGCACCACCTCCGCCTTGCGCGGCAGGCGTTCCAGCGCGGCGAGCACGGCGGGATCGAGGACGACGCTATGCGTGACGAAGATATCGACCCGATCGCCAAGCGATGCGACCCGGTCGATCAGTTCGACCGCGACCTCCGGGTAGAAGAGATGCAGGACCAGCGCCGCCTTCACGCTGCAGTTCCTCCGGCCGCGATCCGCCGTGCCATCTGCCGCGCGTAAAAGCCGGTATCGAACAGCGGGTTGGGATTATACCCCTGCACGGCGCCGATCGTGAGATAATGCTCGATCGGATCGAGCCCGCTCGATGCGGCATCGGCATAGGTGGCCATATACCAGTCGCTATCGAACAAACCGCTGTCGCGGATCATCGCCACCGCTTCGGCCTGCGCGGGTGTCGGGGCTGGCATCGACTGCGGCGGCGGCACGACGGCCGTCTGCGCGTCGGGCACAGCGGGTGTGGCCTCGGCCTCGCCGGTGCGGCGATGGCGCAGCTCGTCATGGATGATGTCGTCGGCCAGCCAGGGCAAAGCCTCGAAACGGGCATAGGCGGCGTCGAGGGCCGCTCGCGCCTCGGCATCGTCGCGCTCGGCCAAGGCCCAGAGCCCGTCCCGCACAGCTTCGACGATCCCGGCAAGCGGTTCGCCGATACCGGATGGGCCATCCTCGCCATGATGCCGCAGCGACGCATCCAGAAAGGCGTCGACCTCCGCCGCCACCGCACCCTCGGGCATCGCCCCGCCTGTCAGCGGCAACAGCTTTTCGGCCGCCCGCCGCCAGTCGGCCAGCATCGCTTCGAACGCGATCACCGTCCGCGCCAGCCCGCGCGTAGCGCGCTCGGCATCGATCATGTGCCGCAGCCACAGCAGTTGGGCAAAAGCGGTGGTGGTGCCGTCCCGGCTGGCGATCGAGCGGGCGACCGCCTGCGGGCTGCGCAGCATCAGCACCGCGCGGCTCGCCACGCCATGTTCGGCCAGTGTCTCGACGATGGTCGGCACGAAGCGGCACTGGCGCGGATCCTTAACGGCCATGATCCGGGCTTCACCAAAGGCCTGGCCCACGGCCTCCCAGATCCGGTCCTTGCGCGATCGCAGCGCCGACGGCTCAAGCCGCGACAGATCCAGCGGGCGCGGATCGAACCAGCTGGACCGCGCAACGCGCAGCAGTTGATCGTCCGCTTTGACGATCGCAGCCGATTCCCAGTAACCGCGCGCATTGTCCGCATGCGCCTCGATCGCATCGCCGGGCAGCGCCGCGCCGAGATAGCCGATCAGCCGGGCGAGCGCAGAGGTTCCACTCCGATGCATGCCCAGCACCAGAATGGCGATCCGCGCCTGTCGCGTTTCCGACTGCCCCAAGCATGTCTCCGTCGTTCCGCCGGACGGTTAGCCGCTTGGCACCGGCCCGGCAACCGCGATAGGGCTGTGCGATGCAGGACCCTTCACGTCTCGAACCGGCCACCGACGCCAATTTCGACGAGCAGCTCTATCTCGCGGCCAATGCCGATGTCGCGCGGCACCCCGTCTATGGCAGCGACCCCTGGCGGCATTTCGACCGCTACGGCAGGGGCGAGGGCCGCAAGCAGCTGACCCGTGCGGCGGCGGGCTATCCGACGATGCGCCGCTCGGCCAAATATGAGCGCTTCCTGCCTCTGCTCGATGCGTCGCGCGGCACGGGCGGCGCCTTTCGCTTCCTCGGCGATGCCGGCAGCTTTCCCGTCGCTTATGGAGGAGCGGCGCATGGGCTGGACGAATATGACGATGAATCCGCCAATCCCGGCCTGGGCGATTTCGTCGAGACGGTGCGGCTGAATCCCGACAAGCTCTATCTCGACGTCGGCTGCGGTCGGCGCAGCCGCCATTTCGACAATTGCCTTTATCTGGAAGTCTATCCGTCGATCAGTGCCGATCTGATCATCGAGCCCGCCTGCCGCTATCCGATCGCCGATGCCTCGCTCGACGGCATCGGCTGCTTCGCGGTGATGGAACATATGGAGGAGCCATGGATCGCCGCCGAAGAATTCGCGCGGATGCTGAAACCAGGCGGGATGGTATTCATCGACTATCCTTTCCTGGTTCCGGTCCACGGCTATCCCTCCCATTATTATAACGCCACGCGCGAGGGACTGGCACGTCTGTTCGACCGAGGCTTCGAACGGATCAAGCTCGCCACCGAAGCGAATCAGACGCCAGACCATGCGATCCACTGGCAGCTGTCCGGCCTTGCTGCGGCGCTGACCGACGAGGGCGTGCGCCAGGAGCTGACGGGCATGAGCGTCGCCCAGCTGATGGCGGAGCCGCCCGGTGGCCCCTTCTGGCAACGGGTTCTGGCGGCAACGCCCGACGCGGCCCGCAGCATGTTCGCGGCCGGGAACACGTTGATCGCACGAAAGCTTTAGGTGTTTGATCCCGCACGGTGATGATAGGAATGGGCAGGACGTGCTGATCGAGGCTTTCCGACGCCGCATGTCACGCAACTGTAAAAACTCCATTTCGGAGAACTGACCACCATTCATGGAGAGATTGATGCCTCTATCGCTTCACGCCGCCGTAGTACCGTCGATGCTCCAGATACTCGGTGCGGTCGGTGGCCTCGTCGGCAAAGCCGCAGCGCATTGTTCGGAACGCGGCCTGCCTGCTCAAACGCTGATCCAGGCGCGGCTGGCGCCCGATATGCACCCCTTCGCCTATCAGGTGAAATCGGTAGCCGTACATTCTGCCGGCGCTCTGGCGGGGGCGCTTGCCGGCTCGTTCTCGCCCGACATGACGACACCTCCTGACAGCTTCGCCGGGCTCAGCGACAAGGTGGAGGAAGCGCGCGCCGCGCTTGCGACAATTACACCGGATGAGCTCGAACGTCTCGTCGGGCAGCCGGTGGTCTTCACGATCGGAGAGAAATTTCGCCGCGATTTCGTGGCCGAGGAGTTCCTGTTGTCCTTCTCGCAGCCGAATTTCTATTTTCATGCCACGACCGCCTACGACATCCTCCGCGCCGAAGGTCTCTCGATCGGCAAGATCGATTATCTCGGCGCCATGCGCGTGGTGCAGAGATAGGACAGCTGCTGTCGCAAGACGTGGCATCACCGCTTTCATGATGCGCCCGCCTGCAAATGGAGTACCGCATGTCGAAGATCGACTTCACGCCCCCGCGCGTCTGGGCCTGGGATACCGAAAATGGTGGGAGGTTCGCCAAACTGAACCGCCCGATCGCCGGAGCCACCACCGAGAAGGAGCTCCCGGTCGGCAAGCATCCCTTCCAGCTCTACTCGATGGGCACGCCGAACGGTCAGAAGGTGACCATCATGCTCGAGGAGCTGCTGGAAGCAGGCCGGCAGGAAGCGGAATATGACGCCTGGCTGATCACGATCTTCGAAGGGGACCAGTTTTCCAGCGGTTTCGTGAGCATCAACCCCAATTCGAAGATTCCCGCGATGGTCGATCGGAGCGGGCACAAGCCATTTCGCATATTCGAGTCCGGGGCGATCCTGCTCCATCTTGCGAACAAGTTCGGCGCATTCCTGCCAACGGACGAGGCCGAGCGGGCCGAAACCTATTCCTGGCTTATGTGGCAAATGGGTAGCGCACCGTTCATCGGCGGCGGTTTCGGCCACTTCTTCGCCTATGCCCCCGAGAAGATAGAATATGCGATCAACCGCTATGCGATGGAAACCAAGCGCCTGTTCGACGTCGCCGACCGACGCCTTGCGGAAAGCCGATTTCTGGCGGGTGACACTTACACGATCGCGGATATCGCGACCTACCCCTGGCTACAGGCCATTGCCAATGACGGCTACAAGGGCTGCGCCGAGTTCCTGTCGATTCACGAGTATCGAAACGTCGACCGATGGCTGCGCGAGATAGCGGCGCGGCCGGCGGTATCCCGGGGCATGAAGGTCAATCGCGTCCTCGGCCAGAACGATGACGGGCTGCGCGAGCGTCATGATGCGTCCGACTTCGAGCTTCGTTCAGGGGAAACCAAGCGATAGGCGGCGTGGAGACCGAATTCTCCGGGCCCGGCCATTCCGGCCAACAGGCCAACGCCTGCCGGGCTATCGGACGCGTTAGATCGCGCAAATATTGCCGGCTCAGTCGTCGCCCGCATCGAGCAGGGCTTCGTCGCACAGCACCTGGACCCATTCCTTCGCCGCGTCGATCGTCGCATCGGGTGCTTCGGCCGCGACAGCGGCGGGCGGCGGCAAGTCCACACCCGCTGCATGCCGCAGGAACACCGTCATCACATGCGCCACCCCCTCCTCGGTGACGTTGCGCAGATCCTCGGCAAAATAACGGGCGGCGGCGGCCCCCCCCATGATGATCTCGTAAGAGGGGAAGTAGAACACACCCTGATGATCTTCAGCGATCTCCTGCGCGGCGGCGCGCAGAACCGACTTGGAATAGGTTGTCGCGGCCAGCACGTGATGGCCGCTCGCCGTCGCGACCAGCGGTACCGGCGATACGGTGAGGATGATGCGCGCCGTTGGATTGACCTCACGCAGCCGCACGATGAAAGCGGCAAGATCGGCGGTGACCTCCCCCACCCGAAAATTGTGGAAGCCATGCCGTTCCGGGTCGAACGCCCCTCCCGAGACACCGGGACAGATCGGATAGACAGCGCCGTCGACCCTCGATTCCCAGCCCTCGGTCAATCCCAGGGTGAATACGAACACATCGAGCGTCTCGAACATCTCGCGCACCCGGGCGAAATGATGGGTGCGATCGGCGACCAGCTCAGCCTCGCTCGCATAGCCGCCGGGCTCGATGGTCGGGCGGAACGCATCGACCAGGCGCCCGCCGCCGCCTGGCGCTTCCCAGATCGCCTCGACCGGCGCGAAGCGGCCATAGGCGCGATCGAACAGCTGGAGCAGCTGCCGCGCGGTATAGATGTTGCCATAGCGGGCGCTGTAAAGCCCATAGCCATGGCGTTCGGCTACCTCGGCCGGCACGATCGGATGCGCGGTTTCGCTCACCACATAGTTGAAGCCGCTGCGCTTCAGGTAACGGGCGATATTCTGGGCGAAGCAGCTGCCCGCGGTCGCGACCCGGTCCTCGCGGCCAAGCGACAGGAAGCCACCCGCCACCGGATCGATCGCCGGGCCCTTCCCGGCAACGGCGCGGCGCCAGAAGGCGGCTTCGGGGAGGCTGCGATAAGGATGGTCGCTCACGGCATTGCTCACAGGGCCTCCAGGGCGCGGATCACCGCTTCGCCATAGGCTTCATTGCCATGGGTGGCATCGCCCGCATAGTCGAGCCTGAGAAAGCCCTGCGCATCGCGCGTTTCAGGCGGCACCGGCAGGAAGCGGAGGCCAAGTGCGGCGCAATAGCCCGCGACGATGCGCGAATGGAGCCGCCAGATCTTGTAGCGCAGCCCGGCTGGCGCAACGCCGAGATCGCCCAGGCCCCGATCCTTGAAATAGGCATCGGCCTGCGCGGCGATATAGCCGCTATCGGCGACCGGCGGCGGAGATTCCAGCTGGACCACTTCGCCCGCGATCCGCCGGATCTCACGCAGGCGCAGCCGATCACGCGCCAACCCACCCTCCAGCGCGGCCAGCACCTGCGCTTCGGTAAGCGGCTCGGCCTCCGGATCGAGCGGTGGCCCGTCCTCTTCGGACAGCAGGAAGTCATAGGGACGGGGATGGCGGATCAGCGCGAAGCCATTGTGGACATTGCCGCCGCTCGCCGATGCGACCAGCGGCGCGTTGCGCGCGATCTGATCGCGGATCGCCGCCTCCAGCGCTTGCGTGAACCGCCCCTCCTCGCCCTCGCCTTCAACCTCGGGTGCATATTGCGGCTCCATCGTGTGGATCACGCGGGTCCGCAGCCGATCGGGAGAGGCCTCGCGCCGCGTCTTGGCGGCGGACCGTATCGCGGCGATATGGCTCTGGCCGATGACGAGGATGGACTTGTTCATGACGTGACCCTGACCCTAGCGACCACGTCGCCCCCGTCGAAAGGCGCGATCTCCACCTCGACCTCACCGGCTCCGGTCGCCGCTTCGGCCAGCGTCGTCCGGTCCACCGCGAAGGAGAAGCCGTGCCGCCCGTCGCCAATGCCATGCGACACCAGATCGGGCCGGTCATTGCCCGCCACGCCAAGACCGACCGGCCGGCCCGCGACGCGGGCCTCCAGGGCGACCTGTGCCGCCGGCCAATCGGGCGCGAAGACCCAGCCGCCGAAGCCGATCGACCGCGGCGCCGGATCGATGCCGTCGAGATGCCCGGTCAGCGCTGGCGGTTCATGCGGCGCCAGCCGAACGGACGGCACCACATCGGCATCGGCCGCGCCGATTTTCACCGGGCGGCCCTGCCCCTGCTCCTGGAAGATCGCGATCATCAGGCCGAGCATGCTGATCCCATCGAAATAGTCCAGCCGCCGCGTGTGCAGACGATCGATGAGCACGCCTCGATCGATCGATCGCCACAGGTCCAGATCGCCATGCACCGCGACCTCGGCGGCGAGCACGGCCCGGATGGAGACGTTGCTGTTGATCGAATATTGCCAGTTGCCGAAGGCCGGCGGCGCACCCGCCGTCGGCAGGATCGGCGCGGTATCGGGCACCTCCGCGGCTACCCCCCGGTCCCAGCTCTGAAAGGCGAAGGGCAGCGACAGCAGCTCGGGCGCGCAGCGGCTGATGATCAGCCAGTGCAGCAGCTCCCGCCTGCGCTCCTCGGGCGTCAACCGGAAGGCAAGACGAAGGAGCGCCGGGGCACCCAGCGGGACCACCGGCTGGCGCTCGAACGACTTGATCGCACGGATGGCGCCCAGCCAGTTGGGCAGGCGGTTGCGATAGTAGAAAAGATCGGGAAGATCGGCCTCGCGCGCGCCCTGGCATCGCGCCTCGTCCATCTGCGCCGCAAGCTCGGCCACAATCGCAGCGCGGGCTTCCGGGTGGAGCAGGTCCATCGGATCGAACGGCGCCTGGAGCCGCACCATCGTCACCGGGTCGAGCGGTCCTTCCGGAAGTGCTTTCTTCGAATAGGCCTTCAGAACCTCGCCCATATGGCCGCTGATGATCGTCTCGGCGGCGATCCGCTGGCCCAGGATCAGGTCCCAGCCACCGACCATATGGTCGCTCTGCCAGGCCTGGGCGGCGAGCGTGTCGAAAAAACGTGCCCGGCTCCACACCGCAGCCGCGTCGCTGCCATGCGGCGCCTCGCGCCGATGCGGCAAACCGAGCGCCGTCGCGATACCGGCGCCCGCAATCACATCCGGATGGGCGGCATAGCCGCGGGTGAACAGCCGCAGCCGATCGCGCAAGCCCGCCGCCAGGCATAGAGCGAGCACCACCCGGCTGTCCTTGCCGCCGGTGATCGGCAGATCGATCGGTCCGTCACGCGGTATCGCGAGCAGGATCGCCGCCTGCGCCTGGACGATGCCTTCGTCGAGGAGCGGATCGAGTACCGCGGAATGGCCGCGCGCGCCATCGAGCCGGATGATCGGATC
>CAZJXG010000056.1:0-19942 GCA_964549965.1 uncultured Sphingomonas sp. | reverse complement strand
TCCGAACCGCCCGACGAGCCAATCTCCAATATCTCCCCTCGCTCCCACTCAGATCAGCCTGCCAGGCCAGCGCGGCAGAGAAAGCCCATTATCGCCTCAGCCGCGCGCATGGAGCTGCGTCGACCTGCATGGTCATCGACGGTGTCCACAAACGCCTCGCGCTGCCGATCCCGATAATCTCTGTGGCTGCGCATGGACAGATCGATTGCCGCGACGGCCATGTCCGGGTGATCGAAGACCGGACCGAGATGCCAGTGAGCATAGCTGGGATCGCCATGCCAGTCCGTGCCGTGGCTGTTGACGAAAACACAGGGGCGCTGGGTCCGGATAAACTCGTAGATCTGGCTGCTCACGTCGCCCAGATAGACATCGGCCAGCGATGTGTAGGTCATGTCGATCGACCGTTCGCTCCCCAGGTCGAGATGAACCTGCGGAAACGGTCGGAACATGCCGAATACCGCGTCCGCCGCGGCGCGGCCCTTTCGGGTATCGCACAGCCGGATATGCGGCGCGACGACGAGATTGAAGCGGCCACTCTCGACGATGTGGCGCACGATCTCATGCCCGTCGCGGGCCCATGATCCCAACTCGGCGGAGAAATGCGGATTGTACAGGATGATCGGTCGACCATCGATGAAGGGAGACCATTCCCGATCCCTGATCCGGTCCGCCGCGTCGAACTTCGGATAGCCGACGATCGCATAGGCTCCGGGCCGGATCAGGCCGTCCGCCAGCATGCGCCGTTCCTGCTTCCTGCCCGCGACCAGCGCGAAATCGAACTGTGCGATCCGCTTGTCATAGCCGACCGCGCGGTCTCCTGCGCCATGGTCGATATGGATCAGCTTCGGCCGCCGGACGCCGAGCTTGCGCAGGATCGTCGATGTACGCTCCGGCAATATGATCGCGTCATAGCCGTTCAACAGCCTGCGCGCCGCGAACAGGCTCGGGAGTTTCGGCGGGAGCAGCCGGCCGAGGCGCGCCGCGATCGCCCGCAGGGTCCCAGCGCCCACCAACCCGAATCCCAGAAGATGCCGGCTCTCCGGCAGGACGAGATCACGCGCCAGTTCGAGATTCATCGTGGTCGTCGACAATATGTCGACGTGCACCTGCCCACCCAGCGCAAGCTGTTCGGCAATCGTGATTCCATGCAGGAGCTGATGAGCCTGCCCGATGAACAGAAAGGCGACACGCGGCCTGACGTCCGTATCACGAATATCGGTTCGCGGTGAAACTGGCCGGACAGCCGTCTCGTCGCCGATACGCCGCTTCTGCCAAAGCGAATGAAGTGTCGCGTCTGGTGCCACCCTCGTTCCCTCGCCACCGATCGCGAGAGACGCCGCCAGTGATATGTCACCGCAGCTGGCCGGCTAGAAGTTTCGCTCGATCCTGATGCTCAGCGTTCGGGGCTGTGCTGGCGTCCGCTGATCAGCAAGGCGCAGCGAGAAGGGATTGCCGAAACCGAAGCTGTTGCCGCGCCGATCGGTCAGATTTGCGATGGTGAGCGCCGATCGCCACGAACCCGCCGCGAGGCTGACTCCCGCGTCCGCGAGCCAATAATCGCCCATCGAACGGGCAAGGCCCGGATCGAAGCTCAATCTCGCGCTTCCGACATAGCGTGCCGCGACGAACCAGTTCGCCTCGAAGGCGCCGAGCGGCCGGTCGAGCGACAATTTCAACCGACCCGCATAGTCAGGAAGTACGGGCAGGCGATTATCATCGCCCACGGCATTCGCGGCTGCCGACGGACGATAGAGCCGGCCATGCTGAGCGGTGATATTGCCATCCAGTGCGAAGGGCGCGAGATCCAGAGTCGATCGCAATTCGATGCCGATGTTGCGAGCCCTGCCCGCGTTTATCGTTCGTATGAGCCCGTCGGTGCCGACGATATCGCTCTGAACATTCTTCCAGCGCAGGCCAAAGATCGCCCCGTTGATGCGAAGCCGATCACGCCATCCGCGAAGCCGCCATCCCAGTTCGATGCTTTTGAGATCGTCCGCGCGAAAGCCTCGCGCGCTGGGGTCGCCGTCCGGATTGATGCCGCCCGGCCGGATCGCGCTGGCATAGCGCAACCACAGCAGCGATCCGTCCCCCACCTGCCACGACAGCGTGGCGCTTGGCGTCACGCCGCTGTTGCGGGCTGGACGCCGGGTCTGGCCGGCCTGTTCGTTGTCGACCTTCGAAAAAAAGGCGCGGGCACCGGCGGTGACGCTGAGCCTGTCGATTATAGGCTGGGTCAGTTCGCCGAAGGCTGCGGCCTCCAGCGCATCATCATGCAGCGCCAGCAAGGCCGTCGATGGCGCGCCGTCGGGAAGGAAGGTGCCGCGATAGCTGTTCTCGGCGCTGAGCAGCGATATCCCCGCGAGCCAGGGACGCACCGCCGCCGGATCGCTGATCCGCCATTCCTGCGTTGCCAGCGTCAGTTCGCGCGCATCCTGATAGCCCAGCGGCACGGGAAGCGCGCGCAACCCGGCGACAGACCCAGCGTCGAACAGGCTCGTTACCTCATGCGTGACGAAGGCCGATGCGGATATCAGGTCCAGATCACCTATCCGGCCGCGGATCGATAAGGTCGCGGCCAGGAAGTCATTGTCGTGCGGCTCTGCGATAGCGGTGGTCTTTGTCAGCCCGCGGGTCGCATATTGGCTGTCGCGGGCGTTGATCCACTGGGCGGACAGGCTGACATCGGCGGTCCAATCATCCGCGAATTTCCAGAGACCGCTCAGCCTTGCGCCATAGCGTGTAACCCGATTGACGTTGCGCGCCGCGCGGGTCGGGTCGTCGATCCATCCACCGGCCCGATCGGCGTAGAAGGCGGACCGGATGCCCAGCCGATCCCGCACGATCGGCGCATTCAGCACGACCTCGGCGGCGCCACCGTAGCCGCCTCCGCCGATCACGCTGCCTTCGATCGCGCCGGTGCCGGACCATGACGCGAGATCGGGCTTGTTCGGGACGATGCGGACGATGCCGCCCAGCGCCCCGCTTCCATATAATGTCCCCTGTGGCCCACGCAGCAGCTCGACGCGATCGATGTCGACAAGGCGAAGGTCGGGATCGGGCGTCGCGTAGCTGACCCTGGCCTCGTCGAGAAACAGGCTGACGGTCGCCTGGGTCGGACCATTGAAGGCGCTGTCCGCGACACCGCGCAGGAAAATCCTGTCGCGCCCCGGCCCGAGATTTGTGGAGAATGCCCCCTCGATCGACGAAAGGATGTCATGGACACCCCGCGACGCCGCCGGGGTTTCATCACCATCGGGACGGATCACGCTGATCGAGATCGGAACGTCGTTCAGCCGTTCGTCGCGTTTCCGTCCGGTGACGACGATGTCCGCAATGGCGGTACTGGCGACGTCGGAAGGCTTCGGCGTCAGGCGCCGGGGCGCGGGCACCAGCCGTAGCAGGCCATTGGCGGTGGTAACGGCCTGCAAGCCGCTGCCGCGCAGCATGCGGCCCAAAGCCTCTGCCGGCTCGATCGAGCCGCGAACCGCTGGAGTGCGATGCGCCGGCAGTTCGCCTGCGATTCCGATCGACAGGCCGCTCTGCCGGGAAAGCGCGATCAATGCCTGCGAAAGATCACTCGCCGGGATATCGAGTGCGACCGGCTTCGCCTCTGCCGGGCTGACGGCGAGACTAGCGGGCGCGAGCGCGCACAAAGCGGACGCGACCGCCCTCGACAAGAGCCTTGACCGGCAACAGCGCCTCGATTTGTCCAACAAGCCGCGACCCGTCCCCGATAGTGAACACACCCGACACGCGCATGTCGGCGACCGATGGGTCGGCCGATACGGTGCGCCCGGCATAGCGGGACAGATCGACCGCGACCAGCGCGAGCGGACTATTCTGATAGACCAGGCGTCCGTCTTTCCAGCGTCCGATGTTGGCTATGTCGACCTTGCGGATCACCGCCTCGTCGGTTCGTGGTGAAATGTCGATGCGATGGCCGCTGGAAAGCACGCTTCCCCCGCCGCCTGCCGGCGCCACCGTCACCTGGCCTTCCGCGACGGCGACCGCGATATGATCCTTGATCCGGGTGACATCGAACCGGGTGCCGATATCGCGGACCTCATAATCGCCCAGCTTGATCGTGAGCGTGCGTGACGGATCGTGCCGGATGTCGAAATAGGCGCCGCCCTGCGCCATCTGGATTTCGCTGCCGTCCCGCCGCATCGCGAGCTGGCTGTTGCGGTCGAGAATGATGCTGCTGCCGTCCTTCAGGTGCAGGGTCCGTGTCTCGCTCGCGCCGCTCCGATAGGCGACCAGCGCCTCGGTCGCGAAGAAGGGAAGCTGCGGCGCGATCATAGCAGCGATCGCCGCCGCCACCGCCATGCCGCCGCCGATCCGCCAGAATCCAGGGCTACGAGGCCTGTCGGACAGCTCGCCCGGATCATTGGCAGGGAGGAAGGCCGCGATCCGGTCGCGATGATCGGTGATATCGGCGTCCAGCAGCGCGATGGCATCATAAGCGTCGCGATGGCGCGGATCCGCGTCCAGCCACAGGCCAAAGGCGTCCCAATCCATGTCGGCCGCATCGAGCCGGGCGTGCCACAGCGCCGCCTGCTCGTCGATCAATGCCCGTTCGGCAGACTGGGTCATATCCTGTTCCTGGCCAATGCCGTTGCCCCTTTGTCGCAAGACGCCACGCGACATGGTCCACCGCAGTTGCTTTCGATTCTCATCTGCCCATCGCCGCCCGCAAATGCCGCAACGCGACCGCCATGTGCTTTTCCACCGCGCTGCGACTGATATCGAGTTCCAGCGCGAGATCGGCCTGGCTCACGCCGTCGAGCTTGTGCCGCCGGAACACGCGGGCCGCGCCGGGCGGCAGCGTCTCGATCGCGGCGGCAAGCTGCCGGATGGTCTCGCGTCCCTCGGCTTCGGCCAGGGGCGACGGCGCGTCGTCGGTCGCTTCGCCGCCGCGCCGCTCGATCGCGACATCGGACCAGCCCTGTTCGCGCCGCGCCCGCCTTTGGCGTTCGCGTACCCGATCGAGCACGATGTTCATGCCGATCTTGTGGAGATAGGCGAGCGGACTGGCGACCGGGCCGCTGGCGGACCGCGCGACATGCAGCCAGATTTCCTGGACCACGTCCTCGGCTTCGGCCGCGTTGCCGGTACGGCTTGTGAAGAAGCGGACCAGCTGCGGGCGATGGGCGGACAATGCCGCCGTGAGCCCCGCAGCTACGCCTTCATCATCCGCGACGGCCAACCTCCTGTGGTCAGCTCCGAAGCTTGGCATTCACCGCGCCGAGGAGCTTCTGAATTTCACCGCGCCGGCCGGCATCCGCCAATTCGCGGCCCGGCCGCGCAGGCGCCGCCAGAGCCGTCTTCAGTGCCTTCGCGGCTTCGGCATATTGACCCTGATTGTACAGGAAGTCGCCCCAGAAATAATTGGCGTCGATCCCGCGCGGGTTGGCCTTGAGACCTGCCAGAAGTTCGGCCTTCGCCTTGTCCTTGCTCCCGAAGCCGATCGGCCAGCCGGGCACCTGATAATAGAGCGCGCCGAGACTGGTGTGGGCCGATCCGTCGAGCGACGCCGCGTCGATCTTCTCTGCGCGCTCGAGCAGCGCCTTCGCTTCCTTGGCGAGCGACAGGCCGCCCATGCCGCCCTTCAGGCCAGCCAGGGTCGAGGTGATGATTCCGTCCCAGATCAGGGGTTCGGCGCGTCCCGGCGCCGCCGCGACCGCGGCATCGGCCTGCCCTTTGAGGCGGGTCATGGCGTCGGGCTGATTATCGGCGGGGGTCATATATTTGATGTGCGCCCAGGCGTTCGCCATGCCCATCGTGCGGTCCGCGACCGGATCTGCGCTGGCCGGAGCGGTCATCGCCAGCAATATCGTGGCGGCACATAGATTGTGGAAACGCATGCTCTCTCTCTCCCGTTCAGTTCGCGTGAAACAATGTCGCTGCCTTGCGGTCGTTAGCCGCCAGCGCACGATCGACGAGGCCGGGCGCGACCGCGTTGATCCGGACGAAGATCGACTCGGGAAAGCCGATCACGACATCGCGCTCACCCTTGATCATCGCCGACACGATCCGGTCGGCGACACGCTCGGGCGGATCCATGTTCATCTTGGTGATGTCCGCGAGCGCCAGCACCTGCTCGGAATTGAGCGCCGTCCGCACGGCGCGCGGCGCGATGTGCGTCACCTCCACGCCGGACCCGGACAGTTCGCGGCGCAGCGCCTGGCTGAAGCCCTTCAGTCCCGCCTTCGCGCTGGAATAGCTGACGAAATGCGCGAACGGGATCGCACCGAAAACCGATCCGATATTGACGATGCGCCCCGCGCGGCGCCGGCACATCCCCGGCAGGACGGATCGCGTGAGCATCGCCGGAGCGACCAGGTTGATCACATAGCCGGCCCACAGATTCTCGAGCGATTGATCGCGCAGCGGGCCGAAATACTGGATGCCCGCGAGATTGACGAGAATATCGACCCTGCTGTTCTCAAGCATCCCGCACAGCCTGGCGATGCCCTCGAAGCTGCCAAGGTCGCCCTCGATCGCGATATCGGCGGCCGGGCAAGGCACGCGGTCGATACCGGTCACATGCGCGCCGGCTGCCCGCAACCGGTTGCACACCAGCGATCCGATGCCGCCGGCCGCGCCGGTCACGACGATGTTCGTGCCATCAAGCTGCAATGTCGTCCTCCATTGGAATGGCGGCGAACAGGCCGCCGAACAGATCGAACATCGCGTCCGCCATGGTGAGGATCGCCTGTTCGTCGTCGCGATCGTCGAGAGCGTTCACCAGTCTCTCGAAGAACCGCATATGGTCCTGATCCAGCGCGCCGTGGGACGAGAGATAGGTGAACGCGTCCGCGGGCAGGCCGAGGGTGGATCGCACCGCGTCGGCGCCCGAGCTGGCGAGCGCGATGCTGGTCCCTTCGAGCACGAACACCATGCCGAAGAAGGCCGCCGCATTGCCGGTCTCGATGGCGTGATAGGCATGGTCGACCATTTGCGCCGTGGCGCGCGAGGGGCCCTGCGACACCGCCAGATCGGCATTGCCGCCGGCCGCGCGGATATCGTTCAGGATCCAGGCTTCGTGGCCCTCTTCCTCGGCGATATACTCGTCCAGCGCGGCGATCAGATGCGGCTTGTCCTGCAGCCGGCCGCGCGCCAGCCGCATCAGCGGAACGGTGTGCCGGACATGGTGATAGGCCTGCGCCAGATAGGCGAGATAGGTATCCCGGCTGATCCGCCCGGCGATGCCTGCCTGAAGCTGGGGTATCGCCATCATCCGCGCGCGGGCCTGTGCGCTGTGCATCACCAGCCTGTCGAAAAAGGGCAATGCTGCCTCGCGCGCCAGGATATCAGGGCGGCGCAATCGGCCATTGCCGGTCAGCGTGCCGTCCAGCGGCGTGAAGGGCCGGCTCAGCCGCCACTGTTCGATGCGGGCATATTCGGGCAGCGCGGCATTGGCCTGTGCGATGGCCTCGGCGACATGGGCGGTCGGCGATGCCGGCACGATCAGCGCGCGAAGCGCCCGGTGGCCATCGCCTTCGACCAGGGCCTGCGCGATCGCCGGCTGGCCGGTCAGGACGGCTTCCACCCATTCCGGGGAGATGTTGCGGCCGAAGCTGGTGATGATCAGATTGGATTTCCTGCCGAGAAGACGGACGCGTCCGTCGTTGTCCAACACGCCCAGATCCCCCGTCGCGATCGGGCCGGGCGTGCGGGGATGGCCCACCGTGCCCAGATAGCCGCTGCCGGCGATCATGATCTCGCCGTCCGCCGCGAACGACAGCGCGATATGCGATAGCGGCCGCCCGACCGTTCCCGCCCTGTGATCGTCCGGCGCATCGAGCGTGACGACCGATCCGCATTCGGTCAGGCCGTAGCCCTGCACCACGGGAAGGCCGAGCCGGGCGGCGCGGTCGAGCAGTGCGGGCGCGACATGCGCACCGCCCACCGCGATCAGATCGAGCGAGGGCAGGGTGGTGCCCGACATGTCCAGCTCGGCCATGATCCTGCCGAGCAGCTCGGGGACCAGGATCAGGCTCGTCACGCCCGCCTGCCGGATGTTTGCGATGATCATGTCGGCCTGCGGATCGAACATCCGCGCCATCCCCGCCTGTTCCAGCGACAGGCCCAGATAGCAGCCGCCGCCCAGCAGCGTGGCATAGAGGCCGCCGACATTCTCCAGCAGCACGCCCAGCGGCAGCAGCGGCATATGCATGCCGGCCCGCCCGGCGCCCAGACGGTCGACGATCGCGCCGGCCGTAGCCAGCATCGCGCGCTGCGAAAGGCAGATGCCCTTCGGCGCGCCGGTCGAACCCGATGTATAGCTGATCTTGGCGGTGCCGGCGGGTAGCGGCGCGGGGCGGCCGTCCAGCCGCTCGATCCCGTTCTGCCCGATGACCGCACAGGCGCCGGCGTCCGCCAGCGCGCCGGCGGCCTGCTGCGCGGTGAAGAAGGGCGGCAGCGGCACGCAGGCTCGACCCAGCCGCAGCAGCGCCAGATCGGCGAGAATCCAGTTCAGGCCATTATCGAGCGCAATGCCCACCGGCCCGGAAGCGGCGCCGATCTCATCGGCGATCATGCCGGCCATCGCGTCGATCTCGGCGGAAAGAGCGCCATAGACGATGCTGTTCGCACCGTCACGAAGCGCCACCCTCTCCGGAATCTGCCCGGCCCGCGCCAGGATCGCATCGATCAGCGCGGTCAAGAGCGCACCGCGCGTTCGGTGAACCGGGCCAGCGCGGCGATGCCTGCCGCTATGTCGCCGGCACAGACGACCGGATCCATCGCATAATAGGAGCCCCAGGCGTCCGGATCGTGCACCAGCTCGCGCTTCGCATCGGCCAGTTCCACGACGGGAAGCGCCAGCCGCGCGAACATCGAGCGGAGCGGGCGGGTGAGCGTCGCCACCACGATCTGATGGCTGGATGCCAGGGCCGTGGCCGTCTGGGACCATAGGTTCACCAGCGCCGCCGAAGACAAGGACGCGAGGCAGCCGATCTCGACGATTGAAGACCGCGCGATATCCCTACCGAAGGCTTCGGAGACGACGCCCTCGATCGGGCGGCTCAGATAGGCTTCGAGGAAGAGCGGCCCGGCGGCGGCCTCGCGATAGCCCAGCGCCGCGGCGGGCTGCGCGCGGCCGTTCGATACCGTGTTCCAATGGGGATAATCGAGGTACGGCGTTGCGGAATGCGCTTCATCGAAGCGATGGGTTACGAACGCCCGAACATCTGTCTTCATCACTCAACTCGCGCTGTTCGAGCGAGAGACGGCACCGGGCGGGGATCGCCACAGTCCCGGACGAAAGAATTTCTGGTGGGGTAATGACGCAATCTGTCGGCCGGCACCGATGGAGGCGATGCGCCCAGCGCTCACCTATAGGATTGCTTCATCGTTCTAATCGATCGGCCGTCCCAAAGAAATCCGCTCCGCCACAAGCCCGGCGGACTTCCTTCAGTTTGAAGCTGGCTAGTCCCGGAAGACGACCGTCTTGTTCCCGTTGATCAGCGCGCGGCCGGCGAGATGGAAGGCGACCGCGCGGGCGAGCACGCGCCGTTCGATATCGCGGCCCTTGCGGACGAGGTCTTCGGGGCTGTCATGATGGCTGATCCGTTCGACATCCTGTTCGATGATCGGGCCTTCGTCGAGATCGGCCGTCACATAGTGGGCGGTTGCGCCGATGACCTTTACACCGCGTGCATGGGCCTGATGATAGGGCTTGGCACCCTTGAAGCCGGGCAGGAAGCTATGATGGATGTTGATGCAGCGGCCTGAGAGAAAGGCGGCCAGGTCATCCGACAATATCTGCATATAGCGGGCGAGCACGATCAGCTCGGCGCCGGTTTCCGTGACGATCGCCTTGATCCGCGCTTCCTGCTGCGGCTTGCTGTCCGTGGTGACAGGCAGGTGATGGAAGGGGACATCGCCGAGATCGGCGGCGGCATAGGTCTCGCGCGGGTGGTTCGAAATAATGCCGACGATGTCCATCTGAAGCTCACCGATGCGGTTGCGGTAGAGCAGGTCGACGAGGCAATGGTCGAACTTGGACACGAGCAGCAGCACCTTGCTGGTCCTGTCGCGCGGGCGCAGCGTCCAGTCGAGCGCCAGCGCTTCCGCGAGCGGACGGAAACTGTCCTCGAACTGCGCTGCCTTCGTTTCATCGGGCAAGTTGAAGACGATGCGGCCGAAGAAGCGGCCGGTTTCGGGATCGTCGAACTGATGGGCTTCCTTGATGTCACCGCCGTGGCGGAACATCTCCGCCGTGATCCGGGTGACGATGCCCGGCTGGTTGGGGCAAGAAAGGGTGAGGAGATAGGGGATGCTCATATGCCCTCGTTGTTCAGCGATCAGAGTGCGGCGATAGTCTCGTCGAGCCAGGGGCGAAAGCTGTCCGTAAAGCTTCGGAATGTCGCCACATGGTAGCTGGGTTGTTCATCGACCTGCCGGACGATCTCGCCGATATGTGCGATCATGGTAGTGACGGCTGATCCGGCGGAGAAGCTGTCGGGTCAGGCCAGGAAGTCTCGCACCATGGCGATGAAATCGTCGGTTCGGTCGTGATGGATCCAATGGCCGGCGCGTTCGAACAGTTCGACCCGTGCATCGCGGAAATCGGCGGCGCGTCCGTCGACCGCCGGGTTCGACGCCCAGCTTTCGGCACCATAGACGAGCAGTACCGGGCATCGGATCGCAGCCCATAGCGCCCGCTTCGTCTCGGTGCTGATATCGATCGGCGAATTGGCGGCAAAGGCGGGGTCATGCTTCAGCCGCAATGAACCGTCCGGATTGGCGCGGGCGGCATGGGTGGCGAGATGCTCGGCCATGTCGGCCGCCAGGCGAGGATTTCTTTCGCGGATCCGGGCCACCAGTCCGGCCCGGTCATAGTCGCGGGCGGTAAAGCCGTTCACCTTTGCGCGCTGGTCGATCCAGTCCCGCAAACGCGGCAGGATATCCTCCATGGCCCTGCGCCGAGCGATCTCGGGCGCATCGCCCAGCCCTTCGATATTGACCAGTCGGCTTACCCGATCGGGATACAGGCCGGCGAAGCGCGTCGCGATATTGCCGCCGAGGCTATGGCCGACGATCGGGCCAGGCGGCAGATCGAGCGCCCGGACGATGCCGGCGAAATCCTCGACGAAGTCGATCATGTCATAGCCGCCGTCATTCGCCCAGTCGCTGTCCCCATGGCCGCGCAGATCGGGCGCGATGACGCGGTGCGTACCGGCGAAGGCCTGCGCCACCCTGTCCCAGCTCCGCGCATGGTCGCGTCCGCCATGCTGGAGGATCAGCGGCGGTGCCGCGGGGTCGCCCCACTCGACGATGTTGATGCCGAAGCGGGGCAGGGCAAGCTTGTAGGTGCGTGGTTCAGCCATGGGGCCGGGCCTAGATCAGCGCGCCCCGCCATACAATGCCAGGGTGCATGCGCCGATAGTGCGTGATCGATGGACGCATACTTGACGTCGGCCCGGCGGGCCGACATTGCCGCGGGCGATGCGCCTGATCATGAGCCTCCTCAAGGGCCTGGACCCTTTCCTGATGCTGCTGATGATCACGATGGCGGCCGCTTCGCTGCTGCCGGCGCGCGGGGCGGCGGTGCCGCTGTTCGAGGGCGCGACCGATCTCGCGATCATCCTGCTCTTCTTCCTTCACGGCGCGAAGCTGTCGCGCCAGGCGATCGTCGCGGGGATCGGCAACTGGCGGCTCCACCTGCTGGTGATGGCCTCGTCCTTCCTGCTGTTCCCGATCCTCGGGCTGGGCATCGCGCGGGCCGGTGCCGCGTTCACGACGCCCGAGATATTGTCGGGCATCGTCTATCTCACGCTGCTCCCTTCCACGGTGCAGTCATCGATCGCCTTCACCGCGCTGGCGCGGGGCAATGTGGCGGCCGCGGTGTGCAGCGCATCGCTGTCCAACATCATCGGCATCGTGCTGACTCCGGTGCTCGTCGGCCTGCTGATCCATGTCCAGGGCAGCGCGCCCGGCATCTCGCTCGGCGCGGTCGAGGCGATCATGCTTCAGTTGCTGCTCCCGTTCGTGGCGGGCCATCTGCTCCGGCCGCTGATCGCCGGCTTCATCGAGCGCCACAGGAAACTGCTGGTGCCGGTCGACCGCTCGTCGATCCTGCTGGTCGTGTACACGGCGTTCAGCGCCGCGGTGGTGGGCGGGATATGGCAGCGGACCGAGGCGATCGACCTGATCATCATCCTGGGTATCAGCGCGGTCCTGCTCGCGCTTGTGATGGCGGCCAACCTGTTCGTGGCGCGCCGCCTGAAGCTGCCGCGCGGCGATGAGATCGTGCTGCTGTTCTGCGGGTCCAAGAAAAGCCTGGTATCGGGGGTGCCGATGGCGGGTGCGATCTTCGCGCCCGCGCAGGTGGGGGTGATCATCCTGCCGCTGATGATCTTCCATCAGCTTCAGCTGATCGTCTGCGCGGTCATCGCCGCCCGTTATGCGCGGCAGGCGACCGACTGATCCAGCGCGTTCGCCCGCGGAATGCCGGGCTGCTGCGTTCGAAAAGGGCGCGCATGGCTTCGCCCCGGTGGCGCTGGCAATATTTTGTCGCGATTGCGTCAAGCAGCCGCAAAGCATGCCGGCCATCCTCGGCGCCATGATCGGACCAGGGCGCCTTTTGCAGCGAAACATGGTGGCAGGCGTGATGGCGATGCTGGCCGCCGTTCCCGCCCTGGCGGCCGATCTGCCGAAGGCGCTGCGAACGATGACTCCCGAGGCGTTCGGCGCCGCGGCGACCGTACGTCATGATCCGCAGGTCCGGACGACGACCTTTTCGACCGAAGCCGGGCATGTGCCGAGCAGCGTGTCGCCCATCCGTCATCTGCTCAGCGACAATCATCTGCGCGCGGTGATCGACTGGCGGACGGGCGCCGTGCGCTATCAGGTTCACCAGCGCATCCTGTATTGGGGGGCGCATTCGCGCGACCGTCGCAGCTATGATTCGGCCAGCTATGAAGCGCCCGATGGCGTCCGTGTCGGCGGGCTGATCGAGGCGCGGCATGGCGAGAGCTTCTGCCCCAATGAGGATAATTGGGGCCCGTGCGCGCTCACCCGCGATGTCGCCTTCGGCATTGGCGAGGATGAGGTTCGCGCCATTGCCGCCCGCTATCGTCCGGGGGCCGCCGAGCCCTGGACCTACCGGATCGCCGAACGGGATGGCCGCCACTGGGAGGATGCGATCGTTCCTGCCGAAGCGGCGGGGCTGTTGCTCGCGATCGAGCGGCAGCGCGCAACGGCGGGCTGATCGCGGCGGAAATACGGCCCGACCGTAACAAATCATTGCCAGAGCGCGGGCCGTACCAAAAATGCCATAAATGGCTCGGATCGGCTGGCGATGAAATATTGCATGCCGTTTCGCCTCCTGCTCGCCGGGGGCGGTGCCCTGTTCGCGGTACCTCTGGCCGCAGCGCCGATGACCGATGCGGAAGCGGAAGCGTTGCGCGAAGAGGTGCGCGGGCTGCGGGCGCGGCTTGCCGCGATCGAGGCGCGGCTGGGGGCGGGCGATGCGCCCGCGACACCGCCCGCCGGAAAAAAGCCCGCGGCAAGCGCGACCGAGATCGGCTGGAAAGGCTCGCCCCAGTTCAGCAGCGAGGACCGCAGCTTCAAGGTCAAGGGCCGCATCCAGGCCGATATGGGCTATGTATCGAGCCCGAAGGGGCTACGCGATCGCGGCCTGGGCTTTTCGACCGAGATGCGCCGCATCCGGCTTGGCGGCGAGGGCAAGCTCGGTGGCGGCTTCGGCTACAAGCTGGAGCTTGAACTGTCCGACAATGCCGTCGATCTGGTCGACACCTTCGTCACCTGGGAAAAGGGCCGCTGGCAGGTCGCGGTCGGCAATCAGAATCAGTTTCAGTCGCTTGACGAGCTGACCGGGGATACCAGCGGATCGGTGATGGAGCGCGCGGCCTTCACCGATGCCTTCGCCTTCGAGCGGCGGCTGGGCATCGCCGTGCAATATCGCGGCCGGGATCTGCTGCTGCAGGCCGGCCTGTTCAGCGACGATATCGATGCGCTGTCGAACGCCAGCGACGGCCCCGAAGGCGGCGACGAGAATGACAGCTTCAGCATTCATGGCCGCGCGGTCTATGCCCCGAAGCTGGGCACGACCCAGCTCCATATCGGCGCATCGGGCCATCTGCGTGAACTCAACCGGCTGGCCGAACTGCCCACGCGCTATCGCCAGCGGCCCTATCTGCACAGCAGCAACAGCCGGCTGCTCGCCACCCCCAACATCGCGGTCGACCGCGAACTGCACTATGGCCTTGAACTGGCGGCGATCCAGGGGCGCTGGCATGCGGTCGCGGAAACCCACTGGCTGGACGCGATCGGGCCGGGGCCGACGCGCCGCTTCTTCGGCGGCTATGCCGAGGTCGGCTATTTCCTGACGAACGACAGCCGCCCCTATCGGGGGGGTATCTTCGGAGCGGCCAAGCCGTCGTCGCCGCTGGGGAAGGGCGGCATCGGCGCCCTCCAGCTCAACCTGCGCTACGACTATCTCGATCTGAACTCCGGCACGCTCCGTGGCGGCCGCCAGAATGGCTGGTTCGCCGGCCTGGTCTGGTCGCCGATCGAATATCTGCGGTTCAACATCAACTACGGCTATCTCGACTATGCCGGCGCCGCCATCCCCGCGGACGGGCGGCGGGACTATGGGCTGCATGTCACCGGCGCGCGGATGGAACTCGACTTCTGAAAAGAAACGGGCGCGCGAACCGCCGGTCCGCGCGCCCCATCCCTCTCCGGATGCTTAGAAAGCCGCCGTAACCGAGAAGACGACCTTGCCGCTCGCGATCGACGAACCATTTTTCGTCGACGAGAAATTGGGCAGCAGATAGGCCGACTCGGCTTTGGTGATGTTGGTGTCGACATAGGCGATGCCAACGGTCAGCGGCGTGGAAGGAACCGCGAAGTCGGCGCCGACCAGCCAGTCGACATATTTGCCGGTGGGCGCGACACTGGTGCCGTTCGGGCCGAGGCCGGAATTGCCGTTCGAATAGCCGACATGGCCCTTCAGCGTGATCGGCGTGTCGGGCAGCGTGCTCGAGATATCGGCCCAGAGATAGAGATTGTCCTCCTTGTCGCCCGGAGCGTCAAAGATGCCGGTCGAGGCCGAGGCGCCCGAGAAATACCAGCGTCCGAGCGCTTCCTGCTTGGGCGCATAGGCGACACCGCCGAGCAGGTTGACCGGGCCGACCGTCGCGCTGAGCTTCGCATAGAGCTCGGCGAAGTCGGTCTTGTTGGCGCCGCCCGGATACATGTACCAGGTCAGGCCGGCGTCGATCGCCATGCCACCGCCCAGATCCATCTTGTAGCCGCCGAACAGGTCAAGTTCGGTGTTCGAGCCGCCGAACGTGCCCCAACCGGCCAGGTTCGAACCCCAGGTACCGGCGTAAAAGCCGCTGGCATGGCTGAGCGTGATGCCGCCCTGGACACCCATTTCCTTGTCGGTCTGCGAAACGCCGCGGAACCGATAGTCGGACACCAGTCCAACGCTGCCGGAAACAGTGACGAGCTTCTCTTCCTCCTGGGCAAGCGCGGGAGTCGCCGCGCACAGCGCGAGGACGGCGGCGGTGATGTTCGAAAAACGCATGTGACAATCCCCTTTAGGTTGTGGATCGTCCCTCCTTGGCCGAACGGCGCTTCCTCTGATGGGCGGCGTCCTGTGCGACAGCGTTCATTATGATGATGCGGTGCAGCATCACATTTCCAGATCGTTACAAATGATTGCTGCAGGCCGGCGCCACGCTCGTTGGGGAAGAGCGTGACGCCGGTGCAACACCTGACCCGGGGTTAGCCGATGAGCCTCGATCGGGTCCGCGGCCCTGGGGAATGGTCAGGCTGCCATGCGCCGGAGACCTGGGGCTTCGCCGTCAAGATTGACCTGCGTGCCTCCGGAGCGTCGTCGCTGGATCCATTCGGCCAGCATTTCAGCGGAGCTGTGGTCGATCGCGGGCACCTTGCGCATGTCGAGATGGACCTTGCGGTGGCCGGGAATCGCTTCCAGCGCCTTGAGCAGTTTGGGGATGGTGAGGAAGGTCGCCGCACCCTCCAGCCGGATTTCGCTGTGCTCGTCCTCATGATGCTCATGAACGCGCAGCTTCAGCCGGCGCAGATGCGGCACCAGTTCGAGCAGCGAGAGGCCGAGGCCCACGAGCACGCCGGTCAGCAGATCGGTCGCCACCACCATGACGAAGGTCGCCACCCAGATCACCACCGGCAACAGGCCATGGTGATGGAACAGGTGGCGGACATGGCTGACCGACACGAGCCGCCATCCGGTCACGACCAGGATACCTGCCAGCGCCGCCATTGGAATCTCGCGCAGCAGCCAGGGCAGCAGCGCGACGAAGCCGAGAAGCCAGCCGCCGTGAAGTACCGCCGACAGACGCGTCATCGCGCCCGCCTGGACGTTGGCCGAACTGCGGACGATGACGCCGGTCATCGGCAGCGCGCCGGCGAAGCCGCAGAGCAGGTTGCCGACGCCCTGTGCGCGCAGCTCCTTGTCATAATCGGTGCGGACGCCGTCATGCATGCGATCGACGGCGGCGGCCGACAGCAGCGTTTCCGCGCTGGCAATGAAGGCGATCGCTATAGCCGTGACCAGCAGCGCCGGCTCCATCATCTGGCCAAGGAAGCTCGGGCCGGGCGAATCGATGGCCGCGACGATCGAGTTGGGGACGTCGACGCGGACGATCTGCAGGCCCAGTATCGCTGCCGCCAGCGTGCCTGCCAGAACGCCGATCAGCGCGCCGGGAACGAGCTTCATCGAGGCCGGGCGCACCTTTTCCCAGACGAGCATCGACAGGATGGTCAGCGTGCCGATCGCAAAGGCGAGTTCGGCGGCCGCGATGTTGGAGGCCGACAGGCCGAGCAGCCGCGCCGGCATCGCCGCGAGATTTTCAAGGCCGTTGGCGAGCGGCTTGGCGTCGAACAGGACGTGGAACTGGCCGACCACGATCAGCGCGCCGATGCCGGCGAGCATGCCGTGGACGACGGCAGGCGAGATCGCACGGAACCAGCCGCCCATCTTGAACACGCCGGCGGCGAACTGGATCGCACCGGCCAGGACCAGGATCGGCCCGAGCGCCGACATGCCGTGATCGCGGACCAGTTCGAACACGATCACCGCCAGGCCGGCGGCGGGGCCGCTGACCTGCAACGGAGAGCCCGCCAGCGCACCGACGACGATGCCGCCGATGATGCCGGTGATCAGGCCCTTTTCGGGCGGAACGCCAGACGCGATCGCGATGCCCATGCACAGCGGCAGTGCGACCAGAAAGACGACGATCGACGCTGTGAAGTCGCGGGAGAAGGTGGCCGACGACAGGCCGAAACGGGCCAGATTCATTCGGCTGCCTCCTGCAGGGTTTCGGCGGCCAAGCGTTGGCCGGCCGCCAGCGCGACCGGCAGCGGCCGGTCGGCCGTAAGCGGCATGAACCGCCCGGTGTCGCCATCCAGGCCCAGCACCTCGCCGGCGTGGATATCGACATACCAGCCGTGCAGCGCCAGCTCGCCCCGCGCGATCGCCGCGGCGACCGACGGATGGGTGCGAAGATGGGTGATCTGGGCGACGACATTCTCGAGCGAGAGGATGCGCGCGCGGTCCGCCTCGTCATGATTGTGCGGATAGGCTTCCTCGGCGACCTTGAGGGCGGCGTTGGAGTGGCGCAGCCAGGCCGCGACATTCGGCATATTGTCCGTCGAGCCGGGCCTGCACAGCGCCTTCATCGCGCCGCAGTCCGAATGGCCGCAGACGATGATGTCGCGCACGCCGAGCACCATCACCGCATATTCGACGGTCGACGAAACGCCGCCATTGGCCTGCGAATAAGGCGGTACGATATTGCCCGCATTGCGGCATACGAACAGGTCGCCCGGGGCGGCCTGGACGATATATTCGGGAACCACGCGCGAATCCGCGCAGCTGATCATCAGCGCCTTGGGGCTTTGCCCGTCGCGGGCCAGCTTCCCGTAAAGGTCGCTGTTGCTGGGGAAAACATGGTCCTGGAAGCTGAAGACACGACCGATCAGCTCATTCATGACGCTACCTCCTGAATCATGGGAATATTCAGAAAATAGGGTCATGCTTTTGCCGCAGCGCAGCGCCCCTGTAAGAAATGATTGCTGCGCGCCGCTCGTCCCGTCTTCCGGGCGGGATATCGTCAGCCGACCTTGCCGACCGGTATCTCGATCTCGGCGCGCAGGCCGCCTTCGGCGCGGTTGGACAGGCGCAGCTCGCCGCCATGGGCGGCAACGATCCGGTCGACGATCGCCAGCCCCAGGCCCAACCCCTCGGTATTGCGTTCCCGCGCATTGTCCAGGCGAACGAAGGGCTGGCGGGCCTCGTCAAGCTTCGATTCGGCTATGCCGGGGCCGTCGTCATCGACCCGGAGGATAGCGCGTTCGCCCTGCGGTTCGACGGTGATGACGACATTGCGGCCATGGCGCAGCGCGTTCGACAGGAGATTGTCGAGCGCCCGCTTGAGATCGTGCGACCGGACGAAGGCATCGAGATGATCCGGCCCCTGATAGCGGACGGCGTGGCCATGATCGACGGCATCGTCGGCGATGGTCGCGGCCAGCACCGCGATATCGGACCGGATCAGCGGCTGGTCATTCTCCTCGCCGCCCAGAAAGGCGAGCAGCGAGCCGATCATCGCTTCCATCTCGATGGCGTCGCGCCGCATCGCGCTGCGCGCGGCACTGTCCTCGATCATGTCGATGCGCAGCCGCATCCGCGCGATCGGTGTGCGCAGGTCATGGCCGACCGCCGCGAGGGCCTGGGTACGGTCCACGATCAGGCGATGTATACGGTCCTGCATCGCGTTGAAGGCGCGGACCACGCGCAGCACCTCACCCGTGCCGATCTCGGGCAGGATCACGCGATCGCCATAGCCGTAGCGCTCGGCCGCCTGCGCCAGCATGCGCACCGGTTTCAGCGTGTTGCTGATCAGCAGGCTGCCGATCACCAGCAGGCCGATCGCCGGCACCAGTGCCAGTATCACCCGTCCGATCGCCAGATCCCAGCCGCTGACGACATCGCGGGTACCGAAGCGGACCCAGCTTCCGTCGGGCAGCAGCATGCCGCCGATCACCATCGACTTGAGCCCCGGCGACTTGAGCCGCAGGCGCAGATTGGCATCGGACAGCGAAGGCTCCCACGATAGGATCTGCTCGCGCATCTCGCGCAGCTCGGGCGCCATCGGCGGCGGCGGCGGCGCCGACTCGCTCCAGCCCACATCGTAGCGGTCGGTGGTCAGCAGCGAGGCCATCATCGCCCGCTCGCGCAGCGGCCGCTCGGCGATGAGCTTGCGGGTGATGACAAGATGTTCGGCAAGCCGGTGCGCCTCGTCCTCACGCAGCGAGAACTGGCTGGCCCGCTCATAGAGCAGCGTGCTGGTGCAGAACTCCACCGTCACGGTGAGGAGCAGGATGGCGAGGATCCGCCCGACGACCCCGAGCGATGGACGCACCAGATGGATCAAGCGCGCGTCACCTCGGCGTTGAGCATATAGCCGACGCCGCGCACCGTGGTGATCGGGGCGTCGCGGCCTGCGGTCTGCAGCTTGCGGCGCAGCCGGCTGACCAGCACATCGATGCTGCGATCGGACGAGTCGCCCAGTCGGGTGCGCGACAACTCGATCAGCCGCTCTCGGGCGATGACCCGCTGGGCATTGTGAATGAAGCTGGACAGCAGATCGAACTCGGCCCCGGTGAGATCGACCACCGCGCCGCTCGGCGATTTCAGTTCGCGGCGCGGGAAATTGACCTGCCAGCCATCGAAACTTACTTCGCTGCGGCGGCTGGCGTCCGCCTGTCGGTCCATTCCGCCGCGGCGCAGCACAGCCCGGACGCGGGCCATCAGCTCTCGCGTGCCGAACGGCTTGGGCAGATAATCGTCGGCGCCGATCTCCAGCCCGATCACCCGATCGGTCTCGCTGCCCTTGGCGCTGATGAAGATGATCGG